>JAJRVM010000285.1 GCA_024277285.1 Planctomycetota bacterium
CACCCAAGGATTGGGCCGAGCCGATCGACGTGCCGGCGCTGATCCGATACGGGCGCGACCGTAATGTGGGGATCATCCTCTATATCAACGACATCGCGCGCGACAACTATCCATTTGAAGCGACATTAGCGCTGTATCACCGATGGGGCGCCGCGGGGATCAAGTACGGGTTCATGAAGGGCAAGGGACAGCAGAAAGTGCTCGACACGCGCAAGATCGTCAGGCTTTGTGCCAAGTACCAGCTGTTGTGCGACTTTCATGACGGCCCTGTTACGCCATCGGGTGACGAGCGGACGTACCCGAACTATGTCACTCGCGAATTTTGTCACTCGCAGTCCGACGCGATGCGCGCGTTCGGTCCGACAGGGTTCTGCGAACAAGTGTTTGTCAACATGCTGGCTGGGCCACTGGACATGTGTAACGGCCTGTTCACGTTAGAGAATCCCGCACGCGATCGACCGCGGATCTTTACGAACGTCGATGCGACGATCGTGGCGGAAACAGCGCGCGTGCTGATTACCTATTCGGGCGTGTCGCTGCTGCCCGATTGTCCCGAGGCATATGCCGAGCGCGATGACCTGTTTGATTTCCTGCGCCGGTTGCCGATGACGTGGGATGAAACACGTATCCTGCGCGGTGCGATTGGTCAATACATCACCACCGCGCGGCGCAGTGGCCAACGATGGTTCGTTGCCTCGGCCACGAACGAAGAAGCGCGCACGCTGAAAGTCACACTTGATTTCTTGAAACCGGGTGTGACCTATTCGGCCACGCTCTATGAGGATGCCCGTGACGCACATTTCAAGACAAACCGGGAGGCCTACCGGGTGCGCACGATGACGGTCACTTGCGACAGTATTATCGAAGCAGACATGGTCCCCGGTGGCGGGCATTGCATGCTGTTTGTGCCACGCACGTAGGGTGTGTCTGTGGGTTGCTAAAAAGACCGTTTCTGCGACCCTTTTTTCTAGTCGTCGAGACGACGCTTTTTGTTTCAAATTGACGCGTGCTGTGTTCGAGCACGGGTAGATCGTTGCCTCGTCGCAACGTAATCCAAGTAGCGCTGTTCTTTGCCCCCAATCTTCTTTGCCCTTTGCTGCCCTCACGCTCAGGGATGGCGCTTTGGCTGTTCTCGTTGGAGGGCAAGAAAGATGTGATTCCAGCCTCGTTTCTGCCCGTAGGATTTCTGACTTCGACTGTTAGCTGCTTGCTCGCGCTCCCCACATCGACCACTCGCTCGCGGAACCAAACGGAATAAACAGAACCACCTACGCTGATACGCGCGTTTAGCAACTAGAACATGCTAGGAACAATTTCGTCACTGCACACCAGGATGCGGCGCGCGCCGAAGGCCAACGCCACGGCGATCGCTCAAGTGGGGACTCTTGGAACGTCGTTGTTGCAGGAAGCAGGAAGACGTCGCGGAGTGTGTGGTTCACGGCATCACGGCATCACGGCACGGAGTGCCGTGGCACTCTGCGTCAATCGGGAATCTTAATGTACCGCGTGAGCTGCTCTACGATCTTGGGCAGGGTCGCGGCAATGTTGTCGGTTGGATCGTCGCCGTTGGAAACTCGGTAGAGTTCAACGTCGGTCAAGGCCCGTTTGCCGCGCCGAGCAATCAAGCGGTAAGCGTCGCTGCGGACGCTGACCGCTTTTCCCCAATAGCTGATGGCGCAGGGCCGAACCGAGGTTGCCGTTCCATCGAGCAGGGGGCGCAGCGAGCGGCCATCCAAGGGGCGCTGTGTCTTGGTCAGTGGCAAACCGCAAAGATCAACAAGTGTCGGATAGAGATCGATCGTTTCAACCAAGGCGGCGCTGGTCGCCCCAACGCGACTGACCCTCGGCGCGCGAATGATCAACGTGCTACGCAGCGTACGTTCGTACGGAGCGTGCTTGCCCCACAGCGCCGATTCCCCCAGGTGCCAGCCGTGATCGCCCCAAACGACGACGATCGTATTGTCGGCCAGGTCCAGTTCGTCGAGTGTCTTCAGGACGCGGCCGATCTGCCGGTCAACGTAGCGCACGCACGCTAGATAGGCGCGCCGTGCGCGCTGGCGATCGGCTTGAGCCAGCGGACGAGTCTTCTTGAAGGGTGCGTTGTATCCGTAGAACTCGCCACTCTTGTGCCAGTATTTCGAGTTGGGTTTTCGGGGATGTTCGATCGTCGGGATTTGATCGACGTCGATCGCATCCCAATCCGCTCTTGGGGCAACGAATGGCAGGTGCGGCTTGAAGAAACCGAGACCCATGAAAAACGGCTTACCTTTCCCTTGCAGCTCCTTCAGCTTTTCGATCGCGGCATTGGCCATCAGACCATCGGGTAGCTGGTCGTCCCGGCTGGCCGTGAACTCCATCAGGTCGCGATGACCGCCGCCGTCTTCGCGGTGACGACCACCCTGGTAGGCGAAGAAGATGCCCCAACCGCGCTTCCATGACCCCATCGGTGTACTGAACTCGTCCCATGCGTGTGGCAGTTCCGCACGCCCGTCGCCGGTCCCGTTGTAAGCGAATACTCTGCCATCGGGTGTGTGTGAGATCTTGCCAATCAACACGGTGTGATAGCCGTTGCGCCGAAACAGCTCGGGCATCGATTGCGCTGCGGGCGTGGCGACAGGGATCAACGCCGTCGGGGGATCGTAGAATGCATTGTTCGAGCGAGTTACGCCGGTTGTTGCCGGACTGCGGCCGGTCAGCAGCGCGTAGCGCGACGCGCCACACGTCGGGACCTGGACATAGTGGTTTCGGAACAGGACGCCCTGACGTGCCAGAGTGTCCAAGTGAGGGCTCTGCACATAGGGCAGCCCGTAGCACCCGAGCTCGGTACGCAGGTCGTCCACGGCAATGAACAACACGTTGGGCTGTTGGTTGTTAGGCTGCAAGCCGTTGGCCCGTGCCGTTGCCGTGATAAAAGCGAAGTTCATCAACACGAATGCGATCATCGCCGTGTTCCGGATCATGGCACGTGCTCCTGTTGTTGGGACGCGAGTCCCGTGGTAACTCGTCTTGGAGTGTTGCTCGTTAAAGCATAGCAGCTGTGGTGCTACGTGGGACATGCCGGTCGACAGCTGGTTGCGATACTTCTTGCTGTTCGAGCGTTAACGCGAACTGCCGCGAGATCGGCCACTGGACCAGGCGTGGGGTGGGGCGACACGATGGGCGGGTGTATGGTAATGGACGCACAATCTGGTGTGCCTGCACTCGCCTTGTGAGCTTGAAGGCTGCTGGCGTGCGAATATGAGGCGAGTTTGACACACCCTACGAATGGGAAGGTAATTGTGGTGAGTGGCGAGAACAAGAGAACGCGGCCAGAGCTGCTGGCACCGGCAGGCAGTTGGGAGTGTGCGCGTGCGGCGGTGGCCAATGGGGCGGATGCCGTCTATTTCGGGCTCGATACCGGCTTTAATGCGCGCGCCCGTGCCGCCAACTTTTCACTCGACAACCTGCCCGAACTGATGGCGTTGCTGCACGCTCATGGAGTGATGGGCTATGTCACGACGAACATTCTCGGGTTTTCCAATGAATTGGAATCACTCGAGGCGACGATTCGCCAGATCGCCGCGGCGGGTGCCGACGCGGTGCTGGTACAGGACTTGGGGCTGTTGCACCTGATCCGCCGAGTTGCTCCTGAACTGTCGATCCACGCGTCGACACAGATGACGTTGACGTGTGCCGAGTCGATCAATGTCGTGCGGCGGTTGGGAGTGGATCGCGTTGTATTGCCGCGGGAGCTTTCCGTCGCGGAGATCGCGGAGATTCACCAACAGACATCGATGCAGTTAGAGGTGTTCGTGCATGGAGCACTCTGTGTGGCCTACAGTGGTCAGTGTCTGACTAGCGAATCGCTGGGGGGGCGCAGTGCCAATCGTGGTCAATGTGCTCAAGCGTGCCGGTTGCCGTACGAGTTGATTTGTGATGGTAGTCCCGTCGATCTGGATGACAAGAAGTATTTGCTCAGCCCTCGTGACTTGGCCGCCTACGCGCTGGTGCCTGATTTGATTGAGGCGGGCGCGATGGGACTGAAAATTGAGGGCCGGCTGAAGACACCCGAGTATGTTGCCAACATCACGCGGCATTATCGCCAGGCGATTGACGCGGCGGTGGCTGGTAAGCCGGTCAGTTTCACTCCCCGTGATGTGGAAGAGATGGAGCTCTCCTTTTCGCGCGGGTTCTCGGTCGGTTGGCTGCAAGGGTGTGATCACAAGGCGTTGGTTTCGGCCACGGCTTCAGCCAAACGAGGTGTGTTGGTTGGCCAAGTGCGCGATGTACGTAAGGGACGTGTTCGCGTTGATTTATGTGGCCGGCTCAAGGCGGGGGATGGGATCGTTTTTGAAGGTGATCGAGCGGCTGGTGAGGAACAAGGGGGGCGCGTGTTTACCCTGTTTCGCAAGGGAAAGCGAATCAGCGATGAAGTCGATTCGGGGACGGTTGAAATCAATTTGCATCGCAATCCGCTGGAGCTGGAGCGGCTATGGGCCGGGCAGCAGGTGTGGAAGAGCGACGATCCGGCACTCACCCGCCGGCTGCGCAAGACGTTTTCAGGTGACTTGTCCGGTAAAGATATCGGTGTTGAGATTGCCGTCACGGCAAGTGTTGGCCGCGTATTGCAGCTAGTTGTGCAGGCGGACGGATTGCCCAAATTCGAATGTGCCAGTGACGAACCGCTTGCGGAAGCGATCAAACATCCGTTGGATCAGCAAGTGTTGCAACGGCAGCTCAAGCGGCTGGGCGGATCGGGATTCGTATTGACTCGGCTGACCGCTCAGATCGAAGGGAACCCGATGGTGCCATTGAGCGTCTTGGGGAAACTTCGCCGCACGTTGATCGCGCGTCTGCAATCGCTCCGCGACAGTCGCCCCCCTGCTCTTCCCGTATTGGCTGAATCAGCCGTATTGCCTCAACTGCGGGGCGAGATCGAACTTGGGGACAGCGACCAACAGGATACCCAGGTGATCGTCATGTGTCGGTCGTTGTATCAACTGCGCGAGGTGTTGGCGTTGGGAGTTACCACCGTCTATGTCGACTTTCAGGACATTCGCCAGTATCGTGAAGCGGTAGCGATGGCCCGTGCCAACGAGACGCGGGTCTACTTGGCGACCCCACGCATACTCAAACCGGGCGAACTGGGGTTGTTCCGAGCGTTAGCGGGGCGGCAGCCAGACGGTATCGTCGTGCGCAATCTTGCGGGACTCGAATACTTTACGGCCCGGGATGTACCTTGCATTGCCGACTATACGCTAAATGCCGCAAACGAGATCACGGTCGACTATCTGCGTCGACTTGGTGCAGTGCGGATTACCGCGTCGTACGACCTGAATCGAGACCAGATGGTCGAAATGGTTCGGCATGCCCGAGCGGATTTACTGGAGGTGGTGATCCACCAGCACATGCCAATGTTCCACATGGAGCATTGTGTGTTTTGTGCCGTGCTCTCGCCCGGAACCAACAAAACGAACTGTGGCCGTCCGTGTGACGACCATGAGGTGCGTTTGAAGGACCGCGTTGGCAGCACGCATCCACTGCATGCGGATGTTGGCTGCCGCAACACGCTGTATAACGCAACGGCACAAAGTGGCGCGGAAGTTGTCGCGCCGTTGTTGCGACTCGGTGTGCGGTGTTTTCGAATCGAGTTTCTGCAGGACGATTCGCCAGTCGACATGCGCCGTTGCATTCAGTTATATCGTGACTTGGTCGCCGGAAAAGTGTCTGGAACGGAGGTGTGGAGAACGCTCCAAGCTCACAATCGGACGGGTGTGACGCGTGGGACCCACGAACACCGACGCGATCCGCTGGCGATATTGTAGATAGATATTTGCATAACTGATTGACGCAACGGTGCTTTGAAAAGACCCCGATGGTCCTGTCCCATGGGTGAATCGGACTGGCAAGCTACACGCGTATCAACACTCGGCGCGACGAACGCATGAGGGACCGATGGAGAGTTCTTGTAACAACCTGGTGCTCGCTACCAGCAACTCGAACAAGTTTCGCGAGCTTTCCGCGCTGTTGGCTCCGTTGGGCGTGCCAATGCGGAGCTTGGCCGAATTTCCGAAAGTGCCGGAGGCGGTCGAGGATGGCCGAACGTTGGCGGAAAACGCGATCAAGAAAGCGGTTCACTATGCTTGGCAGCTGGACGCTTGGGTGCTGGCCGATGACACAGGACTGCAGGTCGATGCACTCGATGGCGCACCGGGAGCGCGCTCGGCGCGCTATGCGGGGGACCAGGCGACGATGGCCCAGAATCGGCAGAAACTGCTGGCTGACCTGCAACACGTGCCATCGGCAGCACGGTCGGCTTGCTTCGTCTGTGAATTGGCGGTCGCCAACCCCAGCGGAGCCATCGTGGCCCAAGGGACGGGGTGCTGTTGGGGGCGACTGCTCGAGCAGCCCGCCGACGGGCCGTTCGGGTTCGGCTACGACGTGCTATTTGAATTACGCGAACAGCCGACCAAGACGCTTGCCGAACTACCCCCCGACCAAACCGCCCGATGGGGCCATCGCGGTCGGGCGGTGCGGGACCTGCTGGGCCGTTGGAGCCCTAGTGTGGCGCGGGGCATCGAGCCGTGAAGAACTCGAAATGGGCCTGTTAAGTGAGATAAGCCCCGCTAGGGCGCGCGCTATGATAGCCTACCCATGGAGCAAGGTCGCCGCGAATGCGGCGGACTTCGCGGAACCCTGGGAAAGGCACGCGGCACACCACGGAAGGCCTGAAAGGCCGCGCCACGGGAAACGTCTAGCGCGGATTATTCACGAAGGGTCACGGATTGGGTTGAGAATCGCGAATTCGCCATCGGTGTAATTCCGTTGCTGTCAGTGCGCAGAGTGCCCCCTTTCCCCCAAGCGGAGTCGGCCGCGGTTAAGATGTGCGGGAGGCGGACAACAACTGGCGAGGCATTACGAGTCAGGAGTCAAGGCCTGACCTACGTCGCGGAAGAAGGACAGAAATGGCCAGGAGCCCGAAAGAAATACACGCACGCGACGGGTCGTGATCTTGATCCGTGAGGCCACTTTGATCAGCATCATCCGCCAGGTGCTCGCGTGGCCTTCACCGAGCGGATCGGCTCGGCGTCGACGATTGAATTGGCGGCGACGTGTGCGTGCGCGTGGATGCTTCAGCGGGAATTTCGTGCGTCGTTTGTAAAAGATCCGATCCTTCCTCAGCCAACACTTTGACGGTCGGTTCCATCGGCGGCGATGCAATCCGGCGACGCATTTGTACCAGCAGATTGTTTGCCGCACTATGCAGAAACATGCGGAAGCAATTCGCCATATAACGATGATCGCTCAGCCGATCCGCACAGAGTTCGCATTTCAGTTCCTTGTTGCGGTTCTCACTTTCGCCCCGTTCGCTGTACTCGTCGTAAACGCCGTGCGGCAACGTGCGGGCACCGCCCGCGGTTGGTCACGACCGCCCGGCGGTTGGTTCCCTGGGCGTTCGCTTCACACTTAACGACGATCCACCGCGGCTGTTGCCAGGTGCCGGCCTGATAGTCAAAGCCGGTGAAGAGCCGTTGTGGCTGGCCCGTTTTCTCATACGCTTCGACCGCCGTTTGCAGTAATTCCTCGCTGCCACGCTGCAACACCTTGTTCATGCCGATGCCGATCGAGTAGAGAAGGCCTAGCCGCTCGCACACGCGATACAACCAGGGTTTGGCATAGCCCGAATCGGCGCACACGTGAATGACGACGTCAGGAAACCTGCCATGCAAGGCCTGGACGATACGCTCCAAATCGAGTCCGAGTCCGAGCGCCGGATCGGCCGTGCCGTACAACAACGCCGGTAGCACGACCTGGTCGTTCTCGGTACAGGTGATCGCGCGCACCAAATACTGGTATTGCTTGTAGTAACCATGGAAGAACGTCAATTGTTGTTGTCCGTGAGTGGGATCATCGAAGACGTCGATGTCCAAGGTGATCTCGATGGGCGACTCGTCGAAGGAGTCCACAAACCGTTGGATAAACCAGTCTTCCAGCCGTAATAAATCGGCGGGCGTGACAGCATTTTCAAACCGAGACAGGGTGGGTTGACTTGCCAAATCCTCGTCGTCGGGCAACCGGTCGGCGATCATTTTGAAGATAGCATCGCTGCGCAACGCATCGTGATCATTCTGATCTTCATACCCGGCGATGATGCCGAACAGGCGACTACGCACCATTTCCAAAACGGAATGCGTTGGATCGGTTCGGGTGTCGACCAATTGAGCGGCTAGACCTTGGGTAAAGCCCAGTTGTCCATCGAGCTGTCGAAACAACAGCAGTCCGGTATCGGTGCAGAGATGTTCCTGAACCGGTTCAATCTCAATGCGTTTTCTGGCGAAAAATCGACTTCCAAATTCCAAACATCGTGTACCATCATTTCGAGCCTCCAGGCGTTGAAAGAAGTGCTTTGCTAGTCACCTCTTAGGCGCTTTTGGAGGCTCAAGAATTCCATCCATTATCAATAATCCGGGTTAGCTTCCAGGTCGAAGCAAGTGCCAACGACGACCGGGAATAGGGAATGCGGAATGCGGAATGAGCAGAGAGGCAACGCGCACTGGATCTCTCGCACCTTGAGCCTCCAGCCTTGGAAAGAGAATTGGGTGGCGAAGATGGGAAAACGCCGGAAACGGATGGGCGATGACTTGGCGCACCGACTGATTAAGTTCGCAGCACGCATTGGCAAAGTCGTCGACGCGATCCCATATACACGTATAGGCCGGCATATCGCAGGGCAGCTCGTCAGGTGTGGCACGTCGCCCGCTCCAAACTATGCGGAGGCTCGTGGCTCCGAAAGTAAGAAGGACTTCATCCACAAGATGGGGATCTGCGAAAAAGAGTTGCGCGAGTCGCAATGTTGGCTCGAGTTGATCACATGCGCCGAGTTGCTGCCGGAATCCCGACTGTCGCCGTTGCTCGATGAGAGCGACGAATTGATCGCGATCATTGTCAAATCGATTGCCACTGCAAAAACTGGCAAACAGAAATCGTGAGTCTTGCTTGAAAAGATTTCCGTGTCACATGCCGATCGTTAGCGACTCACTTCCTGATTTCCTGAACAGACCCATGGCGAATCACCTTGACTTCCGCATTCCGCATTCCCTATTCCGCATTCCCTATTCGGCACCTCACACCCGCTTCCCACCCAG
>JAJRVM010000286.1 GCA_024277285.1 Planctomycetota bacterium
AATTCTTCAGCCCTCGTCTTTTCTTGTGACGTGCGCGCCTGTATAATGTCCATCATCATGGACGTCACGCAACTCACCGCACAGCTCGAACAGGCCATGAAGCTCAATGAAGAGCTTCGTGAGCAGAACGCATCGACGGTGCAAATGGTTGAGCCGTTGCGTGAAGACAACGCCGCATTGCAACAACAGCTCGGCACGATTGGCCATGACTACGAAGCGCTCTTGACTTCAACACAGACGCTTATCGACGATCGGGACAAGTTGCAGCGCCGCGTCGACGAGCTGGAAGCGGTCAATCAACGACTGGTCGACATGTTGTGGGGCCGTCGTAGCGAGCGCCGTGTTTTCTCATTAAACCAGCTGTCACTGAACTTTGGTGATGAGGAACCAACGCCGAGCGAGGAAGAGCAGGCGGCCATCATGGCTCAACTGCAAGCGGACGCAGCGCTGGATGAACAAATTGTGCGCGATGCGGAAGCACGACGACGGCGTCGTAGAAAGCCCTTACGGTCAAAATCGCCATTTATGAGGGAGACCATTTGGTCTCAAGTATTGAAACAGTGACGTTCGCCAGCACTTCCAGAAACCTCGATGACCGTCAGCAGTCGGTTATGTTGGCGTTGAAGGATCAGCAGTTCGACAATAAGAAGCGATATCGTCTGGTTCTCAAGGATGCTGATACAGAATTTGAATTACAAACCCACAACGTGACCATAGATCGAGCGATTTCCGATGACTTCGACTTCTAGTGGGCAGTGGGCAGAGACAATGAAAGAAGAATATTAGCCACGGATTGACACGAATGAACACGGATAAGCAAGAGCGAACAACGACCAAGAGACAGAAACACGTCATCCGTGTTTATTCGTGGCTAACATAAAATGACCACAGAACAATCAAAGTCGATCTACATCATTGCCGGACCAAACGGTGCCGGAAAGACAACGTTCGCAACCAAGTTCCTGCCGGACTACGTGCAATGTACAGAGTTCTTGAATGCGGACCTGATTGCGGCGGGGCTTTCGCCATTTGCACCTTCGATGCAGAACTTTCGTGCATCGGAGTTGATGTTGGAACGAATGCAAGAGCTGCTGGATAGCCGTGAGACGCTCTCGTTTGAAACGACGCTTGCGGCAAGAAGCTATTCCCAACGAATCCCGGAGTGGCAGGCTTTGGGGTACCGAGTACTCTTGTTCTTCCTTTGGCTGCCCTCCGAGGAATTGGCTATCGAGCGGGTTGCCAACCGAGTCAAGCAGGGAGGGCACAACATACCGGAGCCAACGATTCGGCAGCGATATCGCCGAGGGCTTTCTAATTTCAACTGTCTTTACCGACCCGTCGTAGATGGATGGCTGCTTCTGGATGGTTCTCAGTTTCCGCCGAAGGAAGTCGCACGGTACGAAGAACAGGGACAGGTTATCGCCGATCCCGACTTGTGGCAATATATTGAATCACAAATGCAAGACCAGTGAGAAAGAGCCAATGATCCAGCAACATTCGAAAGAGCAAACGCTTTTTGATAAAGCGAACGATGCTGCAAAGGTTGCGATGCAATCAGTCGTAGATGTGGCAGCCCGAACCAACACCCCCGTTCTTATATTTCAAGATGGAACAATCAAACGTGTTGAACCCGATCAACTGCAACAGCCGCCGGTAGAGTCTTCCGAGCCAGACGCACAGCAGGAAGGAAAGGCAAGCCACTGATCCTCACGAATGGACACATAGTCTTGCCGATTGCGAACTTTTCATCCGTGAAGATCTGTGTTCACCCGTGGCTACACGAACCATGAACGATAACAAACCAGACGACAAAGAAACGATGCAGGACTCCTCACTGCCGACTGCCTCAGCGTGGGCAAGTTAATTGCGTCGGAATCAGCGATTCCTGATCAACTTCCGTGAGGTTTTCAAGAAAAATCCCCCCGAAGAGCCTGATCGCTTGATCGAGGTCTCCGAGGGGTGTACTCCAGAAGGTTCACAACAATCCCTCGGAGTATTCCACGATGTACCATGATTTGCTTCACGATGCCAGTTTTTGGACGTTTCTTTTCTCCATCGATCAGGATCTTGCCGAGACAACCCGCAAGCAGGGATGTCCATGCGGCGGTTGTCTGCACCGTGCCAATTATCCGCGCAAGCCGCGAGGTGGCGGCAAGGATCTGCCTGAGTCGTACCGCCACCGGCTGAGCTTCTGCTGCGCATCGGACGGTTGCCGGAAGCGAGTGACCCCGCCATCGGTGCGTTTTCTCGGTCGGAAGGTCTACCTGGGCGCCGTGGTCATCTTGGTCGCCGCCATGCGTCAAGGACCAAATTCACGCCGCGTCGGCGAACTTTCACGGCTTTTTGGCGCCGACCGGCGGACCATCATGCGTTGGCGCGTCTTCTGGCGTGAGCACTTTCCACGGACCACCTTTTGGAAAGTCGTGCGTAGTCGATTCATGCCGCCGCTGAACGTCCGCATGCTTCCTCGCGCGATGTTCGAAGCGTTTGTCCGCACCGATGAGGATCGTCAGGGATGGGGGCGACTGCTTCGCTTTCTCGCGCCGATCACGATTGCGGAGGGCCCTCCGATCACGGTCTCCAGATGACCGGGATAAATCCGCAGAGGATGCACGTCGATCCGCCAGATTGCCCCGGTTATAGGTAGAGTCATCGTTCTTTTCACTCATTTCTCGTTTGTGAGGAGCTGTGATGACGCAACACCCCCACCCGTCAACGGCCGCCTTGTGGGCCCGCTTTCGTTTCTCGGTGGTCGGCTCACTTTTGAGCTCTCCCCCTGCGCGCGGAGAGCTGAGGGCGGCTATCCGATCGCTTTCTGCAAAAGGCTGGACCCATCCGGTGACGGGGCGCGAGACGCGTTTCGCCGCGGGTACTGACCCACCTCGCCAATGGTGCGGTGCTCACGCGAACGAACCTTCGCAATGTGCTTTCGGTCCAGAACCAGCGACTGGGCGAGACGCTCGAAGCCCTGGAACAAGCTGGGAAGATCCGCCACACGGCAGGGGGTTGGCAGCGCGTCGAATGACTCCCCAAAGAGGATCGTTCCCGTTCCCTATATAGAGAGTGGGAACGGAACGATCCTTCATCTTCCGCCAAGCAAGTCCCGCCACGGAAAGAGAGCAAGCCATGCCAGGTGTCGACTTCAACAAGCTACGCGCCGAGATCACGATGGAGCAAGTCCTCGACTTGCTCCCCTTCGAGCCGACAAGTCGTAGGGGTGAGCAATGGTACGGATGCTGTCCCTTGCATGCTTCCACGTCCCGCCACAATCGGTCCTTCTCGGTCAACGTGGCGACCGATCGCTACTACTGCCACCGGTGTCATAGCAAAGGCAACCAGCTCGAACTGTGGGCAGCGGTAACCAAGCTGTCGCTGCATCAGGCCGCGATCGATCTTTGCCGCGTGCTCCATCGAGAAGTCCCCTGGATTCTGCGCTGGTAACTCACACCCTTGAATTGCCAACGGACGTCGCCATCTTGCACGAACGGAACAGAGAAGAGGCCACCGGTACTTGGAGTGCACGGTCCATCACAACAAGCGAAACCCCATCGATTATCTCGATCGAACCCGCATCGATTATCTTGATCACTCTCATCTGTGTGGTCGCACGTCTTTTTTATAAACCTCTGCACCTTTCCGTGTGTTCTCGAAGAATACGTCATTGTAGAATTGGGGCACTTCTGGGATCCAAAGTCGGTCCACTAATTCATCCAGCGGTGGAAATCGCCCCATTTCAATATCAGCGACCACGATTCCTTCTTCATCCGCTTGTGACCGCATCGCCAGTGTTTCGCCGGACGCATTTACGATTTGACTTGCTCCAAGGAATTCTATTTTGACTTGGCCGTTGGGGTTGTCGTACGAGCCAATTTCAGCTCGCCCCACTCCACTCGCCAAGACAACGGGGGCGCCAACAAGCCGGGCAAACTGGCCAGGTTTTCGCCTCAAAAAGTCACGCGTCTGCTTCTTCAGTGCATCATCGAATTCTTCATCTTCAAAATACGCCGTGCCTGCGAGCACCAAATCGACTTTTCCCCTTAGCCTGCGCGCGGTCCGAAACCGCATCAACTCCCAGCACAATGCCGCACCGATCTGAAACTCGCCCACGTCCAACAAGCCCTTGTCGTCAATTCTCCCAACATAATTGGAAGCCTCGTCACCGGTTGATGGCGCATCCTTATCGTGCGTGTGAACAGATCCATCAGGGGTCGCCATAACAAACGTATTGTAGGTGTCACCTTGTCTTTGAGCGAGAAAGGAACCGCCTACGGCACATTCTCCTTGGGCCGCCATACGTTTCAACATCTCAGTGGGTTCACCGTCAATTGGTCGGGCAGCATCGAGCTGGGCCGGGTCATTCCCTGATCCATAACCCGTTGTGAAGAACTCTGGCAAGACAATCCACTTCGCGCCTTTGAGGATTGCCCGTTTGATCAGTTTCTCCGCCGTTGTCAAATTCTCGTCAACCTTACCATGGCGGATAGTCATTTGAATAGCAGCAACACGCGTGTTCGTGTGATTTGCTGGACGTCGATTAGACAGTGACGTGGCAGCTGTTAACGAATCGGATCCACAACAGCCTCCCGTTAGTCCGGCGGCGCCGGAAGCGATCGCTGCCAAAAACGAACGACGTGCGCATTTCATGTGATGATCCTCGCGTCATCGGGGACGTGCTTCAGGAACGGCAACTCCGACATCGGGCGGCCTGTCGCTCTTTGTCAGCCTGATGATTGGTGACTGCTTGGTCAACGCCTGACTCTCAGTATTGGTCAGTTGCCCTCATTGTCGGCTGCAGTTACCGAACGTGTCAAGCCAAGTGATCATGTTGAGGAATAATTCCGCAGAACAACGGATCTACTGGTCCGTCCCGATCGCAATTGAGCTGGGGTGCAGCCCAGAAGCTCTCCGTCAGCAGTCCTTCGTTTAACGAACACGACGAACAACACTATTCTGCCAACTCACCAGCACCGCGACAAAATGGGTCGACTCGGAACACGATGGACGATAATTTGTTCAGCCTCTACTCACCTCGCACGAGCAGCCCTCATACGCTGCTGGGGCAATAGCCTCATCAGTCAGCACCGTGACTTCCAGTTCCTTAGTGACAACCCGACCGCTTCTCTTGACCTTTGGTAGCTTGGCAATCAGATCGGTCTTCACCGCCTTCACCGCTTTTTCCACATCCTTCATGCGAGCTTCAATCTGCTCGTTCGTGTTGTCTTTGCCGTTTTCCATTGCTTCGGTGATCGCCTCACGCAACATCCGCAGGGCGTGGTCGCGACAAATGCCGCTCTTCTCCCAAAAAAGTGCAAGGATCGTAATCAGCGGCAGGCTGGCGGTTGGAGCAACCAACTGATCGGGCTTCCGCTCGACCGTTCCGCAGAGGTGAACGGTCACGATCTCGTCCACGTAATGGGAGCCACATTCCAGATCGAGCGATTCAGTTTTCCACACACGGGCGACCAAATTCTTGATGCTGCTTTCACACATAACAATTCTCCAAGAGGGGTTTGACTGTCCATCACAACCCTGTGATGTGACACCCTCTTGGATGCACGCAGAAGCACCGCTGCCCATCGACGTGACCGGCGTGCGATGCGAGCAGACAGCGGCCACGCCCTTGGTGGCCGCGTAGAGTGGTCCCCTGATAGCCGAGAAGCTCCAGCACCGGACGAATGCCTATTTGCTGGCGAATCGCCCGATAGTCAAGCAGGCTCATGACGCCTGATCGCTCGCTTCGTCGCGCTTGCCCTGGGCTTTG
>JAJRVM010000287.1 GCA_024277285.1 Planctomycetota bacterium
AAGGACGAGGGCTGGCGTCTGTATCGCCCCTGCCGGGGCTTTACCGATATTGTTTGCCGAGGACCGGGGCCTGACGACCCCGGCAAGGACTATGTTGGCCCTCCGGGCCTTAAAAAACGAAGCTCACGGCCAAACGCCGTACACGGTCGCTTATTTCTTGACCGATACTAATGGACGCCCATGAAAAAGGGCCCTCCGCCGGGCATGTCCCGGCCGGAGGCACGACGGGTCAGCTACAAGCCCTCTCCCATTGTTCTCGTCGGACGAACGAACGTCTTTCTATTAATCGCCACTTTGCTGAGGCCGAATCGAGACGCGGTTTGCTTCCGCATTGGCCGCCTGCCTTTCAAGCTGGGCAATGTTCCTCGGTCGCGCTATAGAGAGAGCGTTACGATTTGAACTCGTGAACGGTTACTCTTTATTCGCGTTGATTAGCGGTCCCCTTTCTGGCTGCGCTGCGCGCACCCTCATTCTCGTGAACGGCTACCTTCAATTCATGCTGACCCACCACCGCCATGGCCACCACCGCCCGAGCCACCATGATTGGAGCCACCATGGTTGGGGCCGCCATGTGGCGGACGGGCAGGCCGACGTGAACGCCATGGGACGGGCGACCGATTTCGGTACTTAGGGTAGCTGCCGTCGTAGTAAGGCGGTGGCTGTTGCCGGCCATAGGGCTCCACTTGCGTCCCCATGCCTGGGCCGTACTGTCCTGGGCCGTACTGTCCTGGGCCATTCTGTCCTGGGCCATTCTGTCCTGGGCCATTCTGTGGATACGGAGCAGGGTAGGGCGCTGGATAAGGGTAATAGCCCGGTTGGTTCAGACCAGCAAAAGGTGCACCCCAACCCGAATAGGGAACGCTATAGGGCCGGTAAGGAAACCGCCATTCGCCGTAGGGCCGAATCGGCCGTCCCCATTCTTCCACGATGTGCATGTTATCAGTCGAGTTCCCGGCCTGAATCGAGCTGCGCGTATTACGATACCCGCTGCGCCGGTAGTCGGGTCGCGCGTAGGTATAAAAGGGCCCGATCGGCGAGTACTGCGTCACGCGTTCTCCCGTCGTGGGATCGTGCGAGTAGTAGGATGGAGCCGTGATCCAATCAGCCGCAACGGCGACGTGGTTCAACGCCAGCGCTGCGCAAAGGGCGGTCATCATGGTTTGAAAAGTCATGGGGAGGACGCCTGTGATAAGAAACCTATGAGAGGGATAGCAATCTAACGTTGCCGCGTCTCTCACCCCCGCGTGTTTTGCAATTTATGCCGCAGTGCTTTCTGCTGTATTCTCTTTGCGGCGCGTGCCTTTGCCTTTCCTGCCGCCGCGGCCTCGGACTCCCTGCCACTCGCGAGTGTCTACGGTACAGCGTTTTGGGGACTGCGAGTTTTAGGGTTTGCGAATCGGGTAAGGAGGGGCCTGGCCCCCGATCAAATCAACCAGCTCGGTGTTGCTTTCTCGATTACCGAGCAGGTCGTTCCACCATAAGTTCGCCTTTCTTCGGATCGTAGACATACCGTTGGCCTTCGGGCAGCGTCGGCAGCTTGATCTGGTTCGTCTTGATAATCTTCTCGAAGAACTCTTCTTCGGACACCGGTTTCTTGCCATTGAGTGCTTCATACAACTGCATGGCGTGCGGGATCTGAATCTCGAACACGGCGCGTTCCCGAGTCCGAAACAGGGCAACCGCCGGAGCCACAATGGCCTTAACCATCCGTTAATCTTCCAAACTCCGACCTTTCGCGCCGACGCCAACTTGTGCCTTAACTCGCTGAGTCACGCCCCCCCCTTGATCTTGATCGATGATCTCGACGCGACCCCCGCGTGGATAGGGCAAATCGGTCCCACCGGGCTCGGCGAGCACTGGCGGGCGCGGTGGCCCTTTCGGCGGCGCTTCGGCTCCAGGAGTTGCTTCTTTCGGTTCCGTCGAATTGTTGGAACACCCCATCACGGCCACACCGACCACACTCACGCTCAAAACCAGACAAAACCAGCTCAATCGCATTGCCGTCCCCTCCCGATGAGACCGCCTGGCCATGTAGCACGAGCCAATGTACACACAAGCCACGCGGGTTCACTTGTCATGATTCAAGATCCAAATCCAGATTCCAATCTTCCATGAGCTGCATTTCCATTCGATCTGTCATATCGTATTGCAATGGCGACAGCGTAACAAACCCCTTATCGAGGGCCGACAGATCGGTCTCATACGGCGTCGGGCGCGGTGCCGGATCGGGTGCCGCCCAATAATAAGTTCGCCCTTTGGGATCCTTGCGTTTGATAAACTTTTCGCCATACCGAATGATGCTCATCGGCACAACTTTCAACTGCGTCGTTTGCGCGATCGCCACCGTCGGAATATTCAAGTTATAGAGCTGCGGCTTGGCACCTTTTTCTTGCAGGATCTGCTCGATCACATGACGTGCCAACGTTGCCGCTTTCTCGTACTGAGCATGTTCATCAAATTCCAGCGAAACGGCGACGCTGGTAATCCCAAAAAAAGCACCCTCAATGGCCGCCGCCACCGTGCCGGAATAGAGCACATTGATGCCGGCGTTGAGTCCGCCATTCATACCACTGACGACCAGATCAGGACGCTGTGGACAAAGCTCGCCAATACCGATCTTGACGCAATCGGCCGGGCTTCCTTCAACAGCCCAACCCCGCCGCCGCCCGCCGTGATACACTTCTTTGCAGATCAACGGGCTCAGAAACGTAATCGAATGTCCAACACCACTCTGTTCGGTTGCCGGCGCCACCACCGTCACGCGCCCAAGACGCTCCAATTCATGCTCTAAGGCTTCCAGTCCGGGGGCATAAATGCCGTCATCATTTGTGAGCAGAATCTCCACGTGTTCCGGCTTTCCATTATTCAAAGGTCGATTAGATCCATGCGTTTCATGATAGTCGACCGAGCCCATTTTAGCAACGAACGGACGTTCGCAAACCTTTACCCCAGAACAGATTACGCCGGTTATACTCAATTTCAGGCACGCGGTGTCAGCAGAACCGGCACGGTCGCGATAGCCACGATTCCTCGGGGCCTGGAGGTTTGTCCGCGCGGGGCCTATAATCGCTCCTTTCCATCCCGCGCCCTTTTTGGGTCCAGGCGGGATGTTTGTGTTTATCAACCGTCAATGTAGAGACACCAACGTTGACGCGGCGCGCCAGCTTGTATGCGCCCTCGTGCCGGAGTACCTCGTTCCAAACATGAGGCGACGCGTTAGCAGCAACCCGCCGCGTGACGCAGTACTCCCATCGGCCGGCGACGCTTTCCGATCGAATGGGACACGCGTTGGCCGAGATTTTCCGGAGCAGTGGGATTCGGGGCAGCAGTGGGATTCGGGGCAGCGAGGGAGTTCGGGGCAGTGGACGCGTGCCCGGTGCGCACACTTGGTACCACCTGAATTCAAACCGCCCCGCCGACAACGACTCCGTCCGTAGACTAACCGAGCGCCTCCGGGCTAACTCGCCGTAATTGGCTTCGTCATAGGAGTGTCCGACATGGGCAAGTCAACCGAGCCCTCCGCACCTCAATCGTCACGTGAGCGCGTTCTGATTCTCGATTTCGGCTCGCAATATGCCCAACTCATCGCGCGGCGCGTGCGCGAACAGCACGTGTTTTGCGAGATTGTGCGACACGACATCAGCGCAGAGCAGATTTTGCAACACAATCCGAAGGGACTGATTCTGTCCGGCAGTCCGTCAAGTGTTTACGGTGGTGACGCACCGCAATGCGATCCGGAGATCTTCAACTTGGGTCTGCCGATTCTCGGTATCTGCTACGGCATGCAATTGGCCTGTCAGGCGTTGGGCGGACGTGTCGACAGCTCGGCCACCCGCGAATATGGGCCGGCCCACTGCCAGATAACCGGCCAGTCGGAACTGTTTGACGGGTTGCCTGAGGAGATCGATGTGTGGATGAGCCATGGCGACCAGGTCACCGCGGTCGCCAACGATTTCATCCCGCTGGCACGCACCTCCACCTGCCCGATCGCGGCAGTCAAACACCGTCAATTGCCGGTTTACGGACTGCAATTCCATCCGGAAGTCACCCATACGCCTCTGGGGGGCCTGCTGCTGCGCAATTTCGTCATGTCCGTCTGCGATTGTCAAGGGACCTGGCGACTCGGGGACTTTGCCGCCGAGACGGTCCAGCAGATCCGCGAAACCGTGGGCGATTCGCGCGTCATCTGTGGCCTGTCGGGAGGTGTCGATTCGTCGGTCACCGCCGCGCTCCTCTATCAGGCGATCGGCAACCAACTGTCGTGTATCCTGGTGGACAATGGCATGCTGCGTAAGGACGAAAAAGCGGCCGTGATCGCCGAATTCACCAAGCACTTCAAGAGTGATTTGCACGTTGTTTCCGCCGAAGATCGGTTCCTCACCAATCTGCGCGGCATTACCGAACCCCAGGAGAAACGCAAGCGAATCGGGCACTGCTTTATCGACTGCTTTGCCGCCGAGGCGACCAAGATCCAAGACGCTCGCTTCCTGGCTCAAGGTACCCTGTATCCCGACGTGATAGAAAGTGGCGCTGCGGTCGATGGCCCGGCGGCGACGATCAAGCTGCACCACAACGTCGGCGGACTGCCCGACGAACTTGGTTTTGAATTGATCGAACCCCTTCGTGACCTGTTCAAAGATGAAGTGCGCGCCCTGGGGAGCGAACTTGCGCTGCCAGATGATATCGTCTGGCGACACCCATTCCCCGGCCCCGGACTGGCCGTTCGCTGTCTGGGTGAAGTGACCAAGGAACGGCTTGATGTCCTCCGCGAGGCCGATGCGATCGTGGTCAATGAAATCAAAGCCGCCGGGCTCTACCGCAAAACTTCCCAAGCGTTCGCCGTGCTGCTGCCCGTACAGAGCGTCGGCGTGATGGGTGATGCACGTACGTACGAAAATGCGGTGGCCGTCCGGTGCGTCAACACGGATGACTTCATGACCGCCGACTGGAGCCGACTCCCCTATGAAGTGCTTGGCCGTATCTCCACGCGAATCATTAACGAAGTACAAGGCGTTAACCGCGTCTGTTACGACATCAGCTCTAAGCCCCCCGCAACGATCGAGTGGGAATAGCCGCGCAGATGCTTTTTTTGGGGGGGTGGCCCAGTACAGGAAACACAGTAGCAGGAAACACAGTGCGGCAAGGCCGCCAAACATCTACCGATCGGACAGCACTGCCCCGCTCTCGCTGGTCGCTGTCTTTTGCGGTCGAGAACAAACTTTTCGGTAACAGTTTAGCCGAATGAAGTAATGTCGCTTTCAAGAGACTCCCATGGGCTTGTCCCATGGGTGAATACGGCTGGTGAGCTACCCGCGATGCCGGCTACTCACCCCCCTTCCCTCCCCGCCGCCTTCGGCGGCGGGGAGGGAAGGGGGCCGTGGATGTGGGGGAGATGGGACGTCACGGGCAACCTACCAATCCTCTTCACCCACCGCACAAGGCGGTGGGGGTCGACCGATGGAAAATGAACTCGAGTGCACGTCTCACTTCAGATGGCTAAACAGTTACGCTTTTGGCCAATTGTGGCACGGCGCAAAAAAAAGTGCCAGGAACCTCGTTGGGCGAGATGATTCCTGGCACTTTTGCGGGTAAGTACTCAGCTGCGGGGAACAGCCAAGTCCTCGAGGTGCACGGATGCTCAGTCCAACTCCGGTTGCGGGGCGAGCACGCGGATGGCTCGATACCGTTGTTGGCGAGCGGTTGGCAAGTGAAGTACGCGGAAGTTTGCCGGTATTAGGCATCGACTTTGATCAACCGGTGCAACCATGATTTTCGGATCGCGACGTATAGCCGTCAAAAACGTTATCGTTGCCGTATGTAGATTAACTTACAAAAATTGCCCATCTTAACGAGCGACCTAACGGCGATGGCAGCCAAGACTCAAATGGTCTGTAACCAGTGCGAGTCAGCGGGCAGCCGATGCCTTCGCGCATCCGTGACTGGGCGTTGCCGACACCAACAGGAGCAACGCTCCCCAACATCAACCGACAACAAACCAAACCGCGGTGTTCCTAACGATGCACGCAAGAAAAGGGATCGCCACGACACTCCACGACCCATCAACCCTCAACTCGATCAGCGCGAACGTTCATGAGCAAGCAATACATTTTCACGATCGCCGACTTGACCAAGAAACACGGTACGAAAGAGGTGCTCAGCAACATCTGGCTCGCCTTTTATCCTGGTGCCAAGATTGGTGTGTTGGGACGAAACGGTTCGGGCAAGAGCAGCCTATTGCGGATCATGGCGGGCGAAGACGACCAATTTGATGGCGAAGCGAGTTTGACCGGTGCTTTCACGCGCGGCTATTTGCCACAAGAACCACGGCTCACCGAATCACTCGATGTTTGGGGCAACTTACAAGAAGCAATCGCTCCGCGCCGCGCCGTGGTCGACCGGTTCAACGAAATCAGCCAGTTATTGGCCGAACCCATGGACGACGATGCCATGCAAAAGCTGTGCGACGAAATGGCTCGACTGCAGGATCGTATCGACGCCGAGAATCTATGGGAGTTGGACCACGAGATTGAAATCGCGATCGATGTGATGAATCTTCCACCGAAGGACGCCGATGTCACGACTCTCTCTGGCGGCGAGCGGCGCCGAGTCGCTTTGTGCAAGCTGTTGCTGCTGCGGCCCGACCTGCTGCTGCTTGATGAACCGACGAACCACCTGGACGCGGAAGCGGTTCAGTGGCTTGAACGGCACCTTGCCGACTACTCAGGAACCGTCGTTGCCGTCACCCACGACCGCTACTTCCTGGACAACGTGGCGCAGTGGATCTTGGAACTCGACCGCGGCCGCGGCATCCCCTGGGAAGGCAACTATTCCTCGTGGCTCGAGCAAAAGCAACAGCGATTGGAACGAGAAGAAAAATCGTCGCAAGCGCGGCAAAAATCGTTGCAACGCGAGCTCGAATGGGTGCGTATGGCGCCCCGCGCGCGGCAAGCCAAAAGCAAAGCGAGGATTAAGGCTTACGAGCAACTCGCGTCACAGAGATTTGAAGAACGGATGGACGAGTTTGAAATCCAAATCCCACCCGGTAACCACCTGGGCGACCTGGTCGTCGAAGGGGTTGACCTGTGCAAACAATTCGACGAGACCATCTTGATAGAGGACCTCAGCTTTCGATTGCCACCGGGCGGTATCGTGGGGATCATCGGTCCCAATGGCGCCGGCAAGACAACGCTGTTTCGGATGTTCACACAAGAACAACAACCTTCGTCGGGACAATTGCGCGTCGGACCGACCGTCGAATTCGGCTACGTCGATCAGAATCGAGATGCCTTGAAACCCGAACATAGCGTGTTCGAAGAAATCTCTGACGGCCATGAAACACTCGAAATGGGCGGACGCAAGATCAGCGCCCGTGCTTACGTCTCGCGGTTTAACTTCCGTGGGCCCGATCAGGAAAAGAAAGTCGGCACGCTCTCGGGCGGCGAACGGAATCGTGTTCACCTAGCCAAACTGCTGCGGCGCGGGTCCAATGTCTTGCTGCTCGATGAGCCGACCAACGATCTCGATGTCGATACGCTCCGCGCACTCGAAGAAGCGATTCTCAATTACGCCGGCTGCGTTGTCGTGATTAGCCACGATCGCTGGTTCCTCGATCGTATCACCACGCATATCCTGGCGTTCGAGGGTGATGGGTACGTCCATTGGTGCGAAGGCAATTTTCAGACCTACGAACAGCAACGTCGCCAACGACTCGGTATCGACGAAAACACGCCGCAACGGTTCCGCTATAAGAAATTGCGACGATAGTAGAGGTGTCAGGGAAAAGGAATGTCAGCCGTCAACACACATTGTGGGGGGACCGTGGTTTGGGCGAAGATCCAGGATTTGGCTCAAGGTTCACTTTGACGCTGGTCGAAGGCTAAACTTCACCCTGTGCCAAGACGAGTTGCCAAGACGAGTTGCCAAGACGAGTTGCCAAGACGGGCCACTGAACTCTTCCCCCTCCCTGGAGCTAGAGCAACAACACTGGTGTATTTGCTGCAAATTGTGGCAGCGATCTTGAATCGTATCACCGGGCGGCTGGGCCGCCAACCAAATTCGAGCTACCGCTCGGTTAACAGTGGAACGCTCCCGTTGGTCGCTCAACGATGTCAAGAAGTTAACGATCCTGGTTATTAGTAGTACCGTAAAAAATGAGGTGAACAACGGTGAGCATCACACGCGTGGGCACAAACCAAAGCTACGCCGATGGATGGGAAAATGCCTTCGGTGGCAAGAAGCGGACGACGAAGAAAAAGAGCAGTGCAAGCGCCGCAAAGAAAGCCAGTCCCAAGAATCCCAAGAAGAAGACGGCCAAACGAAAATCCAAATAGTAATGACTCTCGTGATGCAACGCGTTACAGATATGCAACGCGTTACAGAACCGTCGGCAGACCGCGCCAGCAGCGGCAAGACAATCCGCTCATGAACGCCCCAACGCATCGGTCGAGACTGCCGCAGCAATAACCACACGGTTCTGGCCGCACGGTGGTTCGGCTTTGTGCGTATTTAGCACGTGAAAGTAGGGACGCTCGCACAACTCGACAGCGTCTCACCGGCCGCGTTCCTCGATCGACCGCCGTGCATTATACTCTCGACAAGAAGTGGCGCCACGTTCGTGAAGTCCGGATACGTCGAGCCACGTTCAAAGCGAATCCCATCCCTGATGATCGCACAAAGGAGATATCAACATGAAGCTGCACTTGCGCTATTGTTCGGCCTGAAACTATGAGCCACGAGCCGTCAGTCTGGCGAGCAAAATCTTGACTCAATTCAAGCAACAACTACAGAGCCTCGAGCTGGTACCCTCTTCTGGCGGTTGCTTTGAACTCAGCATCGACGGGAAGCTGGTCTATTCCAAACTGGAAACGAACGAATTCCCTGACGAACAAGCGATGGTCGCCTTGGTGGGCCAAGAGCTTGGCTGATTGCCGCGGCAGGAGGCACGACGGGTCAGCTACCAGCAACTTGCCGGTAGTCCTTCATCGGTCAAACGTAGAGTTTTCGCAACATTTTAGCCGAATGAAGTTGGACGTGCATTGAGGTCTGGTGGGCTATGCCGGCCCTCCGGGCCTAATTCGCTTCATGGTTTCCCCCTGTTGTGACACGGTGCGACCCCGATCCCGATCCCGGCGTTTCTGCTGCGCCCTTGGCGAGTCCAGCTACTCGCAAACGCGATGTGGCCACGTGGCTAGGCGCGCGAAAGAAAGACGCCGGTGCGTGTGTCCACCTTGATCCGCTCGCCCTCCTTCAGGTACTCGGGGACCTGAATGCTCACCCCGGTCTCCAGCAACGCCGGTTTCGTGCGGCCGGTGGCCGAATTGCCTTTGATGCCTGGATCGCACTGCGTGATTTTCAATTCCACTGCGGTGGGCAACTGCAAACCAACACACTCGTTGTTGTAGATCAACGCCAGCATGCCGTCGAGTTCTTCGGTGATATAACCGATCTCTTGTTGCAGGTACTCGCGTGGGATGCTGTATTGGTTGTAATCCTCTTGGTCCATGACGTGCAAGTGCGTCTGATCGCTGTACATCAGCTTGACCCCGCGCCGCCCGAAATCGGCAGCATCAAGCGACTCGCCACCCTTGAGCGTGATATCCGTCTTCTGCTTGCTCACCAGGTTGCGCCCACGAAACTTATACAAAGTCGCTGCTCCACGCGCGGAGGGCGTTTGCACATTGATCGACTCGATAAGAATCGGCGCACCCTGGTAGTTCACGACGGTACCATTCTTGATCTCTTTCGCTTGCATTCCTCATTCTTCCATCTATGGAGTTCGTCTGCCGGCAGAATAATTCGTGACGTACCTGACCTAATTTCCTGACGTCCGTGACCTGGCACGAACACATTGGTATCGACGGCGTCTGACAGTTCAAGCCACGTGCGTGCGGCCGCATCTACCGGGCGTCGTATTAAGACTCGTTGGATCCACCATTCTTGCCTATAATTCTTCCCGTGGTGCCAACCTGGGGTGCCAACCTGGGGTGCGCCGACCCTGGCAGAACCATGGTCTTGAAACAAAGCTTGGCCTGAAAGCAGCCAAACGACGTTGCGATTCGCCAGGACAGAATACCTACCGGCACTCACGTACCGATGCCGATCGATCCATCACCGTTCCCGTCGCCAATCCCAGGTGCGCCAATCTCAATTCAGACAACCGTGCCGGTCTGCGGGTCGACGCCGATTCCATTGCACAGTTTAGCGAGGCACTCCAACACGATCAACAACGCTCCCGGGTCAAGAAAATCTTCCTCGTCGTCCTCCGCTGGACAGACGACTTGCTCGAAATGATAGATATCGAAACGGGCGTTGCAGCTTCGCATGCGTTGCAATCGGGCCGCCTCCTCCTCGGACGAACCAGCGTTGCCGAATTCCTTCGCGAGGTTCTCTACCTGCTCAATCACCTCTTCGCCGACCATGTACGAAATGTCCATGGCGGCAAAGTCATCGGGCGACAGCAGCGTAAGCGACTCAAGCAATCCTTGCTCATCGTAACGCACATTCTGGACCGAGTACCGCGGCCCCAGTGATTCCAATGTCTTGAGTGTCGCATCCGCCGCCGGTCGATCCTTTTCGTCAAACAGAACGAAATAGGTATCGCGCCAACGGTATTCGTCGTTTTCAAACAAGGACATATATTCAACTCCGTCCCGTTTTATGGGGCTCCATTTTATGGGTCTCGCATGCCGGGCCCACTTACCACGCTACTGCCACCCTTCCTGTTCGTCATCCTGTTCGTCATCCTGTTCACTGCCTAACCCGCCCTGCCAGCGTTCCAAGGCGACCAACAATCGGTCGCGTTCCTCGCGCGTGGCCCAAACCGATTCGTCCTGCTCTAATCGCACTTCGTATTGCCCCTCACACAGGCACTCATCCGATCCGCAAAAGTGCGGAATCGCCGATAGCCAAATGACGCGGTACAGCGGGATATGTTTGTCGTCGACTAGACACATGATCGATGGCATAAGGTAAACCTCACCCAACAAAGGTTCTCACCAACACAACATTGCAATAGGGAAGCTCTTCGCGCAAACGGCATTTGCCAAGCAGATCGCCCCAACACCGCAGCAGGGAAGTCACTCCCCTACATCACTCGCCAAAACGGCTGCTCCCCAATGCACGTTACCTGACCAGTAAGGTTCTAACATGACGTGCGCAAACAGCCAAGTAGGTTCGTTTTCCCGTGCGAACACTCAATCCAGCGGGATGCTCAGCAGGTCGCTCCCACCTTCGCGGGGGCAAGTCACCGCGTCATGCGTCCTGCGCCCACGGTCCGGACCGGCCAAAGCCGATGCATTCCACCCGCTACTTTCCGCTCGGGGCCCAACGTCGCGTGCACCGGCGCGCCCCAGCTTCTCCCCATCACGATTGCCCCATCTCGCGTGCTCGCGCGGTGGCCGTTTCAACAGCGGCAATCACCGCCGCGCGCATGCCACGCTCCTCCAATACGCGAACCGCGGCGATCGTCGTGCCACCGGGACTCATCACACGATCCTTCAACACCGCCGGATGCTCGCCTTCGGACACTACCATCTCTGCCGCGCCGCGCACCATGTGAGCCGCCAACGTCAGCGCAGTCGCGCGCGGCAATCCGACCAACACGCCGCCATCGGCGAGTGCTTCGATCAGCAGATAGACATAGGCTGGCCCCGAACCAGAGACTCCCGTTACGCAATCCAAGTAGGTTTCTTCCATCCGCAAAGCCAACCCCACACTGCTCATCATCGCGTCGACTGTCTCGGCGTCCGCGTCCGTTGCTTTCGCGCCCAGCGAGTAGCCGGCTACTCCACACCCAACCAAACTGGGCGTGTTAGGCATGACCCGTACGACACGTTGTGTTGCAAACCATCGACTCAACTGGGCAATGCTCACTCCCGCCGCGATGGAGACCAGCAGATGCCGGTCGGCCAAGCCGTCACGAATCTCGTCGGCCACCACCTCCAACTGGTGCGGCTTCACCGCCAGCAACACGATATCCGCGTGCTCGACAGCCTGTCGGTTCGATTCCTGCAGGTTCACTCCGACGATATCAGCAGCAATGCGGTCCCGCGCTGCAGGCGATGGATCATAAACCATCAACTGCTCCGCCCGGCAACATTCGGCACGGACCAATCCCTTGGCAAGCGCGGTCGCCATTTGCCCGGCCCCAATTACTGCGATTTTTTTATCTATCATTGCGATGACAACTCGACGTGGTCGACAACCACGCTCAAAAAAAGGAACTGGAAACCGGGACCTGCCCGAAAAGCCGTGATTCGCATGGCGTTCCACGCCCCAAGAGTTCTACGCCCAGATATGGCGCGACCTCACACCTCCAGAGGCCTGGGACGCCCTCGCCAAAAAAAATGACGCCAAGGTGCCGAGTCCTACTTCACAAGGAACCCTGGCGCCGAAGCACATGCCTCAATGCTACGGAAATCTGGGTTTTGAAACAACGTGCCGTGCGCTGGGAAACGGGAATGTGACGGGCACTTGCATCGTCGAGTGCGCAGCACCATCGCACAACCTCTTTCTGTTTGGCCACTTATGACGACAACGGGATAGAAATTGGGCAGGGTTGTGAAAAATGACCTGGACTCGATCCGCTCGTTCTGCGACACTCTCGACACTTTTCGCTCGGCAAGACCGCCGAGGTATTGGTTACGCCACTGTCTATCACGCTCATGTGACTAGGTTGTTGGTTCCAACAACCCGCACGACACCGTGACCTGTTGAGGCTAGTGAGTATCTGCCCCTGAGGAGCGCGGCCAACCGCGTGACCTGGAACAGCTCGATACTCGTCGTCCACGATAGCAACGATCCACGGTACGCCAATTGCCTCAGCGAGGCCTGCAACTCAAGGCGCGATTCCTCTCGAAAGGAGCTGTATTGTGAACAAACGATTCTCAATTCTCATCGCCGGTGCGCTGATCATTGCCCTGGCCGGGTCATCCTACGCAGGGGATAGCTGGAGCCTTTCAAAACTGAATCCGTTCAAGAAGAAAACGACGACGACCCGCAATCGGGCTCGTGCCCGCGTTTCCGACGACGGCTCGAAGACAAGTGGAACTCCGCGTCTGAAGCTGCCGAGTTGGGGCGCACCATCGCATAAGCCGACCGGCTTTTCCACGAATGCCTATCCTGCGAAAACTCGCAAAGCGCCCTCCTCATTCACCAAACTGAGCAACGGTACGAAAGACCTGTTCGGCAAGACGAAAGACGTGCTGATGCCCTGGTCCAGCACCTCAAAGAAGAAGAAAAGCAAGAAAAGCTCGACCAGTCGCAGCAAGAGCAAGACTTCGTTTCTGACGTCATGGCTCCCCAAAAAGGAAAAGAAACCCAAGCCTCCCACCCTCAAGAGCTTCCTTGGTCAACAACGCCCTATGTAGAAAAAGCAATCTAACTGCCGCAGGCGTTGCCTTCAGGTTGCCGTCAAAGGCAAGACCGTGTGTCACCCCGCACTGTCGCTCGATTCGTCGTCCGATGTTGGCTTGGCCTGTGTTTGCTTGGCCGTGAGCCGGTAGACCGCCTGGACAATCTGCGCATCGTGCCGAGGAAAGACGGTGCGCAGGTCCAAACGGAGCGCATCGTTGTGGACGCGACCGCAGACGGCGGGCAAACCGCTGCGTAGACGCGCGGCGAGCGCATCGACGCCGCCTTGCGCGGGTTTGAGATCCACACACCAGGTCGGGATATGTTGGGTCGGCATCGCCCCGCCCCCCAAGTAGGTTCGATCTTCGGCCGCAGCGGCCGTCGCGATCGCTTCCGCGTCGGCCAACTGAGGTGCCATTCGTTCGGCTCGGTTCTTTAGATTCTCGCACGAGGTGCTCAGAAGCATCAGCAACGGGATGCTCTGTTCGGCCTGCTCGGGAGCTTGGTAGAGTCGCAGGGTCGCAGCGAGCCCGGCGAGCGTGATTTTGTCGACACGCAGCGCGCGCGCCAGCGGGTGCCGGCTGATCTTTTCGACGAGCGTCCGTTTCCCCAGTATGATTCCACATTGCGGGCCGCCGAGCAATTTATCACCGCTGAACAGCACAACATCGGCCCCAGCGCGGATGCTCTCTTGCGGACGAGGTTCGCCAGCCACACCATAACGGCTGAAATCCCACAGCGCGCCCGAACCGATGTCATCGATGGCCAACACATTACGCTGCCGGGCCAGCGCAATCAACTCAGCAAGCGGCGTCTCCTCACTGAACCCTTGTACTACATAGTTACTCGTGTGCACGTGCAACAGCGCCGCCGTTTCCGGACTGATCGCCTGCTCGTAGTCGGCAATCCGCGTCTTGTTGGTAGTGCCGACTTCGCGCAAGTGAGCGCCGCTAGTTGCCATCACATCGGGCAAACGAAAGCTGCCACCAATCTCGATCAGCTGCCCGCGTGACACAACGACATCGCGTCCATCCGCCAGGGCGGCCAGGGTCAGCAACGTTGCCCCGGCGTTATTGTTGACCACGGTCGCCGCTTCACAACCGGTGATGTTCTGCAGCAACCGCTCAACCGCAACGGCGCGTATGGAACGCTGCCCGGTAGCCAGATCTAATTCCACACTGGCATAGTCGCGTGCCACGTCGACAATGGCCGTAATCGCCGACTCGGCCAACGGTGCACGCCCTAGTCCGGTGTGCAACAGGATCCCCGTGGCATTGATGGCTGGTCGTAGCGTGGGTCGCTCTTCATCCACGATCCACTCCGCAATACGTTCTGCGAGTTCCGTGGCCGAGGGCAGGCTCAGGTCCGAGGTGGCCGATTGCACTTCGGCGCGCAGGTTCTCCAGAAAGTCACGTACTCCCGAAACCACCACACTGTGGCTCGCTCGATCCACCAGCTTGCGCAAGGGCGGACTGTCCAATAGTTCGTTAACCGACGGGATATTGCGTAGCGGGTTGGGCATGATCTTGCTTCCTCTTGCTGCATGGTCTGAGCAATAATGTGAATCCCCCCGCATCAAGAAGATGCGTTCCGGGCATCCAAGGATCTTGTTCTTGGTCGAAGTACTCATAGCGCGGGCTTCGCCCGCAGGTCAAACGTCAAGCGTATCGAGCTGAAAACCGTATCGAGCTGAAAACCAAAAGCCCAAGCACATCCCACTCGCAACTTCGCAACTCGGCTGCTCCCGTTTCGTTCCGCAACCAGGCGTTGTTCGATGTGCTGTTGCATCGTGCGAAGTGCGGTGGCACTCGGCGTCAGTCACTCGGCGGACTTTCCACCACGGCATCCTCGGCCAGCACACGAACGTCGCCATCGCGGCGTGTGAAACCGATTCGATCCAGATATTCACAATAGGGAACCGCGTATTTGCGCGAAGTGTTCAGGATCTCGCGAATCTGGCTGACCGTCAGCCCATCGCCACCGGCAAGCTGTTCGGCGAGCCTTGTGCGGCACTGCTTGTCCACTTCACGGTGCACATAGTACTCCTTGGTAACCTGCACCAGATCGCCATTACCGGCGGCCAAGGCGAGTAACTGCGGAACCGACTGCTGGTTCTTGGTGACTCTCTCTTGGATCTGCTTGACCGTTGGCGCATCGAGCCCTGCCGCGTGGTAGTCGGCGACCAGATTTGCCAGCAACTTGTGTTCGTTTTGTGATAACTTAGGGCCATGCCCTTGCAGAGCGATACCGGTGGGCGTAATACGGATCTGGCCTTGTTGCCGCATGGCGGAAAGAGCCAAGTTGAAAACCGCATCGTCCAAATACGCGAACCCCTGGCGAATCTGGACGCGATCGATGGCGATACGTAGCGGGTTGCGTGCATGAAATTTCTCCAACGTCGTCGCCATGCGCTGTGTCAGCTGGACGAGGCACTGCTGGTGAAAGCGAAGTGTGCGCGTCGGAGACAACGTGGCTTCGACCAGTGTGCCGCTGCCGCGCAACGCCTCGACAACCGCAACGCTGTCATCGATCCCCGCCGTACGCGCCAGGTCACTCGGCTGCCAATTGCGCAGGCCCGCAAAGAAAAGCGCAGCGGCGGCACGCGTCACCGCGTCAGAGGATGTCAGGTCGGCCAGCTGCTGCAATGTGCCGGCGTCGTGGCGTGCCAAACGATCTACATCGGGGACCAGTATCTGCCCTCCACCGATGGTCTGCACGGGCGATTCGCTGCGAATCACAAACGGCTGATTCCAAATCGTCACGGCGTCGTCACTCAAGAAAAGCTGACACAATGCGTTCTGCGACGCGCCAATCTGATCCGTATCGAGCAAGACGAGCGTGGCCAAGAGCTCGGCCGTCCCGACGTGGACACGCACTCGGCTACGGTTCTTGATCGGCCGTGTCAGGGCATCCACCGCGCGGATGCGTGCCGCCAGGCGGCGGCTGGGCCGTAGGTGGCCAGGGGTGGTTAGTTCATGACCACGCTCAATATGCTGGCGATGGATGCCAGCCAGGTTGATCGCCGCACGCTGGCCCCGATGCACGTGCGAGGCGGTCCGGTCGTGATTCTGCAGGCCTCGCACGCGCACCTGCAAGCCGCCCGGTTCGATCACCAGTGCGTCGCCCGTTTGCACCGCCCCACTACTCACACTGCCGGTAACGACCGTGCCATGTCCGGCGATCGTAAACGCTCGATCAATCGCCATGCGGAACGGCGCATCAACAGCCACCGTCGAGCGCCCGGCGGTTACACGCTGTGCAGCACGCTCTAACTCGCTTCGCAACGTGTCGATTCCCGCCCCTGCCGTGGCGCTGGTCCGAACGATGGCGGCGTCCGCCAGAAACGAACCCGCGACTAGATCGCGTACCTCCTCCTCCACCAACTCGATCCACTCCGGGTCCGCGACGTCGCATTTGGTGATGGCAATCACGCCACATTGCAATTCAAGCAGCCGCAAGATATCCAGATGCTCGCGCGTCTGCAGCTTGATAGAGTCGTCGGCCGCCACCACCAACAACGCCAAGTCCATACCGGTGGCTCCGGCCAGCATATTGCGGACAAATCGCTCGTGCCCAGGAACATCGACAATGCCCAACCGGTACTGGCCCACACTCAACTCGGCAAACCCCAAGTCAATCGTGATGCCCCGTTTTTTTTCTTCGGGCAGTCGATCCGTGTCAACGCCCGTGAGCGCGCGGATCAAGGATGTCTTGCCGTGGTCAATGTGGCCCGCTGTGCCCAGAATTAGATCAGTCGTCATGACCAACCATTGTAGTCCTCGCTGCGAGGCCAGGAAGCGGTAGAAACGGGACGTTTCGCCCCCCCCCATTCGCGATGGCTACCTCGCCCCAATCGGCGGGCTATCGGGCGAAGCCTCACTTCCACGACATTGCAAACGCTCCAACCGCTCGACTAACCACTCTTTAAGGTGGTGCAAAACTGAGCTATGTTAGCTTAGTGTATTAGGCGAACAGATCCTTCGCATCCCACCCATCCCCCCGTTTTTTACAGCTGAACGAATGGCAAGATTGCTTCGACAGCACAGAATGGTTGGCGGCGCCCTCGCGATACTGGCACTGATTATGTGCTGCGGCGCGCCGGCACCATGCCAGGAAACGCAATGGCTGCCCACGCGTGGAACTCACGCCTGGGCCCGGTTTGGCTTGCGCGCTTGGAAGGAAGTGCGGATTCGCAGCTCGGTGTTCGACGATAACGAGCTGGTCGTGCGCTCCAGCACAACCGTGGCGCGCACGCATGTGGTCCGTGTTGCGCGGCGCTCTTTCTCGCTTTGCGTGGCCACAACCGTCAAGGTCGCAGGGCAGGAATACTCCGCTGACCCCAAGGAGATTACCAAAGAACTGGCACCGGAAGTGGAATCGTCCAAAATCGTGGGGAGCGATACGGTGACCATCAACGGTCAAACCTATCCGACGCAGGTTATCGAGTTGGTAACCAAGAGTGGAACGAAACGCGAGGTCAGTAGCCTGTACTTCTGCGGGACGACGACCCCCAATACGCTCAAACGAATCACGAAATCCACCGATACGCAAACGCCGGGCGTGATCACATCGACGACCGTGACCGTAACCGGGCTGAACCAGCAAATGGACATTCTTAGCGAAACACTGTGCACGTGGGCGGTAACCACCGTCATCGAACGAGCTGAGCGCGTGGTGACAATTCGAGAAGTCCACTGCCGGGACGTGCCGGGCGAACTGGTATCGCAAGTGACCGAGCAGCGTAATGCCGAGGGCAAATTGGTGAGCCGTAAAGAGCTGGATCTGGTCGGCTATGGCACCGGCCGAGTCCGCCGGCGGCACCGCCGCTCTCGGTAGCGGCCCGCGTTTGGCAATTGTGTACGCGCACCAAACCGCGCTCAAACTACGCTCGTCATCCGCTGCGGCGCCCCTCGCTTTCTACTGCCGAGTTGGCGCGCGCGCGACCTGCTGCCAACGCCATTTGCCACCCTCGAATGCCACCCTCTAACGGCGGTCGGTATGGCGTCTCAAGCCGTCTCAGCCGCACATTTCCTTCACTTCGTCGCCAGGGGGTGAAGACAGATAGGGCAGGGTGTTTTAGAATCGCGGGATTACTCTCTGTCTACCCACCATGCCCAAGCCGTGCGAGAGAAGCATAATGGATGATAAGATCAGCCAATTCGCGATCACTTTCGACGATGTCCTTCTACAACCAGCCTACAGCGAAGTGGTGCCCTCGGAAGTCGACGTTTCCACCCGTCTGACGCGACAGATCGCGCTGAAGATCCCGTTCCTCAGCTCGCCCATGGATACCGTCACTGAATCGGCAATGGCGATCGCGCTGGCCAAGTGCGGCGGCCTGGGCGTCATTCACAAGAATCTGGGGATCGAGGCACAGACGTCGGAAGTCTATAAGGTCAAGCGGAGCGCCAATGGGATCATCGTCGACCCGATCACACTCCCCCCGGAAGAACCAATTTCTCGCGCTCACGACTTGATGGAGCTGCACAACGTATCGGCGATCCCGATCGTGCACAGCGACAATCGACTGGTCGGGATTCTCACTCGCCGTGATCTGCGTTTTCTGGAAAAAGATAGCAGAGTCCCCATATCAGGGGTAATGACACGTGAGAATCTGGTGACGGCGACGGGAAATTTAACGCTTGAGCAAGCTAAGAGGATTTTAACGGAAAAAAGGGTGGAGAAACTTTTACTGGTTGACGAATCATACAAACTGACGGGACTCATTACGATCAAAGACATTGACATGATCAAACAGTTCCCCGACGCCTGCAAGGATCAACAAGGCAGGTTGCGAGTAGGCGCGGCGGTTGGTGTGTTGGATTACGACCGGGCGGCGAGTCTTATTGAGAAAGACGTCGACGTTTTGGTGGTCGACAGTGCTCACGGGCACTCATCCAACGTCATCAAGACCGTCCGCGAGATTAAGCGAAAATGGGACATTGAAGTCATTGCGGGAAACGTGGCAACCAGGGATGGTTGCAAAGACCTTTTGGATGCGGGAGTGGACGCGGTCAAGGTTGGCATAGGTCCAGGATCGATCTGCACCACACGCGTCATCTCGGGAGTTGGCGTTCCTCAGGTCACAGCCGTCTACGACGCGGCGCAAGCGGCCAAGAAGGCAGAGGTTCCCGTCATCGCGGACGGTGGTATTCGATACTCAGGAGACATTACCAAGGCGATTGCGGCAGGAGCCCACTGCGTCATGATTGGGGGCCTCTTTGCTGGACTAGCTGAGAGCCCCGGGCGCACGATCTTGTATCAAGGGCGCACCTTCAAGGTGTACCGCGGCATGGGCTCATTGGGAGCGATGGTAAAGGGGTCGAGTGAGCGTTACCGCCAAGGCTCCCAAACGGACAACGGGAAACTGGTTCCCGAGGGTGTCGAAGGACGTGTTCCTTTTAAGGGACCATTAGACGAATACGTTTACCAGTTGGTAGGTGGTCTGCGGGCCGGCATGGGCTACTGTGGCTCGCCGACCATTGACGAATTGCGGACGAAGGCAAAATTCATAAGAGTCTCGCCGGCAAGCGTGAGAGAGAGTCATCCACATGACATCAGCATCACTCAGGAATCTCCGAACTACAGTCCGGAATATCACACTGGAGGTGAAGGCAGCTAGTCACGGCCTCAGCACGTGGCGGCCCGCTCGAGCCCTGGCGTGCACCTTGATCGTGGTTGGCTCCATGGCATTTGGCAACAGCCAGCCTCTTTCAGGCGCCGAACCTAGCACCACAACGACACTCGCCTCGTCCAACTCCACACAACTCAAGTGGGTGCGTAAAGGCTCGCTGCCAACACATGGCACCGCTCAGCAGAGCCTCAGCGTAGCGCAACGCATCGATCCCAACAGCTCGGCGGCCAGCACGATGACGCCCCGCCGTTCGGCGCGCACCGCCGCCGGTCATTCGGACCAGCCAACGGTACTGCGTTGGCGCACGCCCGAGGCGACGCGCACGCAAGCCACCGGTGACGGTTCCGCACAGCGAATCAAGCTGGTCACCGTGACCGACCCACGTAGGAATCAACATCCGGTTCGCCAGGTCTCGGCAACGGACTTGGATCTGCCGGCGGCCATTCCCGATGCGTTCGAGGATCCGTTTGAAGACGGTAACCGACAGCCCGTAACCCAACAACACGCAGCCCGGCCAGCAGCTCCGGCACAGCTGCAAGTCGCACCGGCAACGCGCCTGATTTCGCAGCAATCCGAGATCACCGACCTCGCGTGGCAAGACGATCCGCCGCCACAACCCCAGCCCGAGTTGCAGGTGGAACCGCAATTGCAACCACAAGCACCTGGGCAACCACAGACGCAGCCCGAATCACAGTTCAAAGTGCCGCCGCAACCGTTGCCACCACAACCTTTGCCGGCGCCATCTGCTCCGTCGCAGCTCGATCAAGGGGAACTCGAGGACCAACCCGACGAAAAACCGTCATGCCAGCGCACCCACAACGGTCGCGATTGCTGTGCCGATGGCGATCGATGCGCACAGGCTCGCGTCGCCTGGCAACGTGACGCGATTGCCCGAATCTCGCTCGACATTACGCCTGCCATGCATCCGGAAGAAACCGACCCGGTCGTCCAAGAAGCCGAACGCAACCGCGACCTTGCGGGAGCTCCAGTGCACACTTGGCGCGATCGGCGGGGCAATGTTCTGGCCGAAGGGCGATTGACCAATATCAAACGTGGACGCGTTCTGGTCCTTGACCCGAACAACCAGATTGTTCGGATTCCGTTCAACGACCTGTGTGACGACGACATCTGCTTTCTAACAGCTTGGTGGCGAGTGCCTACCGAATGCACATTTGGCGAAGAACAGTTTGCCGGACGCAATTGGGCACCTTCGACGCTGACCTGGAAAGCGTCCGCACTATGTAACAAGCCCTTGTATTTCCAAGAGGTTCAGTTGGAACGGTACGGCCACACCGCTGGGCCGATCAAGCAACCGTTCCTCTCGGGAGCTCACTTTTTCGCCAGTCTCGTAACGCTTCCCTACCAGGCAGGCATCAATCCTCCTTGGGAATGCCGCTACTCGCTGGGATACTACCGACCAGGCTCCTGTGCTCCCTGGCTGGTACCGCCGATCCCGTTGAGTCTTCGCGGAGCATTGTGGGAAGCAGGGGCGATCGTCGGCGGAGCCGCCATCATTCCCTGATCGGCAGCCTGTATCGAATCGGCCTCTGGCGCGAAGCAACTCCGGAAACGCCGTCCGGTCACGGTGTTCTCACACTCGCCACAATGCTCAAGCAATCAAGGAAGCACAAGAAGAAAACACGAATCATCTGGAACGGTTTTCCTCAGAAGAACACCTCCAGGTGAATCATGCAACTCGGGAGCGATTGGCCCGTCAAACCGGCAGGATGCCTCACGGTATCCCGCCGGTTTGCGTTTCTTGCAGCTTCAACTCGCCCGCAATGCAGGCGTGACTTGGACTGTGGAAGACTTGATCTTGGCTGGAAATCCTCTTCTTGGAAATCCTCTTCTTCCGGCTCTTGTCCCACTTTGATCCTTCGGGAGAAAACGACGAGTCACGAAGGCCCAATGACGCTTGTTCGCAATTACCCACGGAGCCAGCACCTTCGTCATTCGTGCTTCGCCATTCTCTCGTCATCGAGTATTTCGTCATTGCTTGGCCGGCTCGGCTGCGTCTGGCACCGCCACCGTCGGTTCCACGGCAGACGGAGCGGCGACCGCCGATGTGGGCACGCCTACTTCGCCGATCAGCAGGATACCGCCAACATACCAGAAATTGTCGGCGTACTTGGCGGGGTTCTTTTGCAGATCGGGTAGCCGATGGGAATGGAGAATCTTTGCTTTCTCCGGCGGTTTTGCCAACAGGGTAACCGTCACGGTATGTTGCGTGTCTTCCAGCCCCGCACCTGCCATAAACATATTGAACCAATCGAACGTTTTCACGCGCCACCCTGGCTGTGCCGTAATGCTGCCTCCCAGGTAGGCGATGCGCACGTCTCCACCATCAGCCATCTTGGCAAACCAGTTGGGCAAGCCCTGCCGAGGCGTACACTCGACCGCGTCGCGCAATCGTACCGGTTCATCACTCAGCCCCGCCGAAGCGGCACTCAAGACCATCAAACCGACTAACGTCCGAATCATCTGCATCTTCATTTCACATTGCCCTGCAGGCTCTTTTTTCGCCAGCCTGTCATAAAACGGTCTGAATAAGAATATGGCTCGTATCCGCGGGACCGGCCCCGGCCAGCTCACAACTGGCCAGCTACAACGTAGGCCACATCACACTTCAAGCCCAAACTGCCGCAGTAGTCTTCGGGGACTGCCGATGTCGAGCACATGGAGTTGACCAACCCACTCGCGCGCCGCCGGCATTACCAACCCTGGCTTCGCGGCCACAAACGTGCAGGTATGGTCAGCGCGAAAGCAGTGTTGCGTGGCAGTGCCTGATTCACAATCGAGCCCACTCGGCACGTCAATGGCCATCTTCTTGGCCGGCGATGTATTCAGTTGATCG
>JAJRVM010000288.1 GCA_024277285.1 Planctomycetota bacterium
AACTGATAGTCGATTTCCTCGAAGTCTTCCACAAACTTTTCAAACGTGCCCGAGGTGACACCACGCTCGGCGGCCAGCACCTGCAGTTGGCTGGTACCTTCATAGATCGTGGTGATGCGCGCATCGCGCAGGTGTCGTTCGGCGGCATAATCTTGCATATAGCCTGACCCGCCTAGCACTTGAATGGCGGTGTCGGAGACTTTGCAGCACATTTCGGACGCGTAATACTTGCTCATCGGCGTGAGCATGCTGTTCAGCCGTTTCAAAGCCCGCGCTTTCTTCTTGTACTTCTTCAGCTCGTCTTTTTCGAGCACATCGGCGCAGGTCTCTGACAGTCGCAAGCAGTTGTTCTCGAAATCGCACACTCGGCTGGTCTCATACGTCAACACACGCGCGGCTTCGATGGCGATGCGCATGTCGGTCACCATTTCGGCCACCGGTGGGATCTCCTCGATCGCTCGGCCAAACTGTTGACGTGTATGCGCATAGGAACGAGCGACTCGAAACGCGGCTTCGGCGATGCCCAACGACTGCGAGGCGATGCCGACTCGGGCGCCGTTCATCAATGCCAGCACATAGGTGATCAAGCCGCGCTGCCGTTCGCCGACCAACCGAGCGGGGGCGTCTTCATAGACCAGTTCGCAGGTCGGTGAGCCGTGAATGCCGAGTTTCTTTTCGAGGTGTCGCACACGGATGGCGGGTGACCGTTCGGAGATGAACAGGCTGAGCCCACGTCCGTCGGCGATGTTCGGTTCGCTGCGCGCCAGCGTCAGCAGGATCTCGCCGCATCCGTTGGTGATGAACCGTTTGACCCCGTTGAGGTACCAATTGCCATCCTCATCCTGATGCGCACGCAAGCGAACGGCTTGCAGGTCGCTACCGGCATCGGGTTCGGTCAGCACCATCGCGCCGGTAACTTCGCCTTCGGCGAACTTTGGCAGCACTTCGTCCTTGATCTCCTGGCTGGCGAAGGCATTGACGGTTTCTGCGATCCCTTGCAATCCGAACATGTTCATGAACGACGCATCGGCGCGCGACACGACTTCGGTCGCCATCGTGTAGATCAGGTTGGGGCAATTCAAGCCGCCATATTTGCGTGGCAGCGTAAAGCCCATCAGGTCTGCTTGCGCCATGCGAAACAGGTTCTCGCAAACCTTGGGATGCAGCGTAACGGTGCCGTCCTCGTTCAGCGTATTGCCTTCACGATCGACCTGTTCGGCATTCGGGGCGATCGTATCGGCCGCCACGGCACCGACAATTTCGAGCGTACGACGGTAATGGTCGACGGCGTCGTTGGTGTCGATTGGACAGTAGTCGGCAGCACCGTTTTTGGCGTGCAGTTCCTGGATCTCCGCGATCTCGCTCAGGTCAATGTGCTCGAACAGGAACTGGATATCCTGATTGTCGAGGAAGAAGTTCCCCACGGTTCACTCCCGATCTGATTCTGCTGGTCGAAATGGTGATATTCGGTAATTGTGCTGCCGCTGTCGCCGACCATGGCCCGGGCGTAGCGCGCGCCCGTAACTCGGTTCGCCACCCACCGGGTGGCGCATGTCGGCTAGTCGATGGTGCGTTCCTTGAGTGCTTTGATCATGACGGGAATGACTTTGGCCAGATCCCCCACGATTCCATAGTGTGCCACCGAAAAGATCGGTGCATCCGCATCCGTATTGATCGCAATGATTTTGGCCGACTCTTCCATGCCGGCGCGATGCTGGACCGCACCGCTGATTCCGGCCGCAATGTACAGGGCCGGCCGCACGGTCGTGCCGGTCTGACCGATCTGGTATTCATGGCTGATATAGCCGCCATCCACCGCCGCTCGGCTGGCGCCGACCGCACCGCCGATGGCACCGGCCAGTTCGTGGATGAGCTGGAAATTCGCCTTGCTACCGACCCCCGCCCCGCCCGCGACGATCACACGTGCCCCTTTCAGGTTCACGCTGCGCGCTTCGATATGCTGCTCGATCAGCTTGATTGCGAACAGGTCGTCTGGCAGCTCGACGTCAAGTGGCACCAGCTGGCCTTTGCGTGTGTCGTCGGGGTCACGCATGGGCATGACGCCTTCACGCACGGTCGCCATTTGCGGCCACATATCGTAATTGACAATGGTGGCGATAATGTTGCCGCCGAAGGCAGGCCGAATCTGCAGCAACAGCTTCTCGTGGACTTCTTTCGAGCGTGGTTCGGTAACGTCACGCACTTCCAGGTCGGTGCAATCGGCGGTCATGCCGGCGCGCATCTCGGATGCCACACGCGGTGCCAGATCGCGGCCCAGCGGCGTTGCCCCATAGAGTACCGCCTGCGGTTTGTGCGTTTCGATCGCACTGCAGGCGATCCGCGCGTAGGGGAGCGTCTGGTAGTGCTCCAGCCGCGGGTCTTCCATGCAGTAAACGCGGTCGATACCGTACGCATGCAACTGTTGGGCGAGTTGCTTGACGTTGGCACCGATCAGTATGGCGCCGGAGGGCACGTTCAACTGGTCCGCTAATTCGCGCGCCTTGCCGCACAGCTCGAGCACGACTTCGCGTAGTTCGCCGTCGTGCTGTTCGGCATAGACCCAGACCTCGCCTTCACGATTCACTTCGATCATTTTCGTCCGGCATCCTCACCACCACCGAGCTGCGTATTTGCCTGCTTTCCGACCCGGAAAGACCGGGACCGGACCAGATGTACCGCAGCTAAGTGGCAATTGCAATCTTTTGAGTAGAAAAGTAAGTCGTCTTGTTGGAACCCACCTTGGGCCTTACCGATGTCGTGCGATGAGGCTGACGCGGCGCTCTGGAAACGAGTGCCGGCGTCACCATGGAGACCATTAGCCGAGACTGTGGTCGACTACCAGTTCGTGGATCATCTTCCGGATCCCCTCGTTGGTTGCCGGCACTTCGGTGAATCCCTCCTTGGTCAATACGATCGACTGAACGCGAAAGACCTTGGTGGGGGAACCGGAAAGCCCGCAGCGCTGCAGATCGGCGCCGATCTTGTCCAGGTCCCACTGTTCGATCAGCAGGCCTTGTTGTTCGAGTTCGGCCGAGCGTTGTGCCACTTCCGCCGCGCGCTGTTCGTCAGTTGCGTCTGGCATGGCGGCCTTGACCGTCTTGATCAGCTCGGCATTCACCTGGGCGCGCTTATAACGATGCACGCGCCGTACACGCGGGGGACGTGGGTGATTGGCCGTTTCCATCACCGTGATCAGAGCTGGCAAACGCGATTCGACGATTTCCCAGCCATTGCCGATGTTGCGCCGCACGCGCACTGCGTCGTCGCGCAGGTCGACCAGCTCTTCCAGGTAAGTGATCTGCGGGATCCCCAGCTTCTCGGCACATTGCGGGCCGACCTGAGCCGTATCGCCGTCAATCGCCTGTCGGCCGGCAAAGACCAGATCAAAGTCGCCCACCGTTTTGACCGCGCACGACAGAATGTAACTGGTCGCCAACGTGTCGCTGGCCGCCGCGCGGCGGTCGG
>JAJRVM010000289.1 GCA_024277285.1 Planctomycetota bacterium
GACAATCGTGCCGCGCAGACCGTTTCCCTGCTTCTTGATTCGCTCAAAGACGTTCTTTCTGCGAAGTGCGGTCATGAAGTGCTTTCCAAAGGTAATGCCATTACTGCGGGTTTCTTTCTGGGATGAGACGGAAAAACCTCGGTGACGATGGCGCGAAAATCGGTCACTAGAGCTCGCGTAAATAGACAACTATGGCATTGAACTCCGCTTCAGTGAGTGTCTTGGTCTTCCCGTGCTTGTGATCCGAGTTGTGAGTCGTAAGCACGTCATAAAGCGTTAACGCCCGACCGTCGTGTAGATAGGGTGCCGTGCGATACGCTTCGACAAGCGATGGCGTGTCGTAGCGTCCGTCGGGTTCGTTGGAACTGAGCACGCCTACATTGTGCATTTTTTTGTCGGTGAAGTAGGGAGCCGGGTGGCATTTGCTACACTTTGCTTTGCCTTCGAACAATACTTGGCCTTCTTTCGCTAGTTCGGTCAACTCGCCTTCGGGCGTACGGTGAGGGCTCGGCACCGGCTTGAGTGATGTCAGGTAGGCAAGCAGGTCTGTGACCTCCTCTTTGGTTGGCACCAGCATGTTGGTCGATTGCAGGCCCCCAAGTGCGCACTCGGCAGCCGTCGCCACCGTTGCACGACGGTTGAGCGGTTCGGTGTGATGCAGGTTAAGTAGGCTCATCGTGTCTTTAGCGTTGCCGATGCCGTCGGCGAGAAAGTCCCAGCGGAGCCCATCGATGCGGCCTTCATTCGCATGACAAGACGCGCAGCTATGCCAGCGTTGAAAAGCGTGGGTCGCGTCATGGAAAATGAGCTCGCCGCGACGCACGGCGTCGGGTTCAGCTAGCGCTCCCAGCGCAATCGTGCCTTGAATCTTCCCATCGTCAGCGGCAAGAACGGCTACTTCACCCGAGTAATAGTTGGCCGCCAATAGCGTTTTGCCGTCGGGAGTAACGGCGATTCCCCGGGGACCTTTCCCGCCCGAGGAAACGCGGCGAATCGCGCCGGCGATGTAAAGCGCGGTAAGATCATTTTCCAGTTCAGCGAGCTCGCTCTGCCCTTGCTGGATACGGACCCATACATTCGGCTGGGTGCCATCCTTAAGTTCCGCCAAATCTGCCGGTATGTCGCCCGCGAGTAACCGGTGAATCAGGCCAATGTCGATCAGTGAAATCTCGTGAACTCCTGTATGGCTTATCCAGAGTTGGGCGCCATCGGCCGAGCAGACAACGGTGTTTGGGTCGGCGGCACCTTGCGAGAGATCGTCCAGCAGGACGGTTGCAAGTCGCTGACCTTTGACGACATCGATGATCGAAAGAGCAAACGTGTTTACCCAGCCGCGCTCGAGTTGTGTGATCGGCAAATTAAATCGCCCCAAACCGTGGACAACGTAGGCCCAAGCACCGTCGGGGCTCAAGCAGACGCCGTTGACCATCGTCGAGCCAGGTGGCAGCTTCACTTGGGACACAACTTCCAACGCTGTGGAATCGATAATGCTGACTTCGGCGGAAAGTTTTGGATCGGTGCCTACGCCGTAGGCCAGCATGTTGGCGACGACGATATGCTGTTCGTCTGGCGTGATTGCCAACGAACTCGGTTCGCGAGTCACGGCAATCTGCCTGATCGAAGCGGGGGGCGTCGTCTTCAGATCGATCACCGAGACGCTATGATCGTCTTGATTACCGACGTACAGCCGTCCTGACTCTTCGGCTAGGGAAACAGGCGTGGGCCACTTGCCAACCGCAATGCGTGACGTCACCTTGCCTTGGGCAGTATCAATGACGGCTACCGTGCCGGCACCATGCTCGGCGACGTATAACGTACTCCCGTCGCGCGACAGCGCCACGCCGCGTGGTTCGCCCTGCAGGGCAATCTCGCCGCGTCGGGTTTTGCTCTCGGCATCAAGGATCACTAGCGAGACTGCTGTGCGGTCGCTCACGTAGATTGTCTTGTTGTCTGGCGCGATGGCCAACGCGAGCGGCGAACGATAGTTCTGCGCGTCGGCTGTCGCTGCGTCATCTCCACGGACCCCATTCGAGTGCAACGACACGCCATGGATGACGACAACGGCTATCAGCGATACGGACAGCAAAAAGTGGTTTTTGTTAAGAGTCTTCACGATTAGGTCTCCCGGACGTGAATCGAGATCCGCTTGGCAGCAAGCCCGGTTGGAGGATCGGCAGTTTTGCGATGCCGTGTGGGCCGGGTCGGTGGGTTCAGGAGGCGAGGCCACAAACTCGGCATGACTACGCATCCAGCAGCTCTTTTATAGTCTAACTAGAGCTAGGTTGTCTACTTTAATGAGCCGTAAATATATCTAGAGCCATTTTCGGACATCTGACCGTCGCTCGACGAACCTAAAATGACCCGATATCGTTGGTATTCGATACTAATATGTGAAATATCTGGCCATCACCCTCCGGCAGGATTTGCCTGGTCTTCGCAGATGTGTCACGATATAAACTAGAGTTAGAATAGATAGTATAATGTTGCCGTAGAGCCTCTTGTTCACCTTGGTACCTATCGCCGGCTGCTGAATCGTCCGGCAAGACGGAGATGATGACAAATGAGCACCAAAGCACAGTTGATTCTCGTTGTGGGTTTGTGTCTTGCGCTCGCTGCCACTCGCTCCATTGCTTGGGCCGACGTTCCCGATGACGAATCTCAACATGCCGGTGTGCTCGAGTCGATACTTGCCGGGCCATTGGCCGATTGCGACGAAATTGTTTTCGCAAATCGAATCTCAGGAAACGACCACTGGTATGTCAACTTCGGTTTCTACTGTAACGCACCGGAGCGAGCAGGTTACCGCGATGGTGGGCAGCTTTGCCGATTCAACCTCCGCACGAAAATATTGCAGCTTCTGGTAGACGATCCCGAGGGTGGCGTGCGTGACCCTCAAGTACACTACGATGGCCAGAAGATTCTTTTCTCCTATCGGAAAGGCGGCAGCAAGGCTTTTCATCTTTACGAAATCAACATCGACGGTACTGGCCTGCGACAACTGACTGACGGTCCTGACGACGATATCGAACCTACCTACCTACCCGACGGCGGCATCATGTTCGGTTCGAGCCGCTGCCGAAGAGTTGTGAACTGTTGGATCAGTCGTGTAGCGACATTGTATCGGTGCGATGCTGATGGCCAGAACATTCGCATGATTTCGAGCAATAACGATCATGATAATACTCCCTGGGTGTTACCTGATGGACGGGTGCTTTATATGCGCTGGGAGTATGTCGACCGCAGCCAGGTTCACTTTCATCACCTCTGGACTGTCAATCTCGATGGCACCGGTCAGATGGTCTGGTACGGCAACGAGATCGGCGGTGTCGCGATGCTCGACGCCAAGCCGGTCCCCGGCACCAACAAGGTGGTCGCCTCGTTTTCGCCCGGACATGGCCAAGCCGAACACATGGGACATATCACGATCGTCGATCCCAGCGCAGGACCCGATGTACAAACGACCGTGCGTCGAGTGAGCAAGCCAAGCGAAATGTACCGCGATCCCTATGCGATCAGCGAAGACTGTTTTCTGGTGGCCAATCCAAAAGGCATCTTGGTGATGGACGGCGAGGGGAACACCGAGTTGGTTTACGAGTTGCCCGAGGAAAGTCGTCCGATGGAGTGTCACGAACCTAGGTTGCTTTCCGCTAGACCACGAGAGCCTGTCATCCCCACACGGACCGATCTTGCTGACGATACAGGCAAAGTCGTATTGGCAGACATTTACCACGGTCGCAGCATGGGAGGCATCAAGCGCGGCGAGATCAAAAAGCTACTCGTGTTAGAGCAACTCCCCAAGCCGGTGAACTTCTCCGGCGGTCAAGATCCGCTTAGCATTGGCGGCACTTTCACAATGGCCAGGATCCTCGGCACAGTGCCGGTTGAGCCAGACGGTTCGGCCTACATGCAGTTGCCCGCCATGCGATCGTTGTTCTTCGTGGCCTTGGACATAGACGATCTGTCAGTTCAGCGGATGCAGAGTTTTGTGACGCTTCAGCCGGGCGAAACGCTTAGTTGCGTGGGATGCCACGAACAACGTTCACACACACCGCGGCATCACGCTGAGCTGTTGGCGCTCGAACGACCGCCGAGCCAGCTTGAACCCATCGAAGAGGTGCCCGAGGTACTCGACTTTCCCCGCGACATCCAGCCAATCCTCAACCAACATTGCACTGAGTGTCACAACCCCGACCGATGGGAAGGTCGTGTCGATCTGACCGGCGATCATACGCCCGCCTACTCAGTCAGCTATTGGACGATGATCAAACGTGGCTTGGTTGCCGATGGTCGCAATAAGCC
>JAJRVM010000290.1 GCA_024277285.1 Planctomycetota bacterium
AAGAGCAAATTCTCATCACTCCACCGCTGGCCCTGGCCGTCGATGGTACGCCATGCCATGTCTAATCGAGCGAAGGCGGCACGTGTCTGGCAGCGAGGCTGCAGTCGCGTCGGCATACGCCAGGTTGCCAACGCGTTACCTTCCGGAAACGACTCGGGTCAATCGTTCGATGTCCTCGGCATTCGTGTAGGCGTGCGGGCTGATACGTAGCTTGCCGCCACGGCAACTCAGCACGACCCCCGCGTCAAGGCATGCTTGCCGAAACGCGTCGGGATCTTGCCCCGGAACGTCAAAAGCGACGATACCCGATCGGCGCGGACCGGTGCGCTGACTCAGTATGCGTGCACCGGCTTGCTCGAGTTCGCGGCACGCATAGTCGGTGACGGCCAACACGCGGTCGGCGATGGCCGAACGCTCCGCGGACAAACCGCTGTCGGCCAAGAGCTGCAGGCTCGCTCCAAGTGCCAGGACGCCGACCATGTTCTGCGAGCCACCTTCGTACCGCCTGGCAGTGGCGCGCAAGTCGAGTGTGATGTTACTAAAGTCACTGGCGTGCCGTACGCTGTTCCAACCCACGCCAAGAGGCCGCAGTCGCTGCAAGTGCTCGCGGCGGATGTAGAACAACCCAGCTCCCTCCGGGCCCAGCATCCACTTGTGTCCGTCGGCCGCGAAAAAATCGATTCCGATCGCGCGGACATCGAGTGGGAAAACGCCCAGCCCCTGGATGGCATCGAGAAAGACCAAGATTCCACGTTCATGAGCCTGTTCGACTAGCGGTGCCAAGTCGATGCGCCAGCCGCTGGCGAATCCGATCCAGCTGACAGAAATCAGGCGAGTGCGATCGTCACAACGCTGCAATATCGCCTCGGGATCTATGCCCTCGGCGCCCACAGGTACCTGGCGTGCCGCAACGCCCCGCGACTCCAAATGGATCCATGGATATAGATTCGACGGAAACTCGTTTGCCAACGTGACCACATTGTCCCCTTCCTGCCACGGAAATCCCTCGGCAACCAACCCGATCCCGGTGGTCGTGTTAGGGACGAAGGCCATTTCGTCCTCGTGGGCGCCAACCGTCGCTGCGGCAAGCCGGCGAATTTCCTCGACTCGCTGTGCCCATCGGGGCCATGCCAAGTCGCCAATCTCCGCAGCTTCACTACTCCATTGCTGTATCGCATCCCTCGCTGGGGCTGGTAGGGGGGCTACTGCGGCGTGGTCCATGTAGGCCCAGTTTTTGGCTACTGGCATCTGCTGCCGCATCTGGTCCCAAATCGGTTTGGTAGGCAACTTCTCGGACATTGGTCATTTACCCCGGGAAAAAATGGATTACACTGCAATACTCTTGGAAACTCCTAGCTATCTCCTTGAGCGGCAAGGCAGCGAATTCAGCCGGTTCCCTGCTTGGTCGATTTGAAGAGCGTGGGGCTGTTCAGTCCCGCAAGATTGGCGTAATCGCTACAAACGTCGGTAATACCGCGTTCAAAGAAACTTCGCCAAAGTGAAGGCAGATGGATGGGTGACAGCTAGATTCGATGAATTATACTAGCTGAAGTATCAACTTAAGGAAAATGATGGTGGGTCAGGCTGTTCACCTGTCGAGGACGCTCCGCATGCCCAAGGTGCTTTGTATGACGGGAATGGTAATTGCCATTCTCATTCTGGTGCTTTTCTTACTCGACCTTGCGGTGAAATTCCCATTTCAGCGAACTGACATGTGGATGGATATCGTCTTCGTGACTTGTGCCGCTGGTCTAGCGTATCTCAGCTGGTCAACCCTGCGCGAACAGGACTGACCTATACCAAGCAGGGACGCCACCCATTCGCAATCCGGGTCCCCCCCCGCTTTCTTGCGGCGGCCACGCTTGCCCCACCGCTTCATGAAATGCCAGCCGTCCCCAAATGCCAGCTGTCCCATGCGCGGATGCTGTGCATGTTGAACTAAAGCGTGCGAACATTTGTCGCGCCTGGTGGTACTCACAAGAAAGCCAGATTGGCATTCCAAGTGCCAGGCCGGTCCGCGATGCGGTTTGTCGCAGTATGGTTTGTCATAGGCATAGGCCGGAGGCATCGTGTTGGGCTCGGACGAGCGTTGGCGGTAGGCATATCGGCGATACTGGTGCGGCCCGAAGGCGTCGTAGTGCGATCCCCCCAATGCGCGCCACAGCATGGCCGCCCATATGTAAACGCGTTGGGCGAACGTGGCACTGCACGATTCATGGTACCATGGGCAACAGGGTGGGGAACACGAGCAGTGGGTGAGTCAGCAAGAGGACGTGTGATGGGAAAACGTATGCCGGAAAAACGTCTGTGGGAGAATCGCGCGCCGGAGAGTCGATGCGGTGCGAGTGGGCGGGTTTGCATGGGCCAGCCGATAACGCGGCGAGCTGTGCTGCGCCGCCTGGCGACCGCTGTGGGGGGGGCCGCCTGCATTTCGTTAGTGCCTGAGGCGGCGGAAGCCGCCAAGAAGAACCCCAAATGGGAGAAGGCTATCTCGCAGGGACTTCGGTGGACTGCCCGTTCGCAGTCGTCGTTGGGGCACTGGGGGGCTGGCATGTATCCGACGGCGATGGCGGCGTTGGCCGGCACGGCGCTGATCTGTTCCGGGTCAACCACCACCCAGGGCCCGTACGCGCGGAATATCCGCAGGACGGTCGATTACTTGATCTCCAAGAGCCGGTCGAATGGTCTGATTGGCGATCCGACGCTCGACAATCGCTATACCTATGGCCACGGTTTTGGCATGTTGTTTCTCTCGCAAGTGCTGGGAGAAGAAGAAGATGCGGATCGACGAACGGAGTTGGTGCGCACCTTGACCAAGGCCGTCGAGTTTAGTGGTCAGGCACAAACGCGGTCAGGCGGATGGGGATACGTCAGTGCCAAGGATGGAAATAATTTCGACGAGGGTTCGACGACGATCACGCAGGTGCAGGGACTGCGTGGCTGTCGTAATGCGGGAGTGTCGGTGCCAGCGGAAGTGATCGACAAGGCCAAGAAGTATATCTACGGCTGCAAAAATGCGGATGGGGGCATTTCTTATAGCTCGACCAATCGTGGGAGTTCGCGTCCCGCTATCACCGCAGCGGCACTTGCGGCGCTTTACAACGCCGGGGCCTATGACGCCAAGCAGGTGCCGCCGATGCTGGATTATTGCAAAAAAAATCTCTATCGGCTCGGCGACACCGTACGATCGTTCGGGCACTGGCATTACACCTATCTCTACTATTCCCAAGTCGTTTACCGACAAGGGCCGGAAGAATGGAACCCGTTCCGCGACAAGCTGTACGATCGCATCAGCAGCGAGCAGAAGAGTGACGGTAGCTGGATGGGCAACATCGCGCCAATCTATGTCAGCGCTTGTAACTTGATCATGCTCCAGCTGGACAAAGCCTACTTGCCGATCTACCAGCGGTAGAATAGATGCATCGCCGAAAGCGTGCCCAAGCCCCGCCTGCCCGCTTGTGCTCCTTCCGTTGGCGGTGGATGAGGGAGGGACTAGCTGGTTAGTGTTGGCACGTCTCGGGCAGCTGATTTCACGGCACGGAGTGCCGTGCCACACTGCGTCGTAAGCAAACGATCTTATCTTCCTTGTTTGGCATCTTGCCGCACATGATCGAGGATCGCTTGCACGACACCGGGCATGGTCGCCTCGCGCGCCTCGACAGCTGGTGAGAACCCCAAATCACGCAAGGTTGCCGATGTGATCGGACTGATGCTGGCCAAGCGAGTCTTGGCGAGGTCTTTGGGGAATAAGTGGGCAAGCGACCGAGCGATTGCCGAGCTGGTGACGGTGGTCCATGTAATCTGTCCGGAGTGCAACGCAGCGGCGATGTCCGGATCGGCGGCGGTCACGTCGGTACTTTCGTAAAACACGACCTGTCGCACCTCGCCATCGGCCGCTGCAAGTTGTTGTGCCAACACGTCGCGCCCGCGGCTGGCCCGTACCAGCAGAAAACGCTTTCCCGCCGCGTTCGCACAAAGTGCCGCAGCCAGGTCCTCGGCCTGGTAGCGTTGTGGACAACAGTCGACTTGCAAGTGGTATTTTCCCAGTGCCTTGACGGTGGCCGGTCCAATGGCGGCCAATTTGGCCATCCCCAATGCGCGCAAGTCACGCCCATCGGCCAGCAGGCGTTGCATGAACGCGTGCACTCCGTTGACGCTCGAAAAAACGACCCAATCGAAGCGGTCTAACTGCGCAACGACCGCGTCAGCCGGTGCCCAGTCGGGCGGTTCACGCACCTCGATTGCCGGTTGCACTAACACCTCAGCTCCCTGCTCGCCCAAGGGTTCGGCCAAGCCCCCAGCCTGCTCGATCGGACGCGTGACCAAAACGGTTTGTCCAAATAGTGGCAGTCGTTCAAACCAATTGGCGGTGCGCGGCAACGCCGCCACGTCGCCGATCACCACGATCGCCGGCGGCCGCAGTTTATCGGGCCCAGAGAATTGTGTTTGTAATTGGCCGACCGAGGTGCGAATCGTCTGCTGGTCGGGAAAGCTGCAGCGCCGAATGATCAGCGCCGGCATTTCCGGTGGCATGCCTCCCGCGATCAAGGCACTCGTCCAGCTGGCGGCCGTTGTGACACCCATATAGACGACCAGCGTTCCGGGGAACTGAGCCAATTGGGAATAGTCGATTTTCGGCGACGGCTTGTTGGTCATTTCCTGGCCTGTGACCAATGCAACCGCCGACGCATGCTCACGGTGAGTGATAGGAATCCCGGCATAGCTTCCGGCCGCCAACGCCGCCGTGATCCCCGGTACGATCTCAAACGGAATGTCTAACTCGACGATCGCCTTTACTTCCTCGGCACCCCGTGCGAACACCGCCGGATCGCCCCCCTTGAGCCGCACGACCGTCTGGCCTGCCATTGCCAGTTTGGTCATTTTGGCATTGATCTGGGCCAATGTCCAAATGCGTGACTTGCCGTGTTGTCCCAAACAAATTCGCGCGGCACCACTCGGCGCATGCTGCAGGATCTGCGGGTTGACCAAGTAATCGTACAATACCACGTCCGCACGGCGCAGGCATTGGACACCACGCAGCGTAATCAACCCAGGCGCTCCTGGCCCGGCCCCCACCAAGTAGATCTTTCCGCATTTTGAACTCGCTTGCTGTGACATCGTTTGCTTTCGCTTCAGTGGGACGCGTCGATCGCTCGATTTGCCTCATGCCGTCATGCTGTGCAAAAGGTGTACGCCATGCTTGCGAGACACCATTGCCGGGATATGGCTTCTTAGGGATTAGGGATTAGGGATTAGGGATTAG
>JAJRVM010000291.1 GCA_024277285.1 Planctomycetota bacterium
GAACTGGAAAAATCACGGTCGTTCGTCAATCATGGCTCCGAAAAACAGGGCAAAAAGACACCCTTTAAGAATTCGTCCTATCCCTCCTCGGCGCGTCTCTGCGCCCTTTGCGAACTCTGCGTTTCCACTCTTTTCCGCGTTCCCACTCTTTTCCAAAAAGCACAGAGGGCAAGAAACTTGGGTAATGACAAGGCCCGTGGCCCGTGCCGTCGGCGCGACGACACGAAGCTCACAACCGATACGAGCGTCAGCAGTAGCAACAGTGCGAGCCACCGAGCGTTGGCCATCATCGGTACCGAGAGTTGGTCGAGCTGGACCTCAAGGACCTGTCCGGCCAACAATCCTGTATCGTCAGTCTCGAAGACGACGCGGTCGCCTGTGCCGGGCGTCCGAACGGGCAGGGTGCTTGTCACATGTCCCGGATCACTGCCCACAACGGCAACCTCGACCTGTCGGCTCGGTAGGTCGACGGCGCGTCGCCAAACACGATGGGCCTTCTCGCTCGCCATCACGTAGCTGAAGCTCAGTTCCCTTCGGCCCGGAGGCCATGGAATACCGGTGACCAAGTTTCCGTTGATCAGCCGGAACTGACGTCCGAAACCGGCCTTGTCGAACGTAACCCGTTCGAAGTCCGCGGGGATCCCCAACTGCAACGTGATGGGCCCCCCACCCTCGTGCCGCGGTCGCCCGACGTAGCAGAGCGACGAGGGATTGTCGATCATCATCGTCTCGCGTACTTTCACCAATCCTGGTTCGCACTGAACGACGATGTCATGCGCTTCGATCACAAGCGGACTGGCTTCATCCGTCGAGTCGAATACGGCCAGAGTCACGTCGGCGTTCGGCTGTTCGGCATCAAGCCTGATACGAGGTCCGGGAAAGTGGACGTCCGCAAGGTTGGCCCCCGGCACATAAGGACCCGGATTGTCCAGCGGGAGTGATTCAAATCGAAAGCGACCGTCGTACTGCGTCTTCGTTTGGGCAACAACAACCAATCGGTCGTCCATGCGCGCTCGCAGGACGACGTCCACGCCGGCGGCGACTTCGTAATCTCTCGTGCCGTTCACGACAACGCCCTCGACAACGCCCTCGGCTGCGGGGAGCGAACCGACGAGAGTCACAAGTCCGATGACAAGCACGGTCGAAAACAAAAAGTAGGATGGGCACTCCTGCCCGTCTTGACGCTCGATGCGGGCAGCAGTGCCCATCCGACGGATGTGACGGTTGTTCATCGCCTAGTCCTTACTGTTGCAGTCGCCGCTGTATCATGGCGATCCTCGCGACATAGGCACTCAGCGCCAACCACACGACTAAGTAAGTGACAACAAAAGTCGTCATGGCAAACTCCGACTAGGGTTCAATGAAAACGTGTCAGAAGCAACGTCTGCCTCACGCTAGAATGCCAGATTTCGAAGTTTCTTGATTCATCGGTTCTTTCCTTGCGTCTTGGTGGCTTGGCGTGAGTATCAACAGGTCGGCATCTGACATTTGCAGTTGGATCTGCACCTGCCGTCTCACCATCAAGAGAAACAGAAACGCCGTGAAGCATGAAACGGTGATGACCAGAACGACGCGCATGGACGTCTCCATTTGCGGCGACACGGGATGAATCCCACGAAACCAACGCGTTGCCATCGTTACCAGTGGGATGTCCAACAATCCGACCGTGGCAAGGACGGCACTAATCCTTGCTCGACGATGTGCCTCCGTCAGACTGCCGCGCACCATCAGGACGCCAGAGTAGATCATCCACAAGACGAAGGCCGTGGTGAGCCGCGGGTCCCAGGTCCACCACGTTCCCCATGCTTCATGAGCCCAGAGTGATCCCGACACGAGCGTCAGGGTGGCGCACAGCCACCCGAGTTCGGCGGCCGCATGCGACCAGGCATCCCACTTCAAGTCGCGATGACGAAGATACCGTATTCCCGTTCCTGCCATCATGACGAATGAAACGAGGCTGAACCAAGCGACCGAAACATGGACATACAGGATACGTTGGGCATGTCCCATTCCGAAATCGGTCGGTGCCACGAACGTAACGACCGACATGACAACCAGAACGAGCAGCACAAGCGCGAGCCCCGGTAATGCGCCATGGCTCAACCGTGTTGCGCCATGGCCCAACCGTTTTCTTCGTTCTCTCGGCATGACTTTAGTCCTCAATCACGTAAGCAAACAGTAGCCACGCTACGGTCACGTAGACCACCGCGAAGGCGCCAAGCAGCTGAACCCATTGCCACCAAGCGGACGTCTGCGTGTCCGCGACCAAACGAGTTGCTTCGGAAGCCGCCAGCATCACGGGAACCAGCAAAGGGAGTAACAGGAACGCCACCACCGCTTGACTCTGTCCCATACCGACGGACATCGCGCCGAGTAGCGTCCCGACCGACGACACACCAAGATTGGCGAGAAGTCCGACGAGCAGCAATGCCCAGGGATGCGACAACCACGGTGCGTCACTGACAATGGCGAAGAACGGCAGGACGACCAGTTGAAGCATGCCAAGGATCACGCCGTTAACCGCAAGCTTGGCAAAGTAGATGGTCTCCGGTGAAACGGGATAAAGCAGCAGTGCATCCCAACAACCGTCTTCGTGTTCCAGAGCAATCGACTGTCCGATGGTCAGAACGGCGGCGAAGCAGATGGTGACCCAGCACAAGCTTGCCGACACACTCTGCAGCTCAGTCGGCGAAAGCGTCATTTGATAACTCAACAGGAAGGCCACGACGATACCGAGTAGCAGCATTCGTGGCCAAGCCTGACGAGCGCGATACTCGTAGACAAGGTCTTTCCGGAAGATCCACCAGAACTTGATCGGCGTTCGAGATTTGGCAATCATGCGGCGATCGGCCCCGAACTCGTTACGTACATCGACTCGCAAAGCTTCCCGTTTTGCAGGCAGACCACTCGGCATGATAAGTGATGAGAAAACAGGGGGTTGTGTGTCGTAAAGCAGACCGAATGGCCACGAGCTACGAACTGCTGTACCAACTGCTGGAGCCACGTGCGGCCTTCTTGATCGAGCGCCGTGAAGGGCTCGTCCATTAACAAGAGCCGAGGGTCGTGAATGATCGCTCGTGCAATGGTTAGCCGCTGCCGCATTCCGCGTGAGAGACAGCCGGGGAGTCGGTCGGCATGGCCGGCCAACTCGGTCTCGCAGAGCAACTCATTCGCTCGAGCGTCGGGCGTGGCGACGCCACACATTCGCGCGGCGAACATAAGGTTTTCTCGCAAGGTAAGCCGAGAGTATAGCTGCGACTCGTGTGCGACGTATCCGATCAGTCGACGAACCTCGACACTCTGTCGGTCGGAGCTTCCCTGCCAAAGGACAATTCCACTTTGGGGACGTGTCACGCCGCTCAGGCACCGCAGCAGAGTCGTTTTTCCGGAACCGTTGGCACCGATCATGGCCACACATTCACCTGATGCGATGCACAGGCTAATGTCCGTCAGAACGGTTCGTCCTAGGAACCGTTTCGACAGCCCTCGAGTCTGAATGACTTTCACTGATTCGTCCATCCTTCACTCGCCTTCACTGCGTGGCACGAATCGACGGTCTCCGTTACGTCACCGTGAGCTTTTTCGGCCAGCGACATGGAACAGATTGCCGCGGCGAGAACGGCGGCCGCGCGCATCGGTTGTGTAGTGACCTGACGCTGACGCTGACGGTTATTCTGAGACGGCAGCGATAGGGATGCTGAACGAGCTGGCCAAATTGCGGTCACGGCACCCACCGCCATGATTCCTCCGCCCAGCCAAATCCAACGCATCATCGGATTATCGACGAGCGTCAGGCGGACACCATCTTCTCCCTCGCCGTTGTGCAGAATCGCGTAAAGATCTCCGGTCCAAGACGAGTGGACACTGGTCTCAGTCGTCCACTGGTCGTGGCGCACGTGAAAGTGCTGAGCCGGCCTGATGGTGAAGGGCCGACCCGAGCCTCGCTGGACATCCAGTACGGCTTCCACAATATGCTTGCCGGGCAGCTCGCGTTGTACGATCCGTTGCAGCTTCACGCGTCGTCCCGCCCAACGCATCGATTCTCCCTCGTGCAGAATCACGTCACGCCGTTGGCTCCCTAGCGAGGACGCCGTCACGCCAATCGCCAGACAGAAAAGCCCAATGTGAACAACGAAGCCAGCGTATTGACGGCGGCGGACTCGAAGCGCCCGCAGAATCCCCGTCGCCAAGCCGGCACGAAACGCATGAGCATCCAGCAGCAGACTACTCGCCAACACGACCCAAGCGAATCCGGCCAAGCTATAGACCGCTAGCCATACAGGATGTCGCACGCCGATCACGAACGTAGCGATTCCCGTGATACCTCCCGCTACGGCCGCGACGCCGAGAAGTTTGATTTGCGCGCGAGAGGGTGCGGATCCCCACCGCAGCAGGGGCGCCGCGGCGGCCGCCAGCAATGCGATCAGTCCGGTCGGAATCAATGTGTTGTTGTAAAACTCGAGACCCAAAATGACTTTACGCCCGATCAATATCTCGGAAATGGCCGCACTCAATGTCCCGATGCACACGACGACGGCCAGCGACACGAGCGCCGTTGTGCTGATGACAACCATGGATTCGCGACACCACAGGCTCGCGATGGATCGCTCGGATGTCAGATCGTGGCGTCTCAGCGTGATCAGGATCACTGCATAAAGACCGATGGCGATCATCAATGCCAGAAACAACCAGCCGATCGGGGATTGGCTGAATGCGTGAAGGCTACTGAAGATGCCGCTGCGAGTCAGGAACGTCGCAAAGTTACACATGCCGAAAGTCGTGATCGTCAGCACCAGAGCTGTTTTCTTGAGCATCCCACGGTATCGCCACGCCATAAGACTGTGAATCGCACTGGTGCCGACCAACCAAGGGATGAGAGAACCGTTTTCGACGGGGTCCCATGACCAGTATCCACCCCATCCGAGTTCGGCGTACGCCCATTGAGCTCCGATCAGAATCCCACTTCCCAAGACAATCCACGCGAACAGTGCCCATGGTCGGGCCTCGCGTGCCCACGTTGCCGTCAATTGGCCGCTCGCCAGTGCCGTCACGGCCAGCGCGAATGGAATAGTCCATGCCGCGTAGCCGAGAAATACGATCGGCGGATGGATTAACATCGAAGGGTGTTGCAACAGCGGACTCAAACCGGCCCCGTCCGCCGGTGGTGCAAGGCTCGGGGCCATCGGATCCGCCGCAAAGACCATGGTGGCGGTCAGGAAACAGCAGAATCCCATGACAACGCCGAACGCCGGCTCTCGAAGCGACTCCGAGTCGAACGCTTCACGACCGCCGTTACGAAACAATCCACTGCGAAACGACCCTCCGCGAAACACGAGAGCCAACAACGCCGTGAACCAAGTCCAAAGTAAGAGCGAACCGGCCTGTCCCACCCAAAGCGAGGAGACCGAGTAGTACCAGGGCAATAGGCGACTCGAGTATCGGGCCACATAGTCGAACCGAAAATCTTTCGTCAGCAAGGCATAGGCCAAGGCGACGACGACCACCGTCAACGCCATGACACTGCCAATGCCCGCCGCCAAGCCGGTCTGGCGAATGAACCGTTGTCGGCCGCGCCATCCCATGATACTGGCTGCCGCAGAGTAGCCACTACCGACCAGCGCGCCGAGTAAACAGATTTGTCCGACCAGTCTCATCTCGTCAGCCTCAACTCGGACGATGCAAGGCCCTCTTGAGGCATGTCGGACGAATACTTGCTGGCGCAGCGTGTGAACACTTTATCGCCCACCAGATGGCCGTCGTTCTGTAGACACCCCTCGACGACAACCTGTCTTCCTTCCGCCAGGTTATCGGGAATTGCGCCCGCGCAGCTCACCGCCAAGTCACTTCGCGTCCCCTCCAGCGTGAACGTGACGCTCGATCGGTCCTCGGCAAACTGCAACGACCCTCCGGCGACGTTCCCGGTCACACGGATTCGACTTTCACCCAGACCGGGCGCACTGTCCATGCACTCGTCAACCGTCAGATAGTACTGCCAGCTTGACGATGCACCGACGTAGGCCATGTAGGCAGTCACGCCAAGCACGATCGTCAAACCGATCGCCAGCCGCGTGCCCGTTGCCATGAATCCCTCCTGATGCACCGTCCATGAATGTCCTAGATCGGGCGAGGGATAGCAGATCCGAAATCGATGGTCAATGTCATTGTTCATGACCCCGGGGGGGCAGGGGGGACTAAACGCAGAGGACGCAGAGAGGAAGAACCTTAGTATTTGACGAATCGAACTCGAAGAACCACCGTGATTGGAAGAATCACGGATCAGAAAAAAGACTCGTGCCACAAGTTCATGAGGCAGAATTGATCAATCCGAGGGCGGACGATCGATTCTGGCGGCGTGTGATGTCCAAGTTATAGGATGACACGGGTCAACGAACGTTTGCCCGGGTTGGGTCGATTACGGGACGAGTCCGTAGTTGTTAGAATGAGACCCGGTTATGTAGTGATGACAGGCTTCTGTGGCCCGAGAGGTTCTGGAGGCCTGGTACGATCGGCGCCGAGGAGTGAAACCATGGAATCTCGAACGAAAACGGCGGTGCGTGCCGCCGTCGCGACCCTGAGCCTTGCCGCATTGACTCTGTTTTCGCCACCTTGCGGCCTATTTGAGCCCCCGACGGCTCGCGCTCAGGAGCTTCCGGCTCCGAACCATGCCGACGGATCGAGCGAGTCGAAATATGTTGGCATGACGAGATGTGCCGCCTGCCACTACACTCAGTTCAAGGACTGGAAGACGACTCGGCACGGCAAGGCGGATGAGATCTTACCGTCGAAGTACCGGAAAGATCAGTCGTGCCTTGAATGCCACTCGACGGGGTTCGGCCAGCCTGCATCGTCCGAGGAGGCAGTTGCCAGCAATCTGCATGGAGTGTCGTGTGAAGCGTGTCATGGACCGGGCGGCGCGCATGTACGTTACGCCTTGACTTTCGTCGGCCAGGGGCGCGAGCTGACCGACAAAGCACTGGACACCCTTCGCTCGAAGATCGTGCGTACGTCATTTGAGACTTGCATCAAGTGCCACACATCAAAGACCCATAAGCCACACCCCGATTTCGATCGCGACGAGACGACACGCACCGGCCGCCGCGAAGCAGACACCGGAAGCTTCTTTCAAGTCCACCGGCCATAGTCCACCGGCCGATTGAACATTTGTTGCCTGCAAGGCTTCGAGACAGAAATAACGGTCGCTGCTCGAGTCCAAGATGCGACAACGGTTACGCGAGCGGCCTGTGGTACCGCATATTCTGTTCAAGCTGTTGAATAAGAAGCTGAATCTCGTCAATCCCACGCGGCTGAATTAGCGTCTTTTTGGGACCGAAACGCTCGATGCAATCGTCGATGACCGACCGAGTGACGACGGGGAAATTCCAAATATGGCGAAGGAATGCGCGGTCGATCGTTTGGCCGGAAGGCGCATCGAGGCGGCGGTGATCGTCGATCGTTACTTTCCGCTTCAGCACACGCCAGAGGCATGTTAGGCGCGGCACGTCGAGCACAATCAGACAGTCGGCCGCAGGAATTCGTAGGTGAAGCGTGCCCTCGTACGTGCCGTCCATTATCCACGATTCTCGCTGGATCAGCGAAGACACGACCTCGTGCCATCGAGCCTGCGGAGTGCTGACCCACCCGGGTCGCCAAAAGTGAGCATCCAGATGGATCGGCTCGATGCTCAGGACGCGACTGAGCTGCCATGACAAGGTCGTTTTCCCCGACCCACTCGACCCCAGGACCAGAATACGACGAGCCGTTTGTAGCTGAGCAATTGAGTCTCGACAAGTCATGAAAATCGCAAAGTCCATGATCCCGAGCGTGGCGGCATCGGGTTACAACGGGGCTGCGGAGAACCGCCTTTCAGTTTAGCCATTGAGCGGTCGGGGGCTATCTGCATTCCGGTCCCGCTCAACTATAATCATAATATCGAGAACCGTTGCGGCGAGCACAACCCGTGTGCCGAACCGTGGCTCCCAGACGCAGAGGGGTACGCCATCTTGGCCCCCTTGCGATCGGATCCCGCAGGCGGCGGACACCAGAGCAGTTAGAGGTGCGTGAATGACGTGGAAGCTGATCAGGGAGGCCGGTATTCAGTACGCTTCGATGCCGGAAGCTAGACGCTCGGAGCGACTGTGCCTCCCGTCGTATGCCGCTCGAGCTCCCGATGGGACCTATGTGATCGCCGAGGGTCTTGGCGTCGAAAAAATGGTTCCCTTCCGCTTTGAGTGTCGTACGCTGCGCGTTGACGCCGACCACCATACGCTTTTCGATTCAACGGCCATCGGCATCGATGATGGATTCGGATGCCTTATGGGTGACGGCAGTATCGCGATCGTCCGGCGCACGCATTGGGAGCTGCTGATCGTCTCACCACAACACCAGATCGTCGACAAACTGAACCTTAGCGCCTTCAGCAAGAAAATCCCCAGATACGCAACATGGACAGACAGAGGCACATTTTTGATTGTCTTCCTCAACCGGTCGTTTGACCAGGATATCGTCGAGGTCGACCGTGAGGGTCGGCTGCTTTGGCATCTCCCGTCGAGCGTGTCTGACATTGGAATCGCGAGTAGTGTACAGCGGCTTGCCAACGACAGGTTGCTGATCGCAGATTCCTTTCGGCATCGCGTGACCGAAATTGATCGCGAAGGCAATGTCTTGTGGCAATTCGGCGAAGCTGGCCACCCATCCGGCCACCCTCATCGACTCTCGAGCCCAAACTCGGCGAAATGCCTATCGGATGGCGAGCGATTGGTCGCGGACACACGTAACCACCGTGTTCTATCGGTCACTCCAGAGGGTCAGGCCCACTCGATCGTACTGCCCGACAGTGGGTTGTGCGATCCGACATTCGCCGACGAACTTGCAGACGGCCACCGTTTGATTTGCGACACGGGTAACGGCAGAATCCTGGAACTGGATCAGCAGGGAGGCATCGTTTGGGAGTACGGCGACACGATTGCACGGCGGCGCCATCTTTCGTATCCGCGGTCGGTCGACCTGGTTGGCCCCGAACGGTATCTGATCGCCGACACGGGAAATAATCGGATCGTCGAGATTTCGGAAGACAAAGTTGAGACGAAGCAGTTCTCGCCAGACTTCGAGTTATTCTGGCCACGGTGCGTTCGCCGATTACCGACGGGATCGTTCTTGATCGCCGACGCGCGAAACGGACGCATTGTCGAGCTCAACCACGAAGGATCGGTGGTTAACGAATTGAGGCAAGTCAAACTGGACCGTCAGCGAACGTTACAAGATCCACACGACGTGCGGTTATTGCCAAACGGTCATTTGTTGGTTAGTGATTCGCCACAAGATTTGATCTTCGAAGTGGACTGGTCGGGCACCGTCCATCGAACCATTGGCAATGAAAACGGAGCCAAGCTGAAGGATCCTCACAGTGCCCAACAACTGGACGACGGATCCGTTGTGATCTCAGACACCGGCAACCATCGCGTGCTGATCGCAGGCCCCGATGGACGGTGCGTTCGGTCGATTTCTTCCGTCCAGCGAGAGGAAACGCTACTGCGACTGCACCTTCCTCGGTACGCGGAGGTTTCTGAGGATGGCACGTTGGTCATTGTGGACACTGGCCAGAATCGGATCATTGGATGTACGCTCTCGGGCACGTTTCTGTGGGAGTTCTCCGACGTGCCGGAGTCCAGAACGCGGTACCTCAACCAGCCGCGTTGGGCAAGGCTTGTTGGCGACAACGAGATCATCGTCTGCGATCACTTTCATCACCGAATTCTGCACGCCAAATGGTCGCGAAATCGACGATCGGCAGGTTGATCATGCCCAATGCTTGCGTCGCCATCGTAGACCCTTACTCGGCGGGCGCACTACTGGCTACGGCCCTGATCGAGCGGGGCGTATCATGTGTTGCCATTGAGAGCTATCCTGCCGTCCCCGCTTCCATGAGGTCTCACTACACACCCGATGCTTTTGCCAACGTCATCCAAGCCGACGACAACTTCGATCACACGTTGGCGCAAGTAGCGCGGCACGGCCCGACGCACGTGATGGCCGGATTCGAGTCGGGCGTTGAACTCGCGGAAGAGCTGAGCGAGCGGCTCTCGCTGCCGGCGAACGACTCGCGGCTCCGAAACGTGCGACGCGACAAGTATCTGATGAGCGAAAAAGCGAAGGAATGTGGGCTGTTGACGGCCCTGCAGTTTCGGTCGAGCGATGTCGACGAACTCGTTGCGTGGACACGAAATACTTTGGACTGGCCAGTAATCGTCAAGCCTTCCAAGAGCGTGGCCACCGACCACGTGTTCTGCTGCCGGGATGTCGATAGTGTCCGCCACGCCGCGACGTCGATCTTGTCAGACGTCAACATTCTTGGCGCACACAATCCCGTCGCGATTGTCCAAGAGTTCCTTGAGGGCACGGAGTACGCCATCGACATGGTCAGCGTCGACGCTCAGCCGAAGCTAACCGCAATCTGGCAATATGACCGTCCGCAAGCGGAACGTGACTATGTGGGTTACGATGCGATGCGTCTGTTAGCGTACGAAGGCCCGCAGCAGTCGTCGGTGCGTGCCTATGCTTGCGAGGTTCTCCGCGCCCTAGGAATTCGATTTGGACCCTCTCACTGCGAGCTGATCGTCGGCGGCAATGGTCCCGTTCTGGTGGAAATCGGGGCGAGGATGTCGGGAGGCGTCAATGCCGTGCTGAGTCGCGTCTGCGGTGGTGTTTGCCAATTGGACGAAACTGTCGATGCGATTCTCGCTCCCGAGAAGTTCTTGGAGAGGCTTGACATTCGACCGCAGCTCAAACAACACGTGGTCAACGTTTTCCTCAGTCCGCAGCGACCAGGAACGCTCGTTCGCACGAAACACGTACAGGACCTTAGGGCGCTCGGAACGCTGCATTCCCTGTCGATCACCACACAGCCCGGCGATCAACTGAAACGCGTCGCCGGACTCGTGACGCTAGTTAGCGACGACATTCACGCGATCTATCGGGACATCGACACGATTCGCGGTCTGGAAAGCAACGGCATTTTCGAAGTGAGGGAAACATCCAGGCCCCCATAGGGGCGAGTAAGGAACGACTGCACATCTGTGAAAGCTATCTATTGACGCCCCGGCTTGCGTATCAGCATCGTCCTTTGCAGGGGGTTGCATCTGATTATGAAATACTTTCCGAACCTAAACGCATCTCGCGCTGAACTGTTGAAGATGCTAGATCGGACGGGCACGCCGATCTTTCTTTGCGAACGGGACATCGTCGTGGATCGTTACAAGGAATTGGATCGGAGCCTCGAAGACCATTGGGGAAGCCACGTCATTGGGTACTCGTTCAAGACGAACTACTTGATCGCTAAGAGTCGTATCCTGCAGGATCTCGGGGCGTGGGCAGAAGTCGTATCCGAGCGAGAGTATCAGATGGCTCGAGAATTGGAGTACACGGGACCGACAATCATCTACAACGGTCCTCTCAAGCCTGACGATTCCTTACGAGCGGCCATGGCGGATGGGGCTCTGATCAACATTAACGACCACGACGAACTTGACCGCGTGATCGCGCTCGCCTCGCATGAGACGGCGCCGCTGGACATTGGAATCCGCATCAGTTCGACACTCCCTCGGCTGGGTCACAGTCGATTCGGGTTCTCGATGGAGAACTCCGAGGCTGCCGCAGCCGTCGCAAAACTCCAGAATGCTCCCGCCGTCAACCTTGTGTCGCTCCACACTCATCTGTTCGGCGACACGGACGACGCCGAGATCTATCGTATTGCCGCCGAACGACTCGGCATGTTCGCCCGTAACACGATCAAGGACTACCGACATGTGCTCAAGTTTGTCGATATGGGCGGAGGCTACCCTGCCCATGGCCTCAAACCGAAGAGCCGCTCAACGTGGAATCCGCAGTCGATCGACGTCTACGTTGAGCAGATCGCGAGGGGGTTGCGACCGTTTTTTCCGAACGACGGCCCATCGCCCACGCTGGTGGTTGAGCCGGGAAGGTACCTGACGTGCGATGGCATCGTCCTGGTGACGCGAGTTGTCCATGTGAAATCGAGGAACGACAAGCAGATGATCAATTGTGACGGCAGCATTTCGATGATCTCGCTAACTCATTATCGCCCCCAGATTATCAACGCGTTTACGCCAGAATTCGCCAGACGCAACGGCGATGAAACGGCAACGGTCATTCAGGGATCGACGTGCCGCGAAGACGATCTGTTATTTGATGGGGCGTTCCCGCGGGTGCAGCCGGGTGACTATCTCGTGCATTTTGCCGCTGGTGCTTACAACGCGAACTTTTGCCCCGATTTCATTTTTTCGTCGCCGGTGATGGAAGTTTTCTAATATCCCACGAGTTCTATGGTGCAAGAGACGCCAGAGTGGCATGGTCCAACAAGATGACGAACGAACTTCGTCGATGTTTCAATTGAACTCCGGACGAATTCCACTCCTCGACTGGCCGTCTGTCAGTTGAATCATCAACGCTTCAAACGGCGACACCGAAACGCTCGATACAAAATCGTGCGCCGCCTGTCGTGAATGCCGAGAGCAGCGGTCATACGCATCCCGATCGGACAGCAGCGTGCCAAGCGCCGTCGACCATGGGCCAACATCCTGCGGAGGGCTGACGAAACCCTTCTCGCCAAACTCGCCGGGAACCACCGGTAGCAGGTAGTCGACTCCTAGCTTCGCCTCGGGCAACCCCCCCACGTTGCTCGCCAATACGGGGATTCCTCGCAGCATCGCCTCGGGAACCACATAACCGAACGTTTCTGGCCATAGCGAGGGTACCAACAGGATGCGCGTCTGGCCAAGGATTTCCTCGATGTCGTCAACCGAATCGAGTAGCTGAACGTTCGGAAGGGCACGCAAGCGAGCGATCACTTCCGGATCGGCTCCCCAGGTCGGAACGGCGGCGAACGGCACGTTCGGAAACGCTTGTGCAAGATCGATGAATAGACTCACACCCTTGAGCTCGCAAGGGTTAATCATGGTTACGAAGCCGCGATCGAAGCAGGCGAGATCTCGAAACGGTCCCTCGCCATAGACGGGAATCCGTAACAGGTGTGCGTTCAAGCCACTGTGGTCATGAATGTACTGCTTCGTGAAGTTGCTGATGACGAACAGAGCACGAGCCGATTTGATGAGATCGGTGTACTCAGGGCTCGGGTCGATCGAAATTGGACCGAACGGCAGCTGGACAATTGTTTGAAGCAACAGAATCACGCGATTCGGGGCCGCCTGCATCGCCGCCTTCAACATGAATCGCCGCTTGTCGTCCGTCACGAAAACCCAATCCGGATTGATCGCCTGGATTCTACGGACAAGACAATCACGCCTTTCATCCAAGCCGGCAAGATTCAGCGCCTCGACCTGAACTCCGTTGTGCTCGTACGAGAATAAACGGGGTTCGATCTCGTGAACGACCTTGCCACGCGTCTTCATTTCGTCGGCGAATTGCTCCAGACTGTTCGGGCCGTCGGGCGAACGCGTCAGTGCGCGCGCCAGCGTGACGCATTGGTGCCCATGCCGTGCAAGACCTTCAAGGAGACAGCGATTCGCTTTCGTTCCGCCAGCGAGCGAAGGCAAATGAATCTCGTCCTGAATCAGCACGATTTTCATGATTTTGGACGACCATCGGGTTGACGCTTACGCAATATCGCCGTGCCGTACTTAATAGGGAAATTAATCATTTCGTATTTTCCCTCCTCGCGAATTTCATCCATCAAGAGATAGACGCCGCAAGGCTCGCGATAGTTGACGGTATCGTGGAGCGTAATGATGCCGCCGTCCGGCACCAGCGTACTGTACAAATCCCAATCCAGCTTGGCTCCCTCGTAGTGATGGTCCGCGTCAATGTGCAAATAGTCGATCTGCACATGGTTCGGCTGAAAATACTCGCGGAACGCTGTTTCGGTGAGCTGAAGCTGTATTTCAATGTCGGGATAATGGGTCCGCAAATCAGAACCCTCAGGAACCCAACAGGGCTCGCCCCATATCTGCTTCTTACTCTTTTCGACCTGCAGAGTACCGTCGACCAAGATCGTACGGCTGTCCTCAATTCCCAAATCTCGTTGCGCTTGCCGCATCAAGCGTGGAACAAAGCCACCGCCAGAGCCCAGGCAGACGCAGGTCTTCGACTTGAACGAGTAGGCGAGGGCATAATAGAGGATGCCGGCACTCAAGTCATCTGAGCCTTGTGCTGAGCCGTGGCTGCCACACCAAGGGTCTCCGCCCGTTATCTGCGTTTTGATAAACTCTGCATTGAGCAATGTCATGTGGAAGCTCTCGGAGTGGGGCCTGAATGAAGGTTCTGGCCGGCATGACACGCGTACCGACGCTGTCGGCACCGGCCGAGCGGCGTATTATAACCTCGGTAGCTAAACCTTTCCAAGGAGCCCAGCGAGTCGAAAGATGCCACGTGTTTTGACGATACTCAAGGTCGCCGTCTTCGCGGCGGCCAACACACTCGGTCCAGTACCGCACAACGGGTCGCCTCACGCCTTGTTGGCAAGGACGATCGTCGTCAACGGAACAAGTGCCGCCGCCGACGACGAGCACGCCGGTACCGAATCGCAGCCTCTCAAAACGATTAACCGTGCGGCACAGCTCGCGCAGCCAGGTGATACCGTGCTGGTACGCACTGGCGTGTACCGCGAGCGCGTCGCTCCGGCACAGGGAGGGAGCCAATCGCTACCGATCGTTTACGCGGCGGCGTCTGGCCAGCGAGTCGTCATCAAGGGATCTGAGGTCTGGAAGCCGCGATGGCACCGGCTGGACGACGAGAAACCGATCTATCGCGGCCGCTTGGATTCGTCAATGTTTGCCGGACTGCGAATTCATCCGTTTCAAACGCGGCTGAAGGCCGCGCCGGACGGGCAGAGGTTGACACTGGGGCAAGTCTTTGTCGACGGGAAACCGCTGCGCGAGGTCGACAACGCGGAGACGCTCGGTCTGTCACCCATGACATGGCGAGTCGAGGATCGCGGCACGGCGATCTCGGTCCACTTTCCGCACAGCGGACCGCCACCGGGAAAGCGGCTGATTGAGTTGACGGTGCGCGACCGAATCTTCGCTCCGAAACGACGTGGCCTAGGATTCTTGCACGTCAAAGGCTTCATCATGGAGCACTGTGCCAATCAGTTCCCCGATCGGTTCTGGGAAAGCGATTCGCCTCAGGCCGGTGCGTTAGGATGTCGTTCCGGACACCACTGGTTGATCGAACGGAACACGATCCGATTTGCGAAGTCGATCGGCATTGACTGCGGTTACGAGGGACGCCGCGATCTGGAGGGAGATCGGCCGACGCCACAGAATACCGGCCATCATGTCATCCGCCACAACGTGGTCTCCGATAACGGCTGCTGTGGAATCGCGGGTATGCGCAGCCTATCTACTCGAATTGTCGGCAACGTCATCGAGCGAAACAACTCGACTCACCACACGGCACCGGAGATCGGTGGAATCAAGGTCCACTACTTCATCGGTGGGACGATCGAAGGAAACCTACTCCACAACAACGATGCTCATGGGATCTGGATTGACAACGTGTATCGGCATGCCCGAGTCACTGGCAACCTTGTCGTCGGCAATCGCGGCAATGGGATCTTTGTTGAACTGGGCGTCGGCCCCATCTTGATCGACAACAACGTCATCGCCAACACTCGTCCCGGGTTCCTTAGGCGAGACCCACGCGGCGATGGGTTCTATTCGCACGATGCTTCGGGGATTACGTTCGTGCACAACCTGGTCTTTGGGAGCCAGCGTTGCGGATCGTTCAGTCTCAAGGTAACCAAGCGACGTCGAGCCGGCGCGTCGAAGATCCAACTATTGAATAATATCTTCATCGACAATCACCAGGGGAACATCAACTTGCCCTTACCAGGCCCGGACGCAAGAGACAATCGCTCCGACCACAACCTGTATGGGTCGAGACAAGATTTTTTGGTCAACACCTCGGGCGGAATCTCCCGTCGTGGACTCATCCGTTCGGTCGAAAACACGATCGGAAGACGGCCGAAGCTATGGAATGGATCCGCACCACGAATGACCTTTCAGGAGTGGCAGCAAGTGAGCGGCTGGGACCTACACAGTATCGAAACAGCTTCCGCTCAAGCTCGCCTCTCGAACGATTATACTTTATCGCTAAATGTCGGTGGCGCGGCACACACGGTGATCGCAAGTCGCATCGATGGAGTCGAACAGGACTTCTTCGGAAAAACGATACCGCCTCAGAACGCCCGAGTTGGCCCTTTCCAAAACCTGACCCACGGCGAGAATGTATTAAAGCTTTGGCATGCTGACGAGCATCAACCATAACACGGCGTTGTGCGCTGGCTCGGCTCGCTAGATTCGAACACCAAAATGCAATTCCCCCACTTTCTCTTAACGCTACACTTCGTCTCACTGCTGCTCGCGACCGGTTTCGTTGGACTCGCATCGGCGGTACCGCCCGCCTTTCCGAACGCGTCAATCCTGCAACGAGCCGAGGCACAACGCCTTGGCAAACCGGCGAGAATCACGAATTCCATCGACATGAAGCTCGTTTTGATTCCCGCCGGTGAGTTCATCATGGGAAGTCCAGAGAACGAATCCGGTCGACGATCGGACGAAGATCAGCATCCTGTCACGCTAACTCAAGCGTTTTACCTGAGCGAGACCGAGGTAACTCAAGCACAGTGGATGGCGTTGAAGAACAAGAACCCGAGTTTTTTCGAAGGCGACAACTACCCGGTCGACACGGTCAATTGGATCGAAGCGGTCGAGTTCTGCCACCTGTTGAGTGAGAAAGAAGGCGCTACATACCGCTTGCCGACCGAAGCCGAGTGGGAGTACGCGTGTCGAGCGGGAACAACGACGCCATACAACACGGGCCGCACACTCGGCACCGACCAAGCCAACTACAATGGCCAAATCGGCGGTCGAAAGGATAAGGGCAAGAGAGGCGAGTTTCGAGACGAAGCAACGAAAGTGCGTACGTTTTCTCCGAACGCATGGGGACTTTACGACATGCACGCCAATGTATGGGAATGGTGCTCGGATTGGCACGGCATCTATCCGAAGAGAAAGGTGGTCGACCCGAAGGGACCCGAGACGGGCACTTTGCGCGTCGTTCGGGGCGGCTGCTGGGTCAACGCGCAAAGGATTAGTCGATCGGCAAATCGCGGCAAGGCGAAGCCGAACCGCTGGAACTTCAACTTCGGCTTTCGCATCGTCCGAGATTTGAACTAACCTCAGGGACGCAGGTCGAGACAAACCATCTTGCCCATGTTATTTCGCACGTAGACGCGTCCGTTGGCGAGTACAGGCATCACCCAGCAGCGGCCGTCCAGGACGCTCGTGCGCGCCAATTCACGATAGCCGAGGGGGGTTGCATCAACGATGACCAAATCTCCGTGTTCATCGAGAATCACAAGTTTGCGGTCGGCCATCATCAGGGTTCCATACGGACCAAACGTCGCCTCGGACCACACCGTCGAACCGTTCTCGAAGTTGATGCACATTAGCTGTCCACCGGCCCGTTCACTGATGCAATAGACGTACCCGCCATCAACAATGGCGCTATTCATCTTCGTTTCGATATCGTCGTTGACCCACAACTGGCGAGGCTCTGGCCGCTCCAGCTGAAACAACGCACCCCGTGCTCGGCGACCGCCATAGCCCGAAGAGATGAACAGTTTGCCGTCCGTCACGGTCGGCGCCGAAGCGTTGACATCGTGCTTCGTCTTCCAGCCGATTCGCCAAAGTTCTCGACCGGTCTGCAAGTCGTGTGCGACCATGGCTCGCGCCTTGAACACCAACACGGCGGGAGTTCCTAGGAAATCAAAGGGAATAGGCGACGAATAGCCTGTCAGGTCGGTGCCCGCACCCCAAACGAGTTGTCCCGTGGTCTTATCGAGGGCGATGGTCGAATTCCCCTCGGCACCCGTCTCGAGAATCAACAGACGTCCAACGACCAACGGCGACCCCGCGTAGTCCCAGGTCGAGCGACGCCCATGGAAGTCATCAACCAGATGTTTTCTCCAGACGAGTGTTCCTTGGTCGAGATCAAGGCAATGCAACTGGCCGTCGTAGGAAATGGCAAAGACACGAGACTCATCAATCGTCGGCGTTGACAGCGTCCCGCCTTCGAAATAATGGTCTTCGAACTTACAGACATACTCGAACTTCCACAGAACTTGGCCGTCGTTCGCGTCCAAGCACCAAACGGTGTCGCCGTCATCCTCCTTGGACATCGTAAGGACGCGGTTTCCAACCACCGCAAAGCTTGATACGCCGACTCCCAGATCTTTCCGCCATGCGACCGGAGGCCCGTCACTTGGCCAATCCGTCAGCCACCCGGATTCAAGTGAAATACCGTTGTGGTTTGGCCCGCGAAAAAACGACCAGTCGTCGGCGACCGCCGGCGTGGAGAACGACACCGATACGCCAGCCATCGCCATTGTAAGGGACCACAGAAGTACTGCTTGACTTCTCAAAATGGATATCCGATTCAATTCAGCTGATGAATTAAGATCAGGACCGCTTCCAGCTCATCCTTAGTCAGGAGCTTATCGAATCCTGTTGGCATGATCGACACCTTAGATTCCTCAACCAACAGCCGGCCGTCATCTTCCTCCACATCGGTGAGCGAGATTTCCTCGAGAGCCAACTCTCCTTTGTCGTCCCACGTACAGAGAACCACCATGTCGTCGGTCCTGGTCAACAGTCTCCCAGTCTTCACTTGACCATTGGTCAGCTCGATGTTCACCGAATAATAGTTAGGCTTGATCTCCTTGTACGGGTCGACAACCGACTCTCGGAGCAGCAGCTTGTCGGTCAAACCGACGTTAAAGATCCCCGGCGCGTAGACCTTTGACTCGGGAACATGATGTCGTGAATGGCACTTGAGGCAACCGGCCTTTCCTTGCAGCGTCTGTTCGGCCAGAAGCATGTCCTGAAGACGAACTTGCGTATGTTCCGTTTCGGGAGTACGACGATCGGGAATCTCGAGAGCGGCAACCTCGTCGTAATCGGCGTACGCACCGCGGCCAGCCAGGAAACCAACGATGTTTCGAAGCTGCTCCGGTGCGAGCTCAGTCGCCACGTTTCTGGGCATTCCCGGACGACTACTCGGAGAAACGAAGGCCGAGGGATCGAGAATCGACTGGAGGACGTACTGCGGTGCCGACATGTTTGGCCTTCGCTGCGAGCCGATCCTGCCGATGTCATTCAGGTTGGGGCCATTGTGCGCCGGGAAACCAACCTCGGTAAAGTGGCACGAGCCGCAATGAGTGCGAAATAAGTCATGACCTTCGACGATATCGATCCCCCGCGTATTCGGCGGAATGGACATCACCCCTGCCGTGGCGAAAAAGGTGCCGAGCGGAAGCAGCAGTGCCAGTACCATCCAACGCGGCCAGTTCGATGACGTTGCCTTGTCCATTATCGTGTCCCGTCTTGTCCTATTTTGCCGCAGTCGTCAGCCGAATCCGGTAGACGTTTTGCGTGCGCCGCGAAATCACAAACATGTCTCCGGACGGCGCGACGGCGATATCGAGAGGCGTGCTAAGCGTAACGAAGGGAACCATCTCCGACACCTTGTATGTGTCACCAGAGCGTTCCAACTTGAACCGCAGTATACGGGCGCCCATGAAGTCCGCCATGTAGATGCAGTTACGAAACTCTTCCGGCAGCGTAGGCGACGTCACATAGGCCATGCCCAAGAGATTGGACTCGAGTTCGCCCAGGTAGATCTGGTCACGAAATCCCTGTGTTTCGACCGAAGGTTCGTTAGGAACGACGTACGGGTGTCCGTAATGGGCGCCGCGAACCACATGATTCAGCTCGTCACCGGGATTCTCGTCGATGTCATTGTCCGTCACGAACAGTTCGTCATCGGGACCGACCACGATTCCGAAGGGATTGCGAAATCCTCTGGCGAACACGTCGACCTTCGAAAAATCCGGGCTCAGTTTCAACACGGTCCCAGCCCACGGATGTTCGTCCAGCGATCGATTGGCTGAACAGGCATTGGTGACAAACAGGCTACCGTCGGGAGCGAACGCGATGCCGTTGTTTTGCTGCATCGTATCCGGCCCGCGCGCGCCGGGCAGGCCGGTGATAATATCGTTGGCATACTCAAAATACCCGTCCCCGTCCAGATCTTTCAACTGGGTCACCGCACCGGTACTCTCGTAGGAAACGTTGCCTTGATCGGCCTTCGAAGAAATCCCGGTACGCGAGACGAACAGGTCACCGTCTCTAGCGACGAGGCCGTAGGATCGCATCAGAAGTGTCGAGTCGGCAACTATCTTCTGACGATACTTCCCGGACTCGCCGTCCTGTGATAGCTCGATGATGGCTCCGCCGATCGCCCCCCACGCCTCGAAGTAGTCGTAGCTAACGTAGATCTTTCCGTCTTCACCGGCCGCGATACGAATTGGCGCAAATTCGAGGTCTGCGATCTTTTGGATGACAAATTCCGGGACAAGACTTCGAGCCGCCGGATCACGCTGTATGCCGAGGATCGCCTTCCAAATGAATGCTTGCGCACAGAGAACGACTCCGACGATAGACGCTATCCAAAGCAATTGCGCAAACGCCATGGACACGCCGCGCGAGCGACTCCCTTCACCCGACGAGGCCGGTGAGTCGGCCAATCGAGCGACCCACGCAAGAGCGACCGCGACGCCCAGTCCGATCGACACGATGGAACTCACGTCCCGCTCACGAATCAGCACGCCAAGCAGTTGGAGGTAGCTGCTTCCGGGATCGAGGTAATAGCCTACGACCGTCGTCACCACGATCGCGACCAGCGCGACGATGACGTTCAGCAGTAACGCGACGCGCCGACACCGAATCAGATCAACAAGAGCAGCAATGGAGACCGTAATCGAATAGCTAGTCAGAAAGACACAAAGGTCCAGCGGTTGCATAGGTTCCTCAGTTTAGCTGCCGCACCATCCTGACCAACACATCCAACTCGTGCTCGGTGAGGATTTTATCGAGTCCAGTAGGCATAGGGGAAGTCTCGGACTCCAGGATCAACACCTCGTCGTCCTCCACTTCGATATCCGACATCGGAATGTCGACTTGCACCAGGTCGTTGGCATCGCCACGTTCTAGCAGAACAAGACGCTCTTCCGTTCGTTCGATCAGTTTACCGGTCACGGTCTTTCCGTTCGCAAGGTAGACGTTGACCCAGCGATGATACGGAGATACGGCTTTGCTTGGATCGACGATCGATTCCCGCAGCAGCGTTTCGTCCGACAGTCCAGCACCGAACAGCGCGGGTGCGAACACCGTATACTCAGCATTTCGGTATAGCGTGTGACACTGGAGACACCCACTGCGGCCGCGCAGAACTTGCTCGGCCAGTTCCATGTCCTCTCGGCGCACGGTTCGTGACTCGGTTTCACGTGACAAGTCCGGAATGTCCAACGCGTGGATTTCGGTGTAGTCGGGCGAACCGCCGCGACTGACAACGTAGGCCACTACATTGCGAATTTCCTCTGGCGTCATGACGGTCGCGAGATTTCTGGGCATCCCGCGGCGGTTGACATCCGCGACGAATACATCCGGATCAACAATCGACTGGAGAATATATTCGGCCGCCGTGAGCTCAGGCCTTCTGGTACCAGCGAGTTTACCGAAACCGTACAGGTTGGGGCCATGATGCGTCGAGATCCCTTTCTCGATCATGTGACACGAGCCGCAATTGGCGCGAAACACTCTATACCCAGCCACAACATCAATTCCCTCGATCGAAGGCTCGTACGACATTAAGCCGACGGTTACCATCCAGATCGCTAAAACGACGACGATGGCGATGGTGACATAGCGAAACGAGTATCGAGGAGAAAATGTCGCGTGATTCATACTCTCACTTGCCGGCTGACTTCCTTGGTCGAATACGGTACAATTTCTTTGCGCGACGTGAAATAACGAAAAAGTCTCCCGACGGCGAAATGGTCATATCTACTGGTGATGGAATCGAGGCAAAGGTTGATGTCTCGACCACCTCGTACGTGTCGTCCTTGCGAGCCAGTCGCAGGCGTAGTACGCGGCCGTGGGGAAAGTCGGTAACGTACATGCAGTCGCGGTACGCCTCGGGTAGATTCGGCGACGTTGCGTAGACCATTCCCAACAGTACGGTTTCGGGTCCTCCTACCAAAATCGGCTCGCGGAAACCGACTGCGCGCACGCCTTTTTCGTTGGGAATGACGAACGGGTGGCCGTAGTGTTCTCCCGAGATCACATGGTTGATCTCGTCGCCCGGACTCCTGTTGACATCGTTATCGGTGACGAACAATTCGTTGTCTGGCCCAAAGGCGAGGCTCCATGGATTGCGGAATCCCTTCGCAAAGATTTCTGGTCCGGTGAAATCGGGATTGTAGCGGAGAATCGATCCGCCCCACGGATGCTCGTCCAGTGTCCGATCCGCGGCGCTCGCGTTCGTGATAAACAGACTGCCGTCCACGGCGAACGCCATTCCGTTGTTCTGTTGCATCGTATCTGGCGCTCGTACGCCTGGCAGTCCTGTAATCACGTCATGCGCGTATTCATAGTAGCCGTCGGCGTCCAAATCTCGTAGCCGCGTCACGGCCCCGGTCCGCTCGTACGTCACGTGCCCCATGAATGTCTTGGGGTAAAACCCGGACCGCGACACGTACAGGTCACCGTCGCGGACAAGCAAGCCATAGCACCGAGCAAGGATGGGTGATTCGATCACCGTTTTCTTCTCGAACTTGCCTGTCTCAGGATTCTCCGTGAAGCGAAGCACCGCACCTCCCCACGCACCGTGCTTCTTGAAGTAGTCGTAGCAAACATAGATGGCGCCGTCGTCTCCGGCCGCAATTCGTAACGGATCGTCGTCCAGATCGGCGACCTTCTCAATCGTGAACTCAGGCGCCGAAACGGAAACCGCATGACGCGTGATGCCGAGTAATTCTTTCCAAATGAAGGCCTGTCCACACAGTACGACGCAGCCAATCGACGCGGCGAGTAACGTCGGTTCGATTCGCAGCCACAGCGAGTCCGTCACCGGTGGTTCTCGCTGAAAATAGCGAGTGAACCAGACGAACCCGGCAGCCGCCCCCATCAGAATTGCGGCGATCGAGCTTGTATCACGCTCCGCGATCAGATAGCCAAGGGTCCCCAGGTAGGTGGTGTCGGGATCCAGGTGGGCGCCAACGATGGTGTTGGCGACCAAGACGAGGATGGCAACACCGGCCGGAATCAGCAGGCGATACGTGCGTCGCGTCAAGAACTCCGCTAGCACGGCCACGGCCACCGTCAGGGTGTAGCTGGTAAGGACCAAGTACAAGTCGATTGTCTTCATGCACATTCCATGTCATGCATTGTCGGGTGCGACGACCAGTGTTACGGCGGATCGGATGGTGTTTCCGAATCCTACCACTCTAATTGCGTTGTTCGATGAACAAAACCCCGGGCACAACTCACGGGCCAAGTTCGCAGAACACACGGCGATCGAATTCGCCAAATGACGCACCGGGGATGTTCCGAAAGACAACGCGCCAACGTCGGCAATCCGCAATCGCCACGATGCGCGCCCAGTCGCACGTGTCGCACGAGCGAGCGCGAAGCACGGCACACTCGACGCAGCCGTATCCAACCTCCAGCGTTCTACGGGGAACTTTCTACGGAACTTTAACTTTCTACGGAACTTTCTACGGGGCCAATCCCCCACTTCCTACTTCCCGGTGGAACGGATTGGCTGCACGGCCGCTTGACTCTCCGATCGCGTAGAATTACCCTCAGGGCGGATTGCCCGATACGTTTCGCGAGAAGATCGGGGCGCGTTTCGTAAGGAGTCGACTTCGCAACTTGCGGTCCCCCGATGGTGGTTCTTTGGCTCGTCCGAATCACGTGCCGGCGAGGGCGGCGAGTCGCGTGCTGTGGGCTATCGGTTGACGACGTGTCGGTTGGTTGGGCGGCAGTCTGCACGGATTTCGATTGATTTCGATTGATTGAGATTGATTGAGATACTGATCGACCGAATACGTGGCGGCCACGGTCGCTTTGTTTCGTCTGATCCGCGACGTCGGTACGTGATTTGCTCCCTACAGCGAGACGCGGCGCGTCACACCTCATGCGGCGAAGACTTGGGTTGGCCCATCGGCGGATTACCGTTAATTTGCGTTTACAGCTCAGCGGCAGCAGGGCAGAGGATTCTGAATGAGCGTGCAACATGATTGTTGCCAGGGCAGTGACAGGGGCGTGCGCGACGCGTTGCAGTACGGGGACGACAGCAGCAAGCGATTGGTTACGAACCTAGAGTCGGCCCGGCTACCGACGATTTTTGGCGAGTTCTCGGTGACAGTCTATCAGGACCACGAGGGTCGGGAACACGTCGCGCTCCAGATGGGCGACAGCGAGTCGGACGAGAAGCCGCCGTTGGTGCGCATTCACTCGGAATGCTTGACGGGTGACGTTCTCGGGTCCATCCGATGTGACTGCCGCGAGCAGTTGATCACGTCACTCAACCAGATCTCCGGGGAGGGCCGTGGTGTCCTCGTCTACTTGCGTCAGGAGGGGCGTGGCATCGGATTGGCGAACAAAATGAGCGCCTACGCGCTCCAGGATCGCGGCCTGGACACGGTCGACGCCAACCTTCATCTTGGCTTTCCCGCGGACGGCCGCAGTTTCGCCATTGCCGCAGCGATCCTGCGCAGTCTCAGAATTGGACGCATTCGGCTCCTTACGAACAACCCACAAAAGATCGCCGATTTGGAAGCGGGTCAGATCGAAGTTGTCGAACGGGTCGTACAACAAATTTCACCACGACCAGAGAACCAACGGTACTTGCAGACCAAGGCTGAAAAGCTAGGGCACCTCTTCGAGGATCTGGCCGTGAATTCTCCGGACGAACCGCCCACCGAGGACGATGAGGATTCTCGCCCGGATTCACGCTAACTCGCCTTCAAGTGGAACTGATCGCAACGTCTCAAGCGTGAGTCCACGAACCGGTGGAAGAGGACTCAAGCATGCCCCAACCTGACGAGCTGCACGGTTGCGAAAGCGACGTCATTGGCCATGTGCGGCATCACCTGGAACATGCTCGTCGCTGCCGTCAAGATCATCGCTTGCCGTACGTCACCGTGACGTACGCTCAGAGTCTGGACGGAAGTATCGCCCGGTCCGAGGGCGAGACGCTACAGCTCAGTAATTCGTACTCACAACGGCTGACGCATCAGGTGAGGGCGGTCCACGACGCCATCTTGGTCGGCATCAACACCGTCGTCCGCGACAACCCTCGTCTCAACGTGCGATTGGTCGACGGCGAGAACCCGCAGCCGGTTGTGGTCGACAGTCGGCTTCGGTTTCCCTTGGATGCGAATCTTCTCCGAGATCCATGTGTACGGCCGATCATCGTTGCGAGTGACAGGGCGAGTGATAAGAAAGAGAGCCGATTGACCGACCTGGGAGCAAAGGTGTTCCGCGTATCGGAGCGGGATGACGGGCTACTCGAACTCGCTCAGATCTTTACATTTCTAAAACGATTCGAGTATCAGTCGGTGATGGTGGAAGGGGGTGCGAGCATCATCACGAACATGCTCACATCTCGGCTCGCCCATCAACTTCTGCTAACGATTTCACCTCGGTTCGTGGGAGGCCTGCGAGCCGTGAATCCTCAACACGGGTCAGCCTCCGACCGCATGCCACGGCTCCGCAATGTGCAGTACCAGTGGTTAAAGGAAGATCTGATCATACGCGGGGACCTGAATGGGACGGACGACCAGGTGGCGGACTGGCTTTCCGAACCGTCCACCGAATGCGGCACCGCGCCGTCACTCGACTCGTCACCCGGCAACCGGCCAACGGAGGAGCAATAATGTTTTCCGGCTTAGTGTTCGGTATCTTGGACACATCGCGTGACATCGCAGACGACACGGCGACGGATACGTATCGTGGCTTCACGATCTCCTGGTCTCGTTACGGTTACCAGGACGTGATCATTCAGCGAGACTCGGTCAACGGCATTCTTGATGCTGCGGTCGCTGGCGGTCATCGCTACTGCTTCATCCAGTCGTACGGTTGCGTCTTGGCCGAGCGATGGAAGTTGGAGGAGAGACAACATCCCGACTTCTTCGCTGCATTGGAAGCGTGGGTCAGCTCCAATGAGTTCCTGATTTCGGGCGAGCTTACGGGACAGTCGGATACCTGGTACGGGTTCGAGCCAGGCTGTCTACTCGTCGACCTGAAAGTATACGAACGACTCGGCTCGCCTGCTTTTGACGTTGCCGCCGACGGGGCGGTCGAGTTGCCGAGTGTCGACGCGGATCAGCAAGACGAACGCATCGTAGCGCTATGGCCAACCGCGAGAACGGAGATGCGCCACCCAACGCTCTGGGGCTGGAACATGCTGCGAGCGGGCATCGAGGCGGACCTACCCGCGTCGTCGTTCAGCAGCGATATACGGTCGCACACTTTGAACCTCGAGGCGACTTCAGCGGTTCGCCGAAACGCCATGCAACCTTTTCTCGGAGACGGCATTGCTCAATACGACGGCCTGCACGACGTCAGCGAATTGACGGTCGACCAGCGAGCCTTCCTCGACGTGCTCAAGCCACAAACGGGTAACGCCCGAAACGGCGTCTTTCTTTGGAACATTGAGTCTTATGCGGATATCGAATCGCCTCGCGACGATTTTCGCCGTCCGGTTTCGACTTTGTACGGTGTCGCCGCGGGCTTCAAACCGGCCCGCATGCTTTTCACTCACGGATTTGGGCCGGACACACGGGTCGTCTATTTTGACTACAGCCCCGCGGCACTCACCATCAAACAACGCATCGTTGAGCAGTGGGACGGCGAAGATTTCCCGCGATTCGTCGATTATCTGTTCCGTGAATTCCCCCATCCCGAGACGTTTTATCAACTGTGGGACAACGTAACACCCGACAACGTCGATCCGAAAGACATCGACTTTGTCTGGCAACGAGAACTGCAAAGGTGGGGTGGCCCAGATCGACTAAAATCGTTTTGGCAGGAGTACTCGCAGCTCAAGCACGAATACGTCTTGTGCAACCTATTGATGGATCCAGCACCACTGCTGGAGAGTATCACGAATGAGCCGAGCGCCATGATTTGGTGGAGTAACGCGTTCTTTACGATGTACGGCAATTGGTTTTATTCGATCGGCCAGCGAAAACAGGCATACGATCATTGGGCTAAGCAGCTTGCCGAGGTGAACCCTCATCTCCATTTATTCGGTTCCGATTTCAACAACACGAATGTTAACTCGATCCGAGCAGGCGAGTATTGGGAGCAGTATCGTCGAACCGACGGCGATGGCCTCAGCCCGTGTAAACTGTATCGGACGGAGATCCGAATGTGAGCCGACGGCCCGGTCGAACCCATTGCAGGACGAACACTCCGAAAGGACACAAGGCAGCGAGTTGATGTTGCGATTTGCCATAATTGCCGCGCCTCGCACCGGCAGCAATCTGTTGTGCACTTTATTGAATTCGCACCCAGATATCCTTTGTCACCACGAGGTTTTTAACCCCGACGGGATCTTCACCGCGCTAACTCACCGGGATGACGCCCACGAACTTGGGACGCTTGCCGATCGCGACCGTGCCCCCCTAGTTTTCCTGGATCGCATCTGGCAGACGGGCCAAGGATTCCGCTGCGTGGGCTTCAAATGGACCCGCGGGCAAAATGAGACCGCTATTCGGCGAATTCTGGAGGATCCGGACATTAAGAAGATCGTGCTTCGGCGCCGAAACCGAATTAAGACGTATATTTCGGAGAGGATAGCGCAGGAGACGCGACAGTGGGAGGTCTACAGCGAGGGAGAGCTGGTGTGTCCGCGTCCACGAGTTACGGTAGACCGTGCCGACCTGCTGAATCACATCTCACAAAATAACCAGTTTTACGATATCATCCACTCATCACTCGCCCATTCAAGGCAGCCCTCCATCGACGTCACGTACGAAAGCCTCTTTCGTGCTAGCGAGCAGTCCAGACTGCTCGGATTTCTAGGAGTTGAAGACGTTGACGGACGCTTGACGGAAGGAAGCGTCAAACAAAATTCGACAGACCTACGAGACACCATCGCCAACTTCTGCGAGCTGGCGACAAGTCTTGAAGGCAGCGAACTCCAGGCGGAATTGCATGACCGTGAGACATGATGGTTCGGGGACTTCACGATAGAGCCTAAATCATGAATCGAGACGCGCAACCGACTCCCCCTCGCTCGAGCGATCCGCTAAGCCTTGCGTCGACGATTGACCTGCTCGACTTGTTCTGGCGACGCAAGGGAGTCGTTGCGTTAGGCATGGTTTTTGCAGGTCTCATCGGAGTGTTCTACTACCTATTCATCCCGCCCAAGTATTTTGCCATGGCGGACGTATTGTTAGTTCAAAAACGGCCGGAAGTCATTACACGTGACCGGCAGTATGAGACCAGTTTCGGTGACTATGTGGCGACTCATCGAGCCGTGATTGTGAGTCCGATGATTGTCCGGCGAGCGGTCGAGCTATCGAACCTTCACTCACTGAAGACTTTTGCCGAGTACGATCCGGATTGGGATCTGAGTGGAATCATCATCGAGGACTTGGCTGTCAAAGCAGGGCAGCGAGATCTGGGTGAGAACGCGGACAGCATCATGACGCTCAGTTATCGGGGCCCGGTCGAAGACGAATGTTCCGTGGTTGTCCAGGCGGTGCTCGACAGCTACATGGAGTTTCTCGACGAGATCCATCGCGACATGTCCGACGACACCGTGCGTTTGATTAGCGAAGCGCGTGACCTGCTCGAGCATAATCTCCAACGCCAAGAAGACGACTACGTTCACTTTCGAGAAGCGTCTCCGTTGGTCTCGCGTGGGACAGATGAAGTCAATCCCCTGCAGGCTCGGCTTGAGGCGATTGAGATGCAGCGAACGGAGCTGTTGATTCGCCGCACCGAGATCGAAGGACAATTGAAATCGATCCAGAACGCCAAGAGCAAGAACATCAACGACCGCGACCTGCTAGCGCTAGTCACTGATATACGAAAGCAACAAACAACGGACACAACCACGGCCAACGTGTCGACGGCGATTGACAGCCAGATCCTACAGCTGGCGGACCGGGAACAGGAGCTACTCGAGCACTTCGGACCGAATCATCCGCGTGTGGCCACCATCCGGCAACGGATCGCCGCCGCTCGAAAACTTCTCGCCTTACCGTCAACGGCCTACATCCAAGACTCGGGCGACCCGTCGGGCGGGAGCGAGACGTCGGACGCCGATGCCGTTGCGATCTACATGCAGTCGCTCGAACAAGAACTTGATCGAACCAAGATGTCCGAGGAGCTGTTGTCGAAGCTGTATAGGGAGGAGCATGAAACAGCCAAGGAATTGAGCGGCTACCAGTTGAAGGACGAGGGCTATCGGCGCGGCATCGATCGCACGCAACAACTGTACGACGGTATCATCAGCCAGTTACAGGAGGCGAGCTTAGTCAAGGGCTACGGCGGCTTCCAGGCTCGCGTGATCGCCGAACCGCTATGGGCGGAGCAAGTCGTTCCAAGCCTGAAACTGACGGTCGCTGGCGTGCTTCTTGGCGGCCTCTTCTTGGGCTTCGTCGGGGCATTGTTTGCCGACATGATGGACAAGAGTTTTCACTCACGCGTGGAAATCCAAACACGAATGGGTGCCCCCGTACTTGGGGAAATCCCCAGCTATGATCCGGCCGACGATAATGACAGAAAACGGCTCGACAGTGGGCTCATCTTGGATCCGATGCTCTGTACGCGTTTCCAACATCGATCGCCGCAAAGCGAGGCGTATCGGAGCCTTCGTGCGACGCTGATGATCCATCAACGCTCTTCGGCTTACCGCATCATTCTGGTGACAAGTCCTAGTCCAGGCGATGGAAAGAGTACCGTAGCCGCCAACCTGGCCATCAGCATCGCTCAGCTGGCGCAACGTGTCCTTCTGATCGATGCCGATTCCTACCGACCACGTCAGCACGAAATCTTCGGCGTCGCGGAGGAGCCCGGGTTAGGCTCGATGGTCACATCGGCCGAACTACTTGGCGACGCAGTGCAACCGACGACGGTGGATGGGCTTTGGTTGTTGCCGGCGGGCTCAGAAACGACAGATCGTTCCGAGTTGTTGACGTCGGACCGTTTCCGTGATCTTCTCACCGCCGTGCGAACTGAGTATGATTATGTTCTCATCGACTCTGAACCGCTCTTGGCCACCTCAGCGCCATGCGTCATTGCCGCACAAGTTGATGGCGTTCTGTTGGCGTTGAGACCTACACGTGACGCGCGCGTTCGCGCCGGCTTGGCGAAAACCATATTGGATGCTAGCGATATCCGTCCCATCGGTATCGTCGTCAATGGAATCGGCGGCGCCGGGGCACGAGGCTACCGAAATGAATCGGTCGCATATTTACCTCATGATGTGTCACCCGCGAAACGAATTTGACGAACAACAGGGAGTAACCTGAAGTGGAGTCTGATGACATTCGTCCGATAATGTATGGCGACTACCGTCAAAGCGTAACGCGATCCGCCATCCAGCCACGACGCAAGATCCATGCGACACCCCATGCGACACCCCATGCGACAACGGGTGACGAGACGCTGCCTGACTCGAGTGTGCCGCCTCAGTCGGTCGCGTGGAGCCTACGGTTTCTTGTCGGAAACTTTCGCACGGCGTTACCACTGGCCGTATCCGACCAGGTCGGCTTGGCCTGCGCCTTATCACTCGCTGGCTGGATCCTGCCGGTCTCACCGAGCTTGTCGAAACTCGTATCGGGGATTCACGTCCACTTAGCGTGTGGGCTGGGTTTCGTGTTTTTTGCCGCACGACTCTATCCCGGCGTAGGCCTCACGGCACGCGTTGAGGTTCGCCGTTGCATCACGTACGCCAGCTACGTGTTCCTTTTGTTGATCCTCGCCGTCCTCACGTTCGACATTCCGCGACCGATCGCAAAGTGGCTGGTGGTGGCGTGGGCGGTAAGTCTGGTCTCGGTCCCAGGGGGCCGGTTAGTGACGAGGCGAGTTTTCGGCCGTTTCCGCTGGTGGAGACAGCCGGTACTCACCATTGCCGACTCGCGTTCGCGCGCAATTGGTTCGCTCAATCGGCAACTACTGGCCAATCCACATTTGGGATTGACGCCCATCGACACATGCATCGACACCTCCATCGACGTTGTCCGTGGGACCTACCATGGCATGGACGACGAAGACGTGGTCATCCGATTCGATGCGAAAAAGAGCATTGCCAAAGCGGTACGTCAGTATCACGTCTATCGGGCAATCGTCACGATGCCCGACGAGTCGGATACTCGGTCCGTGCACTGGTTCGTAGCGTGCGCGGAGTGGTTTCCCTGCTTGTCGGTCGTCTCCCCAGTCCTAAGGCAAGGTCTTCCGCTCGTCGGACGCTCCTCGTGGACACTGGGCGGATTCAACGGAATCGAAGTGCACAATCGCCTGCGCTCGCCGACAACTTTTCTCGTGAAGCGGGCCTGCGAAGCCTCGATTGCCGCCATAGGCATCGTTCTTTCGCTCCCAATCGTTTTGGTCATCGCAGCCGCCATCCGGTTCAGCTCGCCCGGACCCGTGCTCTATGGTCAACAGCGGATAGGTCGTGGTGGCCGTCGATTCCGTCTCTGGAAGTTCCGAACGATGACGGGTAACGCCGACGAAATCTTGGGAGACTATTTGGATTCGTGCCCGGAGCTCAAAGAGCAGTGGGAGCGAGAAAAAAAGCTCAGCCACGACCCTCGCATCGTGCCGTACGTCGGGCAGTTTCTGCGAAAGAGTAGCCTGGACGAACTTCCTCAGCTCTGGAACGTGCTGATGGGCGACATGTGCCTCATCGGTCCACGCCCTCTGCCCGAATACCACCTGGACGAGTTCGATTTACGATTTCGATGTTACCGACAGAATGTTGCACCAGGAATCACCGGTCTGTGGCAAGTATCCAACCGGGGTAACGGTTACCCGGAGACCTACATTACATGCGACAGCCGTTACATTCGCAACTGGTCGTTTTGGCTCGATACCAGAGTTTTTCTTCGCACGTTTAAGGCCGTCATTTCTGGGCGCGGGGCCGTCTAGAACGGGATATCGACCTTGCAAGTGGACCTGTCTGGATGAAACTGCTTGTCATCACGATGCTCTACGAACCCGATTGCGTCGGCATCGCGGCCATTGCAACAGACCTTTGCCATGCCCTTGCGGAACGTGGACACGACGTCACCGTGTACACAACTTATCCCTACTATCCGCAGTGGCGTCTAAAACGTGATGTAAGCCCCTGGCGAATCCAACACGAACGCGTCGCAAACGTTCGTATACGGCGCCATGGGTTGTTCATTCCGAAGCACCCATCTCGCCTGCTGCCACGGTTGTTCCACGAGCTGTCGTTTCCACTGAGTCTATCACGGAGCTTGTTTTCGGACGAACGATACGACGCAGTGATGGTCTTCTGCCCACTGCTGGGAAGTGTCGCTTTCGCCGCGTTTCGCAAGATATTCCGCCGCGAGCTGCTGTGGGTGAACATCCAGGACATTCCCGCCGAAGCCGGCCTGGCGACGGGAATTAATCACTCGCGAGGATTTCATTTCGTGGCATCCTTTGTCCAGAAACGGTTGTTCAATGCAGGGGAGGTATGGAGCAGCATCTCGCCGGGCATGGTGGATCAACTCAGCAAGGTGAAAGGCAAGAAGACAACGCTGCATCTGTGTCCAAACTGGCTTGTCGGATCTTTGGCTCGGCACGTCCAACAACTGCCCAGCAAACGGGGTCGGCACCCTCAAACGACTACCAAGCTGTTGTACTGCGGAACGATCGGTAAGAAGCAAGGTCTGCTGAGGTTCTGCAAGGAACTGAGTCGCTTTGACCTTGACTTTCATTTCCAGATTCGCGGAGCTGGAGGTGAGGCCGGTGCTGTGCGGGAATGGATTGAGGAGAGCGGCGACGCACGATTTTCATTCGGTACACTCACGTCGGACGCTGATTTCGTGAGTGCGATCCACGCCGCCGATTGGTTTGTGATCTCGGAGACACAAGGCGCCGGGTCGTCGTTCTTGCCGAGCAAACTGATTCCATGCATATCCCTCGGGACGCCGATCCTGACCGTGTCCGACAGCACCGGGCCTCTCGGGCACGAAGTCGCGACCCATTCGTTGGGAGTCGCCCTTGAATGGTCGCAGATTGCCGAGTTGCCCGAGCGACTCGCGCGTTTCGGGCATGACACCGAGGCATTTACGAAGCTTCAGCAAAATTGTCTCGACCGTGCTCGAGATTACGACCGAGAGACGGCCATCGATCGGATGGAAGCGTTGCTGCAAGGTGCCAACGAGACGGCTGTCCGTGACGACCGGCGTCTAAGAGAACACTCGTGTTGACCCAAGATTCAAATAGGTCGGAAAAGGTCTCGTCGTCGCCTGGCGGTAGGGCGTGCGAAAGGATCATCTACGTTGCTCCCGATTTTACCGACAGCGCTGTGAAGAAACGCGCTCATGCATTCCTGGCATTCGGTCACGAGCTGCTTAGTTTCAGCTTCCGCCGTGATCGCTACAACGTGGGAATTGAAGCCGATTGGCCGAACGTCGAGCTGGGTAAGAGTACCGAGCGACGGCTGGCTGCTCGCATTTGGATGTGCTTCACGTCACTTTGGACGATCCATTCGTACCGACGAAATTGGCGAGACAGCACGATGATCTACGCGCGAAACCTGGACCTCGCGATCCTCGCGTTGATCGGACGCCTGATAACCTGGTCCCGCGCCCCGCTGGTGTACGAAGTGCTGGACATCCACCCGATTCTGACTCAGCAAAGTGTGCGAGGCGCCATCATGCGGTGGGTCGAGCGTCGCGTGCTGAACCGGTGCCGGATCTTGATCGTCAGCTCGCCGGCCTACGTCAGCGAATACTTCCAAGCACGACAACACTATCATGGCGAAACGTTCCTGCTGGAAAACAAGTGGCCGAGAGAGAACGTGTTTTCCCACCGAACGGCACTCGACTTTCCGCTCGCGATGGCTCTCGATGGCCCCCACCCCGTCTGGACCATTGGTTGGTTCGGCAATCTTCGTTGTCGTGAGAGTCTTCGAATCCTCACCGCAGTTGCCGAGGCTCTTCCTGATCGAGTGAGAATCTACATGCGAGGTTGCGATTCGCTGCTCGGCGACGGCGTCATGTCGCGTACGACCGACGAGCATCCCAATATGGTCTTCGCCGGGGAATACAACGCTCCCGACCAACTTCCCGAGATCTATTCGCACGTCCACTTTAACTGGTGCCCCGATTTTTCCGACGGTGACAATTCTCGGTGGCTCATCCCCAATCGAGTTTACGAGGGTGGATATTTCGGTGTCCCGGCTCTGGCCGTCGACGGCTACGAGACAGGTAGAGTTGTCAGTGAGCGAGAACTCGGCATTTCACTCGAAGCTCCGTACATCGATCACCTGACGACGATGTTGTGTAAGATGAGTCGTGACGATTATTCGCGTTTACGCACGCACATCGATGAGCTTCCCGAATCGCTCTTTGTCGACCTTGGCGACACGGCACGGCTAATTCGCAGGCTGATCACGTAACCATGATTGCCATTCCCTACCGAAAAACGTTCGCTCTGCTAACGATCGCGTTGATCTTTACGTTCAGCGTGATTTACGACACGCTGGTAATCAAGGAACGCAACCAAGCGAAAATGCTGATGATTGCCGGCGCCGCAGCCTGCTTCATGGCGTTGTTCTTATTGCAGAAGTATCCTCGTCGCCTCATCCAACCCGTCCTACTCACCGCTTGGCCCCTGCACCTCTACACGATCTGTTTGTTGGTCATCTGTGTCGGATTTCACCATGGGTCCAAGCTCGATCAAGTCATCGTATACACGCTGTTTGGATATGCCAGTTACGTTCTTCTTCCGATGATTTTCTTGATCGACAAACATCTGTTTGTCGCCTCGATCAAGCTCATTGCGTTGATGAGTGCAGTGTTGGCAATTCCGTCGTTCGCCGGCGCCGTCGGCCTCAACAGCTTCTTTGGATTGCCGATACGTAACAAAACGTCCTACGCGACGTTCTCAGGGATCATCGCCAGCGGTGGCATCTTTGAACATGGCGAGGGGCACGCCTTTCAAATGGCGATCGGCATTTTCTGTTCACTGTACGCGTTTCGCAAGACTGCCAGCAAATTGTATCTCGTCTGCTTGATGATGACGCTGCTCGGGATGATCATATCTCAAGGTCGCGCGGCAATCTTTGGCGTTGGGTTGGCGTCGGGCTTCATGGTTCTTCCCGAGATCTTTCGCCGATCACGACCACTTTTCTTTGCAACCGTAACACTTGGGATCATCTTACCGTTCGTGATCCTTCCGGCTCTGGCATCCATCCCAGGCCTCTCAGGATACATGCGTGTCCAACGCGGATTGTCAGGCCGAGATGAGGCATGGAAGTATGCAATCACTGCGATCCGGGAGAAGCCATGGAAGGGGCACGGCCTCATGGCATCGACGGAACTGACCGAGGATGCCCATAAGATACTGCGACGATCCGGATTTAGCGGTGCGGGAACGACGTTCCATAACACGTTCATTACCAAGACCGTCGATACGGGCCTGATCGCGACGTTCGTCTACTCGTTATTGTATCTAGTACCGTTCTCTCGCGTCTGTCGAGCGACGCCGTATCCGTTGGAGGAGTCGCTGGTCCGGAGCCTATTGATCTTGACGTTAACGACCTCACTGTTCCGAGACTATAGCATCGGCGGAATTCGCTCGACAGCGCTCATTGGCACGATCTTTCTGGGGCTCGGAAACCTTTGGAACCTGACGGGGTTTTGGGAGCACGACTGGCAGGCGGATTATCGGCCATCACGTGTTTTACCCCACGCAGTCGATGAACCCGAACCGCAACTCGACTTCGGGCAGACCACGTAATGCAGGTAAGTTCATCGACATCACACGAGACCATTCCGTTAGAGCAGAACATTGTGCGTCCCGTCCATTCCAAAGTGCTGAGGCAATCCAAGAATCCTATCGGTTCAGCCTTCGCCCTGTTCTTGAAGGAACTGATTTGGCGACACATCATTCGCTTTACGCCAACTCAGCGCCCCATCTGTCTCTATGCCTCACGCCGTAGCGGCAGTTCGTTGCTCATGGAAGTGATCAGTGTTAACCAGGGGGTGATGTTCAGTGACCAACCCTTCGGTCTATATACAGCGAGTCCCACGAACATCAACCTGATGCCGCTGTTTCCCTACGGTCAGATCGCTTGCCCCGACGCGGATGAAGAAGCGTTACTTCATGAATACGTCCAGGGCTTGTTGAGCGGCCGTGAACGGGCAAACCTGCCCTGGAAGTTTTGGCGCAAGGAGTTCCACTTTTCGAACGATCGCCTCTGTCTGAAGATCACCGATGCAAAGACCATGATCCTCTGGATGTCAGAGCATTTTGACGTCGACACGGTCGTCTTGACGCGTCACCCGATCGCCCAGGCCGTCTCGGTTGCCAACGTTGGATGGTACCCAACGGGCAAGGGGTTGCTCCGGAACGCGTCGTATGTCCAGCACTGGCTCGACGATGATCTTGTGACGTATTGCTGGGACCGTTACCGCTGCGGTTCCGAGCTTCAGTGGCGAGTTCTGGACTGGGCACTCGAGAATCTCCCTATGCTTAGGCTTCTTCCGGAGCATCCCGAGTGGCGATATGTCAGCTACGAAGATTTGATCGCCCATACGGAAAAGGTTGTCGAGCATCTGTCCGGCGAACTGAATCTGGTGGATCGCCAAAGGATGCTCGCTCGCGTCGTAAACCCGTCGCGGTCAACCAGGCGCGAGAGCACGGCCGAGCGAAAGCAGCTGATCAAAGAGGGGAATTCCCACAAGCTTCTCAACTCCTGGCGATCACAACTCGATGATCAGGAACTGCGGTCCTGCTTTCACGTCTTGGACCGTTTCAAGATCGATCTTTATCAGCCAGACTCACCGATGCCGATTCATCAACGCATTGGGCGAACAGCGTTTGGCTTCGTCGAGTAAAACCATCTGGAACCCCCACCGATTAGTAATGACGACAACCACAGACGACCGAGCAGCGAAAAAAGCCGAACTCCCGCGGATTGCCGTCATTGGCTGCGGAGCCGCCGCGAAAGAGTTTTTCCTGCCAGTGCTCAACAAGTACAATAACTTTCGCCGCTCGGTCATTCTGGTTGACCGATCGATACAACAAGCCCGGGACGTCGCGAGAGAATTCGAGATCCAGCAATCGTGCACGGACTATCGATCGCTACCCACGGACGTCGATGCCGCGATCATCACGACTCCTCACAAGTTCCACGCCGAACAATCCGTCTTCTTCCTCGAGCAAGGAAAGCACGTATTTGTCGAGAAGCCTCTGGGAATGACGACACCACAGGTTGACGCGATCGTCGCCGCTGCCGCCGCGACCGGCGCCATCGCGATGGTTAACAACTATCGCCGGCTCTTCCCCTCGTACCGCCGTGTCCACGAACTGCTTCATCGAGGCGAGCTGGGAACCCTTCGGCGGATTTCCATTTTCGACGGGACGCAATTCGCGTGGGAAAGTGCATCTTCGTTTTATCTTCGCGATCCCGACACGCGGGGCGTGTTTCTTGATCGAGGCGCTCATTCGATCGACGTGCTTTGCTGGTGGCTTGGAGCGTGTCCGCGTGTCGAGCGAGCTCGATATGACGCGTTCGGCGGAGTTGAGGGCCTGATGGACGTCCAACTTGCGCTCGAGCAGGCAGCGATCAACATCAAGTTCAGTCGATTCCATCGATTGGCCAATCATTACACCATCGAAGGCGATGACGCGACGATCCAAGGAAGACTCTTCGACTTCGGACGCTTCCAGATCAAACGCGACGGCACGACGAAAACGATCGAGGCCGGCAAGCCCTTGCCTCACTACGAGTATGCTTGGCAATTAGTACGGAATTATGTTCGTTCCATTCAAGGCGTCGAGTCACCGTTGTTTACAGCCGACCAGATTGCTCCATCGATCGGTGTCATTGACGAGGCGTATCAACAAGTGAAGCGGTTTGATGCGCCATGGTACAACAAGGATCCGAATATCGCGGGACTGAGTGCCACGTCGTATCACTAACCAATCTCTCGACGGAATGGATCATGCAAAAAGTTCTCATTACCGGCGCCGGCGGATTCCTCGGAGGATGGGTCGTCGAAAGCTTCCTGCAAGCTGGAATCCCCGTGCGTGCTGGAATTCGCAGCTGGAACAGCGCGGTCCGTCTTGCCCGTCACACGGTTGACATCGTCCCCTGTGATATCCTCGTCCCCGAACAACTGGATTCCGCTCTCGAAGGTTGCGATGCGGTGGTCCATTGCGCTGTGGGCAACGAACGGGTCACCGTGGACGGCACACGAAACGTACTTGCGGCAGCCCAGCGGCACGATGTGGGCCGCGTCGTCCATATCAGCTCCGTTGCCGTCTACGGAAAAGCGGATGGTGTGATCGATGAAACGCATGAGCGACGTAGCAAAAGCAACTTCTATGCTCATTGCAAGATCGAGGCAGAAAAGGTGTGTGAGAAGTTTATGGCACAAGGCGTATCGGTCGCGGTGCTTCGGCCCAGCATCATCTACGGACCGTTCAGTGAAGCCTGGACGGTAAGCTTCGCAAAACGTTTGATGTCGGGGACATGGGGCACGTTCGGAAAACGTGGCGAGGGAACCTGCAACCTTGTCTATGTGACCGATGTCGTTCAGGCCATCTCGCGCGCACTCACGTCCACCCGTGCACCCGGGCACTTTTTCAATGTCAGCGGCTCCGACGCGATGACTTGGAACGAGTACTTTGTGCACTTCAATTCCGCTCTCGGCCGCGCGCCACTGTGCGAGATCAATACGTTTCCGATCGCCGTCAAGGCACGGCTGTTCATTCCCGTCCGCTCCGCAGCGAAGTTTATACTCGCCCGATTCGGCAAAACAATCACGTCGCTTCATGCCAAGAGTGCGTTGGCAGCCAGAACCATGAGCCTTACCGAGTCCACGCTTAAGCTAACACCGACTCGCGAACAATTACGGCTTTACGGTGTTCGCGCCGAATACAACACGGCTAAGGCAAAGAGCCAACTCGGTTATGCGCCGAGGGTTAACGCCGAACAGGGCCTCGAGTTTTGTGCGGCCTGGCTGAACCAGCATGGACTTCTCGAAGAAACTCACGCCAACACACGATAACGCCAACACATAAATAGCGCCAACACATAAATGGCGCCTAGAAAAGGGCGAACCGATCACCTATCCGGGCAGACCCCTAGCCGAGGAATAGGCAAGACAGCGAGGAAATGGTAGAATGCGGCCGTGTGGGCGTTTCGTCATCTTCTCCCGGGAGGTCTCGGATGCCGGATCGGGTTCCCAAGGACGTCGAGTTGGACACTTGCTACCGCCAACGAGCCGGCTTCAAGACGGAAGAGGTCGTCGGTGAAATGTTGGTTCTGGACGACGAACGCGGACAGGTGCACCAACTCAACCCGACCGCGAGTTATATTTGGGCACAATGCGACGGCAGCGCATCCGTTGTGGAGATTGCGTATCGGTTGACGCAGAGGTTCGACGTCGACGAGCGGGTGGCTGAGAAGGACGTTTCGAAAGTCATTCACCAGCTACTCGAACGAAGGCTGATCACCGAGTAGGGTACGGGCTACAGAGGCGGAGCTTACGACTATGTCGGTTGAACGATCCAGAAGAGACTTCGTCAAGAAAGCCGCGTACATCGCTCCTGTGATCCTAACGCTAACGGTCCAACCAGCATTTGCGAGAGGAGGATCGACAGGGCCCGAGCGACCTCCGCGCCCCGAGCGACCTCCACGCCCCGAGCGACCTCCACGAGCTCCGCAGCGTAGGCCGAAGAGTAAAATACTGCAACGGCGCGGGCCCGGTTTCATCAATCGCGTGTTCAACGGCGAGCTCTAGAAGTCTGTCCGGATAGGTGAAGTATTCTTGGCTTTGAGATCCTCGGACAACACTTCGCGATCGATTGCTCGGACGTCGAGTTGCATGAATTAGTCCGGGCCAATTGGGATCACATGGCGTCGCGCGACGCGGAGCGCAATGTTCTTTACCGTGTAGCGCGAGATGCATCCGACGAGATTCGAGTATCGCGGACTGGCGCGAACGACATCTTGTCTTTCGACGCGTGCGACTTCCTCCATCGGCTTGAATTGGAGATCATATTGCGACTTCAGCGGTGCCGTACTGACCTCTTCTTCCTGCACGCTGCGGCCGCCGAGGTTGACGGAAATGCGTTCTTGCTAGTCGGCGAATCGGGATCGGGCAAGTCGACAATGATGTGGGCTCTGTTACATCACGGCTGCGCCTATCTGAGCGACGAACTCGCCCCGATCGATCTCGATACGATGACAGTCTACGCGTACCCTCACGCGCTGTGCATCAAACAACCGCCGCCACTCTCTTATCAGCTGCCCGTAGAGACGGTACGAACGGAACACAGTTTCCATGTGCCCGTCAGGTACTTACCGCGTGTGTCGACACCGCGTCAACATCCGATCTCGGCGATTATTTTCTTGACGTACTGCCCGGAGGCGAGCGAGCCGACGATCCGGCTCATTGGTCCTGGTGAATCAAGCGTTCGTCTCTACGCAAACGCTCTCAATCAGCTGTCGCACCCCAACGCCGGACTTGAGGCGGCCGCTCGCATTGCGAAGAGCATACCGGGATTCGTGCTTGAATCGGCCGAACTTTCCGAAACCTGCAATCTCGTCCGGTCGACTTTGAATTCGGTCGCCGATCGGACCTAGCGGCACGTGCGCGTTACACGTTTCGCGACAAGCCCGACGCATTGCTCCACTTGCCGCCGCTACGGCACGACCAGCGAAGTGGTGCCTGTGGTATCGGCGCGGTCGATCACTCGGGAGATCAGTCCGAAGCTGAAGACGTTGGTAAAGTATCGCGAGAACGCCTCGCCCGTCGTTTCCTGCAGGATGAGCAGATCGCCGGCCTGGATAATGATTCGCTCGCGAGGATCGCGCAACGCGCGATTCAAGTCGACGCTGATCGGGATCTGACCTCCGTTGGGCGTTCGGCGAACGACCGTCAGCGCACTAGGATTCGGATTCCCAACGCCGGGTTGAATCAGCAAACCATTCAGGTTATTTCCGCCGAAAGCTCCGTTGAGCAGTGTCCCTCGGACTTGAGCGATCGCCTCCAACACATCAAGATCGTAGTCACGGGGCAGCTGAAATTCGCCTCGTGGCATCAACCCGCCTGTATAGAAGAAATCGCGGGTCCGAGACTCGATCAAGACGACGTCGCCTTTATGCAGAATCACGTCTTCCGGCTGAAACGGAAGCGGCTCCCAAGCGGGCCAGCGCGTCGGAATGTGGACAATCTCGATACCAAGTTCTGACCAAGTGACAGGGTCGTCTTCGACGTCTCGTTGCCGAATTCGCTCTTTCAACTTCGCGTTCGACATACCTCCGCGGAAAATAAAGATTCCGTCATACGCATCGAGTCCGGGCAAACCGCCTGAATACGACAGTGCGTTGAGCAGATCGTTTTCGTAGGCTCGCAGCATCACGACGTGCCCCGTGCCTTGCTTAACGTTGCTCGCCGAAATACTCACGACTCCGCCGCCTGAGGCAAATCCACCGACTTCTTGTCGAAGAATTAGCACGCGGACCTGCCGAGGTAGCATTAACGAAACCAGAATTGACTCACGCCCCGCGGGTAGAATCTCTTTGTCCAAGTAAGCACGACGAATCTCGTCGGTTGCCTCGTCAACGCTCAGACCGTCCACTCGGATCGGATCGATCAGGGGCAGTCGGATCGTGCCATCCTTACGAACCGAGATCGGAAATCCCATCGAGGGTGGAAGACCCGCACCACCGTCGATCCGCGACGGAAAATTGACCGGCGGCGCGGGAAGCTGCTGGTTGTCGAACGTGGGCGGAAGAACTCCGGGAATGTAGACACCGAGGACATCTTCCGCGGCCAGAAGGTAGTCCTCCGGTTGGTCTTGGCGCAAGGCCGTGAGCGGCAACATTTGCAGGTGCTCGCGACGCGGGCCCACCAGCAGCTCGGTCGGCAAGCGTCGAACGGGTATCCCATTCAACGTGGGATTCGTCATCGCCGCACAGCCCGAGAACCCCGTAGTCAGGATCAGCACGCTAACCGCAACCTGAAGCCGCTGCACTGTTTTCTGGATCAGTGGAAGTTCAGTACTGGCGTGTAAGTGTTTTCGCATCAGTTGGTTTTCATTCGTGTTCGATTTTGGGAATGCGTTGCAAACGTGATACGCTCGGTGTTGTTACCGGCCGCTCAGGCTCCAGCGGCGAATCCGACTCTGCATAGACGTCGTCACCCGAAACAGTGCTCGCCTCGTCATCCTCATCCTCGTCGCTTGCCGAGATACGACCGTAGATCGATTGCATCGCGTTTGCGGTGACGGCGTCCGACACGGGCACCATCATGAACGATCGGTAATTGCTGGCACGCGCGACCACGGCGCCGTGCTTGTATCCCTCAAACCAGTCGTGCACGCACTGTTGTCCGAAGGGAGTCTGGTATTTGCCGCGCCAATACCGGCGAGGTGGCAACGGCGGAGGATCGCCCGTTCCACCGGCAACGAGGTAGTCCACGAATCCGTCGACGAAGCCACGCTCATGGTCAATCGTGTACGGGTCGCAGTAGTAGTCGTCGCGTTCGGCTCGAGCACACGCCCTGGCCTCTTCCAACGCCACTTCCGCCATGGCCGCAAATCGCTTCTTGGAAAACTTCTCATCCAGATTACGCGGATAATGAATCGGCTCGGAAACTGTCGTCAGCCATGCGTTCTGGGCCAAACGGCAGCCCGCCGACCCGACGAGGCAGAGTAAGACTATGGTAAGGAGCGGTTGTATTTTCATCGCGCGGTGCAGCAACCCATCGTTGACTCATTCCAAGACTCGACGTCACGCGTCGCACGCGACTCGGCGACAGTCCATCGATGCTGTTTGTAGGGTCGGTGCGGATTCGCCCCTCCCATCACTCTTTTTACGCACACGTCGTACAACCGGAACGACGGTCTTGACACTGTCCGAGTTGGGTCGAGTTTGCGGCTTAACCGACCCCGCCAAACGATTAAAGCAGGATGACCAGGGGGTCTAGTGAGATATTTTCGGCGTCGGCAAGCCGCCTGGCGAGAGCCGCTTGCGTCAGCTCGCAGGCGGTGCAGGAACGGGGTTCTGGGGATTCGTCGTTCGGCTCAGTCATTCCTGAGAAAAGGATGGCCAAGTTGCTGCAACTGGTCGGACAAAGAGGAGGTACCGACAAAATGAATTGACGGCATACCGACCGCAGTGGCTGCATCACAGTTTTCGACACGGTCGTCGATCAACAAGCAGGAGTCGGGTGACCGACCGAGCGTTTGGGCGGCACTCAAGAACGCGTCGGATGCGGGCTTTCGAATACCGGTCAAGCACGACACAAACGTCCATTGGAGGTACCGAGAAACGTGTAGACGATCTTCGATGGTCCGATACCAGACGGGGTAGTTCGAAAGCGCGTGCATTTCGAAACCTGCCCGACTCAACTGGCCCAACAGTGTGTCCGCCCCATCGAGCCAGTCATAAGCGTTCTTGATGACCAGACGGAGTTGGTCCTGATCGAACGATCGCCGATCACGGAAGTAGCGTCGGAAATACTCGGCTTCGTCGATCCACCCGCGTTCGAATTCGGGCCACGCGGTGGGATCCTTCGCTTGGATAAGCTGGTCCTGTGACAAGCCGAAGAATTCGGGGACCTCACGATTAAACGGGTTATAGACCAGCGTGTCCATCACGTCAAACAGCAGGATGGGGCGTTGTTTCATAGCGAAATCCTACCGGCAGAAGGAATGCTCTGCGAGTCGGTTGAAGGCACGGACTCTGGGCACTAATCTATACTCCAGAGCGGGGATAATGGAACAGGCTGGATGTTGATTGGTATGGTGAATCGTGCCGCTGCGAGCTCGATGGCATTCGAGGATGAGCTGCTTCGGTGCTGCGCCCGTGTATCGCCGAGCGACGAAATTTTGGCCCGTATCGGGGAGTTAGTCCGGCGGCCGCTTGATTGGGAAGCGGTATTGAATCGAAGTTGGTGGCATCGGATTCGGCCGCTAACGTACCGGCAACTACGGGCTCAACCGGACGGACTGGTGCCCGCCCCAGTATTGTTAGAGCTGGCTCAGCACACAAGCGAGCTTGCGATCCGAAGCCGCCGCTTATCCAAGGCGTTGGCGGACGTCGCGAGGATGTTCGACGACGCCGGACTCCGCGCTCTGATCTTCAAGGGTCCGTCACTGGCAGAAGACGCGTACGGGGACGTGGCACTGCGCGAGTGTGGTGACTTGGACCTGTTAGTGTATCCGGACGACTTCACGGACGTCGAGCAGATGCTTCGGACCCAGGGGTTCACATCGTTGTGGGACCGTGAGAAAGCGAATCGTCAGGTTTTCGCTTGTGAGTTTGAACGGCATGACGCGGCGCTCGACGTCCATTGGCATCTCGCACCGGAATGGCTAAACTACCACGTCGATTTCGATGCGTTGTGGGGTGGAGGTCGTGCGTTGCTGCCCGGCGGAACACACTTCCACAAGTTATGCCCCGAAGACTTGTTATCGGTGTTGTGTATTCATGGCACGAAGCATTGGTGGGAGCGTCTTCGATGGATTTGCGACGTTGCCGAACTTGCCAATAGCGGGCTCATTACGGATTGGGACCGAGTCGAGTTGACGGCGAAGACAGCCAATTGTTTACGGTCTGTCCATTTGGGTCTTTGGCTGGCCAAGAGTTTGCTCTCGGCCGATCTCCCGGGCGATGTTACTGGACCGCTTGATCAAGATTCGCGAGTCTGTCGACTCGGAAACCAAGTTCAGATGTGGCTCGGCGACGCCGAGAAATGCGACGAAACCAGAAAGTTACGGCAGCGTTTCAGATTCCGCATGGGAGTCTGCGAGCGGATGCGAGACCGCATTCCGCAGATCGTCCATTACCTGTTTGCTCGCCCTTCTGGCCAAGACGAATAAGGCCGTCGGCGAGCAGCCCTTTGACCGCATGTCGCGGGAAGAGAAGTGACCTGAAGAGCAATGGGACGGTCGATTTATCATCTCATCGTGACACTGTTTCAGTGGAAGAAGCTACTCCTTCTTCGCTTCGTCGCAACGTCGGTTGGTCGTGCACTGACGACGATGGCGGTGATCTTCTTTATTCGCGAGTTTCTGGCGGGTGCGGTTGAGGAACCGACCGGCTTCACCAAGATCATTGCGGACTCGCTCGGAGAATCGGCGATTCTGTGGGTTGCGGCCGGATCGTTGTTGCTTACGTATGTCTTGGGAGCCGTCCTTTACTATGACAACCAGATCATTGTCCAGCGTATCATCAAGGTGATCGAATTGGGCGTAATGGAACGCCTGATTCGACACTTGCTGCGATTGTCGGTGCCGTACTCGGATCAACAGAATTACGGTGAGGTCATCCAGACGCTCCGTACCGATGTCACGCAGATGCGTAGGGTCATTCATGCGGCGGCGAACATGCTGCTCGAGGGACTGGTCGTTATCGGACTGATGACGATGGCGGCGTGGATCAGTCTGTACTTGACCGTGTGGGTCCTGCTCGTGCTGCCGGTCGCTTCGTTGCCGGTTGTCCTTATCTCGAAGCAGTTGCGAGTGCGTTCCTTTTCCGTTCGCAAGACGGGTTACTTGCTGTTCGATATGATCCTCGAGATTCTGAAAGGGATGCGTGTAATCAAGACTTATCGCGGAGAAGAGATGCAAGTCCGCGAGAGCGTCGAGAAGGGCTCTACTTACTTTGACGAACTGATTCGGATGGTGCGATTGCAGGCGTTGGGGCGAGTGGGAATGGAATCATTGGCAGGATTGAGCGTTGTCATTGTCGTGCTGGCGGGTGGTTTTCAAGTGATTGACGGAAAGCTGAGCTGGCCGTCGCTCTTGGCCTTTGTCATGGCGGTGCGCGTCATGCACACCCCCCTTCTCTTGATTCACAAGCAATACGTCGAAATCCAAACGTGGCATGCATCGGTGGCCAGAATCACCGACTTTCTGGCCACACAGCCGCAGATCGTCGAGCACGCTGATGCTCATTCGCTGGAGGCAACGCCGCAGATTATCTCCTGTGAGGATGTCCGCTTCGCTTACAATGAATCAGAGGTACTCAAGGGGATAACGTTTTCCGTCGCCGCCGGTGAGACCATCGGCATTGTCGGTCCGTCGGGGGCCGGCAAGTCAACACTTCTGAATCTGATCGTCAGGCTATACGATCCCACATCCGGGTCGATCCGCTTTGATGGCCGTGACTTGAAAACGCTACGACTTGGCGACATCTACGAAAAGGTCGCCATCGTTGCCCAGGAGCCATTTCTATTTTCGGCGACGGTCCGAGAGAACATTCGTTGTGGCCGCCCTTCGGCGGCGGACGAAGAAGTCGTAGCCGCGGCGCAGGCCGCCTGCATCCACGACGAGATTTGTGCGATGCGAGAGGGTTATGAGACGGTGGTCGGCATCGGCGGCCGGGACGTTTCGCGCGGCCAGGCCCAACGAATCAACGTTGCCCGCGCCTTCTTAAAGAATGCTCCCATCTTGCTGCTTGATGAAGCCACATCCAGCTTGGACTCGGTCGCCGAGGCCAACGTTCAGCAAGCGTTAGACAAGCTGCTCGAGTCGCGAACGAGCTTTGTTGTCGCCCATCGCCTATCGACACTGCGGAACGCCCACCGCTTGGTCGTGCTGCAAAACGGCACGCTTGTTGGCTTTGGACCGCATACGCATTTGCTGAAGGAATGCGGACTCTACCGCCAACTGTGGGAATCCCAACAGCTTAGAAGAACGCATTAATGCCGAACAGGTACATCTCGGATGTACCTCCGTCGATCAATGCGGACTTGTCGTCGTAATCGAACAACTGGTATCGAAAATAGAGCGTCGACTGGCTGGCTAAATCGTAGTCGATTCCGAACGCGAGCCGAGTCGTCTCGACATTGACATCGGAATACGTCCACAAATCGGGCCATGGATTCAATTGACCGAAAGCATTTCGGCCGCGCACAAAGTCGATCGTACTCGACAACGTCATCCGTTGCGTCCAGGCATAAGTCGTTCCCAGATTAATGACGTCGCTTTGGCCGCCGTAGTCCCACGGGAGAGTCGATGGATTCAATTTCGAGCCCAGCGTAATGTCCTGGTCGATCCAATTTGAATAGAACGCCAGTCCGCCCGAGAGCGACCATCGAACCGTCGGCGCGTACCACGCGGTGAAAACCAGATCGTAGTCGTCTTCCCGGAAATTGGCGATTTCCGAGCGATTCCAGCTGTTATTCAGGCCAAGTAGGCCGTGCAGAAACAGGCTGTGCGAAGGTGACCACGTATTTCCGAATTGAATCGAGTGGATTTGCGTTGGCAGACTTGTATTGACCGTTGTGTTCTGAGTCGGAACAGCATAGAGAGGATTGTCGATAAACGAGACACGATACCGAACGTATGATTTCAGGGTCTGAGTCCAATTCATCGAGGCGCGCATATGGACTCGATTCGTTGTCGTGAACGAGTTATCTGCCGTCACGGCCTGCTCCTCGAAGATCGCATTCTCACGCTCTAGCTCGCGATATTCGTACCCCGAACTGAAACGCAGACGGCTGCGCAGCGACCACTCGTCATAGAAAGGCCGCCATGTGGCGTTGACGCCCGCCGTCGTTCGATCGTAGTTGATAGGAGCTCGTATGTTCGCCGCATCCTCGAAGTCCAGCAGGAACCTCGGCGACTCACCCTCCTGCACATACTTCTTTGCGTATGCTGAAACGGTCACTCCGTCAATCGACCGATCGGTCAATCGCAAATCGAACCCGCGAAAGTCGCGATCGATGTCGCGAAATTCGTTGTGGGTCCGACCTGAGTAGAGTCGCACATAGCCGTCACGATGCTCCGGCAGAGCAAACCCGACCTTCAAACGATCGATGGCCGTGTAGTTCTCGGGGACGACGGCGTACGGCAGCTCGCCAGTGAGCCCCAGCTGATCGTAAGGCCGCGTGACAATCTGATCGTTGGTCGTCAACGTGCGCATTGTCCGAGAATACTCCGCTGTCACGGGCCCGAACTTCGCCTCGATGACCGGCTCGATCTCAGCGGTTAACCAATCGATTCGTTGACTCTGGCTTAGTATATGGCACGCCTGGCCGGTGACCGGGTTTCCGTTCGTATCGGTCGCATTGGGCGCCGTGAAGCAGTGCGCCATCGCGGAGGCCTGACGTTCACCCTGCTTTCGCATCCCCCAAACATTGAGACGCCATTTCATGTGATCGGTCAATCGACCGCTGAAGCTTGTATCCAGCTCTTGAACGCGAATGGCGAAGTCATCGCCAACCGTCAGATCTTCCTTCATGTCGCGATAATTTTCCGGCGGCCCTGGCAGCGGCCGAGCCGGCTGCCGATCGAAGTCGACGAACTCGCTGAACGGATCGCGGTCCAGACGGCGCAGGTAGCCCTGATAGTCGAACCGGCCCGAGACGATGGGGCCATAGAACCTCACGCCTGCCTGCTGTGCGTCATTGTCGAGAACGCTTCCATAGAAGTCCCAGGTCCGCAGCCCGTCCGTGTGCAACCCTTCGAAATCCAGAAACATTGAGGATTTCAAGCTCTGGTATTCGCCAACCTTAACGGGGCTTCCCGTGTAATCGGCCGCCCAGTAGCCGACGCGAACGGCGATCAATGTGCGATTCGGCATCGGCATGCCCGAGCCCATCAAGTCGACTGGATCCTGCAGGATGCCGTCCGGATCGAGCAGATCCCTGATCACCTCGATTTCGCCAAGGGTTACATCATTCGCCTCGTCTTCGCCGAACCACTCCAAGTCAACAGGAATCGGTGGCGGCAACGGTTCATCCTGATCGGCTGCGACCAGACGCACGGACCGACTCGTCGCGCCGAATCGCACCGGTTCATCGCCATCGTATTTCGCCCATCGAACGGAGCTCGCATCCCAACGGTCGACCGGTGGCGGCACTCGGACTCGCTCCGGCACCGCGTTCATCGCAAAGGGCACGTTCATCGAAAGAGGCTTGGTCGGCACACGCGAGATCGGCGGTGGAAGCGAATGAGTCTGAAACCGGCTGACGATCATGCCGGCCGCTGGCCAACGCTGTTCCGAGAGTGGCAAGAACACATCGTGCACGTTGGCCTGGCGAAACACTTCCACTCGCACGTTCTTAGGGCGAGACGAATGCGGTGGCGTCAATGTCACCGCCGGCTTGACGCCAACGTCCGCCCGGGCGAGCGGCTCGCCACCAACAGCGTGCTTCTCACCGCTAGCACACGCCGCCATCAGCATCGACGCGACGACGGTGAGTACGTACTTTTTTCGGTTCATTGATACTGCTGGCATCCATGACAAATCGTCCGTGACGACTCGTCAAGTCGGTTGCACAGCTCCCCCCTACCTTAAGAATGCTCCACTACGTTGTTGCGAGGGCAGATCACTCCCATGAATCTGCTGATGACACTGCGTGCAGTCGGTGTACAAAATCGGCCGCTGCCAATCCAAAGCGTCGATGTCCGACGTGCCCATTCCGAAGTGTTCGGACGCATCTGCCCGGTGCCCCGAGTGGCAGCGCAGGCACAAGAATGTGGTCGGTTGATGCAGCAAATTGTTCGTCACTGCACCGTGAGGATTGTGGCAAATCGAGCAGTCCTCTTCGACCGGAGCGTGTTGATAAACGAAGGGTCCTTGCTTGTCTGCATGACACTTGTAGCACGTCAAATTGACGGTGTCCTCGTTCAAGTTTCGCTCGGCTTGCCCGTGAGGATCATGACAGTCCGAACACGTCATCTTGCCTTCGCGTATCGGGTGATGCGACGGAAGTTGAGTTAGTGCGAAAACGTCTTGGTGGCACTTGAAACATACGCTCGGGTCATCGACGGACATCGGCAGGCGCTGCGGGCGTCGAATGGAAGTATGCGCGATGTCGACGAGCGGCCGAACGCTGGAATGAGGATGAGGGTCGTGGCAGTCGGTGCACATCACTCCGACCTGCTCGTGGATCGTCGAATGCCACGCTTGCACCGGAGACGAATTATGACACTCCAGACACAACTCCTTACGCGCCGTCGGCAACACATTGCCGTGAGGATTGTGGCAGGTCTGACAGTTGAATCCATGCGGGCCGTTCACTTGGTGCGGGTGCGCTACGGCCTCAAGATCGTACTTTTCGCCATGGCAGTTGAAGCAGATGTAAGGTGCAACAGCTCCCAGAAAACTTGAAGTCCCTCGCAACGAAGGCAAGTCTTCGCGCCCCTTGGGTTTCCGCAGAACGCTCGCGTTATCGTCACTCGTGTCGTCGGAACGATTGGACGCCAAACGCACCCAATCTTCGATCTGTTGAAGCAGCGTGAAATCGGGCGCCGTCGCCGAGCTGCCTTCCGCAACGTTGTAGTGATTCTTGATGTGGCAATCCGTGCAGGCAACCCCGTGGTGAGCATGCGACGACCTGCGCCATTCCATACCAGGGGCGCAGCCGTCCTGTTCGTGGCACTGAGCACAGACCTCTGAACGCTCTGCCTTACTTAACTTCGTGAAACTACGGATCATCCCGGACACTTCGCCACGCGTCTCCAAGTGGCGGCTAGCCGGTCCGTGGCATGCCTCGCAACTCTCCTTGCGATGCACGTTGCTTTCAAACGCCTCAACATAAGTCGAGTGGCAAACTTTACAGAGAGCATCGTTGTTGACGTATTCCGCGCCCGACACGACGGGTAGCGACACCTTGAGCAAGGGATACTCGGCGCGCAACCATGGAGACTTCGACTTGGGCCATCCCCGGTCCAGTCGCGTCTCGTCCGAGTGCGACTCGCCCGAGGTGGCGGCACGTTCCGTTGTGGTGCATGATGTCGTCACGAGGATAAGAAAACCTGCGCCGAAAAGGCAGATTCGAGCAAACCCGGTACGGCTTGGGCTTCGGCTCATAGCGTGGACAGACCTCTCAGGGTGCGCGGCGGCCGAAGCCTCGTGCTCTTAAACGACAACGGTCCGATTGTGCCAATCAAACCGGTTGTAGTAGCTTTTCGGCCAGAAGCTCGCCCTGGCTTGAACTCGTTGCCGCAGTTTGTGCCTTTATCGGTGAGCCGACTCCTATTGAATCAACAGGCCGAGCCGCTAGCGACTCGCCGATTGCAACGGCTGACATCACGTATTGGCTGGCACACGCCGACACCGCACGTCTTACGTGGGGCATGGAGTTGTAGTATGCTGAGGTTGGGTCATATGCGCGTCAGCATTCTTGCAGGCACAGTGATGGTAGACTTTGAATATCTGTACAAGGGCCTGTGCGGGCTCGCCCGCGCTCACCAAGCCAACAGTATGGCGGGGCATCTTGGAGCTGCCGTTGCGGCGGGATACTTCTTCGGCGAGGAACACCCGGACCTGGACGAACGGGTCGTGGCGGCCGTTCAGCACGAATTGGACCGGATCATCGGTGGCGAGGAATCGTTGTGGTTCGATCCCAAGAAGCTAGGCATTACGATCGCCCAGATGTTCGAGCCGTTTGCGGAAGAAGACTCGCAAGACGATCGAATCCAGGAGATTGCCGAAGCACTATCGGCGAACATTGACGAGTTGCGTGAGTCGGGCCACAACGTTATCTTCGCGTCCATTGCTCTGCGGGCCCTACACGATCATCGGCAATACGCCACGTCGGCGGTCATCGAGGGAATCGTCAAGTTGATTCAGAGTTTCGACAACGCGGGTCCGGGACGCGGTTACTTTGGGCTAGACCGAGGCTGGATCATCGGCGACCCTCCATCGCTTCCCCCGGATGATCTGCCTGCATACACCAATCAGCAGGACATGGCGACTGCGGTCATTGATGCGATGATCCGACTGGCATCGACTCGCCGTCGCGGTTACGGCAGCCTGTTCCACATTATCAATCACGCCACCGCAATCACCGAGCTTTCGCGTTTCGGCTACAACGACCTGGCACAACGCGGATTGAAGACACACCATTACCATCTGCGACTATGGCGAGCCCTGCCTGATGTGTCAGACGAGCTGGGTGCGTTGGTACCGGCCGAGTATGATCCGCGCAGCGCCGATTACTGGCGACAAGGCGGTAAGTCCCAGTGGTCGGCTCACCTCACACACCGCGTGAAAACGCTCTACGGGTTCTTTAGCCTTCTGCGGTTCATCGACGATCCCACGAAACGGACACAAGCTGAAAACAGTTTTCGCTACTTGATGGCATAGCGGTTCGTTCCCAGTTTCCCAACCCGCTGTTCCTCAACCCGCTGTTCCTCAACCCGCTGTTCCCCGTCGCTTGGTTCTTCAGCCATGAAATTCGATCGATTTGTTCGTCCTCGTTGGCTCTTTCTCGTGGCCGCATTGGCCTACGGACTGTTTCTTGGCGTGCAGTTGGGGCGGTCGTATTTCGGGGCTAAGCACGACGTCGATCGTATTCGTCATATCGTGGCCTCCGAAGAACTGATTCTGGCGCTAAGTGACAATCTCCAAAAGCTCTCACTGAGTGTTCAGAATCTGGCCTTTCCCGACGAAGTCGCCGTCGAAGTGTTTTCCGAGCGGATTTCGGTCATCGATGTCAAGGCCGAGAGCCCGTTGCTCGAGGAAGTCAGCTCGCAACCGTCAGCCGAGCCATTGGCGACATCAGCATCATGGAGTCTGTCGTTGCCGGCCGATGTAGCCCGCGACGAACTGCAGCTCTGGCAAGATGTCTTCGACCGCGTCTCGTACTTTGAACATGCCAAGTTCTATATCGTGGACGGACACTTCACCGATGACGCACTTACGGAGTTCGTGACGCACGTCGGCTTCAAGGCGCTCGCCAAACTTCGGTCCGGCAACTGGTCCGGCATCCAAGTCAAACAACAAGTCGTCTGGCGGCGAGTCGCTGCGGGACAAGACGCTGAATGGCAGATCGTTCGCTGGGACTTGAACGACATCAAGACCTCCGAAAAGCCGGTCCTATTGTTCCGAGAAGTGTTGGACGCGGCGTTACCCTCACACGCGGAGCTCGCGCGGGCTCGCGTATCAACTCACGAGCAGGCGGTCATCGATTTCTACAAGAACGGTGGAAAACGTCTCCCGTGGCGGTACTTCACACCGATCTCCGCCAATCAACGACCCGGCATCTCGGTCGTTGATGTTGATCAAGACGGACTGGACGATCTGTATGTCGCCGTTCGCCGGGGACCGAACCAGCTATTTCGAAACCGGGGCAATGGCACGTTCGAGGAAGTGGCCACCGAGTGGGGCGTCGATATTCGCGACCACAACAGTTGCAGTATCTTCGCGGACTTCGACAACGATGGGGACCCCGACTTGATGTTGGGACGCTCGTTTCAGCGATCGATGTACTTCGAAAACACCGGCCGCCGATTCGTTCGGCGCACCGTGTCGGATTCCACAGAAACGATGCCGTATCTGGTCGTTTCGATGTCCGCTGCCGACTACAACCGAGATGGTTTGCTGGACGTCTACTTTTGCACCTATCGCCCGGCGGTCCTCGAGTCGATCATCTCCGACGAACAGTCTGATCAAGATTTGCAAGCGGACACGGTGGACGTCGAGGAATCGGGACTGGATGGAATTGCACACCAAGCCAAACAGTGGCCCGAAGAGTTTTTGACCACCGATCACGCTCGCATATTCAATCGACAAGCTTCCAAGTCAAAGGGCCGGGAGGGCGGCTCCGCAAAGATCCTGGATCAGATCGGTCCCCCGAATATTCTGTTGGTGAACCGCGGCGGTGGACGATTTGAAATCGCGCCGGAAAGCGATCAACTGGCTATTTGGCGTAACACTTTGCAAGCAACGTGGGCCGATTTCGATGAAGACGGAGATCCTGATCTGTATGTCGCCAATGACTGGGCTCGAGATAACCTGTACCGTAATGACGGCGACGGTGGGTTTACCGACCTGACGGAAGAGATGGGAACGACGGAATTCGGATTTGGTATGGGAGTCACGTGGGGAGACTACGATCGTGACGGGATGCAGGACATCTATGTTTCCAATATGTTCAGCAAAGCCGGCCGACGAATCACGGCTCAGATCAAAGAACTCAATCCGTACTACAATCGATCCGTCGATGGCAATTATCTCTATCGCCAAACTCCGGAAGGTTTTCGCCTGGTGTCAGGCCTCCAACCACCTAAGATCCCGGTTGCGGAGGCCGGTTGGTCATGGGGCGGGCAGTTCGCCGACTTCGACAACGATGGCTTTCTGGACCTTTACGCTCTCAGCGGTTACTTCAGTGCGCCCGAACAATTCGCCAGTAACGTCGATTTGTGAAGCAACCTTTGGCGTACGTTCGTGCGCACCGATAACAACGTGTCAAAACTCTCGTTCCGCCACTCGGGCCAGTGGCGAACCGACCCGTTCGCCGGCGTGAAAGTCCCCGAAATCGATCGGCGGCTGGAGGGGGTTGAGGTGGTGGACGGTCGACTGGTCGTGCATTCGTTAAGCGGACACGAACGAAACCACCTGTTCATGAACCGGTCGGGAAAAACGTTCGAAGACGTGTCACTCGTCTCCGGACTCGACAATCCAGCCGACAGCCGCGGATTCGTAACGCTTGATTACGATCGCGATGGCCGCCTTGACGTCGCACTCGTCAATGCAAATCGGCCACTGCTGAATCTGTATCGCAACCAATCTGGACAAGCCGCCAAACGCGATGTGCAAAATCAGTTTATCGCCATCCGATTCGTCGGCGCAAATCATACGGCTCAGGGAAGTCAGCAAGCGTGTCGTGATGGATATGGTGCGATGGTCCAAGTCACCGTCGCCGGGGCCAAACTGATGCGCGAACATCGCTGCGGCGAAGGGTACGGTGCTCAAAACAGTGCGACAATGATCGTCGGAATGGGCGGTTCGGACGTGGCCGAACAACTTCACGTGCGATGGCCATCCGGAACGACAGCCGAGCTAACGCAGGTTGCCGCCGGATCGCTCGTCACCGCCTTCGAAGATGCGCAGCAAGCTGACAGCGGCACGCACTTTGATGTTCAACCCTATGCCACGCCCATCAAACTTCCGCGACCGCTCACCGCAAACACGAGCCGCGACACTCGACGAGTTGATCTGTCGACCGCCCCGTCTCTGCCCACCGACGCGAAACCAGAGCCCCGCATGAAGGTCTACGTGACCATGGCCACTTGGTGCACGGCGTGTATCGATCACATGCCACACCTGCGACGAATCACGGCTTCAATGGATGATCGCCAAGTCGAATTGATTGGCGTCCCGGTCGATCCCGACGACAGTCCCGATAAGCTGGCCGCGTACCGTGACGAAATCGATCCACCCTATCGACTGATCGTCCAACTGACTCCCGCCCAGCGCGAACAAGTTGACGTGGCGCTAGCGACGATTCAGCCGCCCGACGCAATCCCCGCCACAATCGTCACCGACGGCGACGGGCGAATCCTCTACGCGACGGCCGGAGCCCCTACGATTTCGGAACTCCGAAAGCTGCTTCTTGCCGTACGCCAAGGCCAACCGTAGCAACTGAAACGTCGGCTAGTGCCAGTGAGAAACGGGGACTGCAGCTGAAAGCCATAGTCATGTACAGGCACGTTAACATCGCCGACACCGAAACTCAAAATCTCTCGATTCCTCTAAGTTACCTAGTTGACTTCACCTGCGCAGTACTTACGCTGGAGGGCGCTACGTGGGGTGCTAGACGAGACGCGGGGCGGCGGACGGATCACCAGTACACCGAGGTAACGCTGCTGACGAACCCAAAGAGTGATAACACTTCTCACTCGGCACCGGTGCCGAGTGAGAAGCGTTGTTACTTTTTTGTGGGAGTGGGAAACTTTCAATCCTTTCTTATCAGGCTTGATTTGGTACCTGTGGGAGCTGCGCTATGAAAATGATTCGTTGGATGATGACGGCAGGCCCTGTTTTGGCCCTGTTGGTGTGCGTGAATGTCGCGTCGGCCCAGTGGTCGACCGAGTGGGCCATAGGTGCTCCGGGACGCGGGTGGCCGCAAGACCAAGGCCCAGTCTTTTACGTTCAGGAAGCGGGCGAAAACGATCCGCCTGGTGATCCGAATAGCCCCGCCGAGAACCAACAGGCGGATGATGATTACTACTTTGAGGGAACGTATCCCGATCCGATCGGTGCCGTTGGGGACGACGAAATCGCCGTCGAGCGCGCGTTTGCGGGCACGGATAACAACCTACGATTTCACTTTAATCTGGCCGACACCCTGAATCCGGGCGACAAGTTTCGCTTTTCGTTTGAGGCGAACAATCTGGACGAGCGTGCTGACAACGCGAACCCGCGTTACGGTATCCAGATCTTGGTCAACGACAACGTGGTAATGTCCGAAATGGTCATCAGTCCGGCCGAGTTGAATACGGTGTTTACGACTCCTGAATTCAGCGCCGAGAGTGTCGGCCTTGTCGGCGGCGCGGGCATTGACAATGTCTTGACGGTTCAGGGCATCAACTATAGTGGCGACGGTGGTGGAAATTGGATGGGTATTGACTACCAAGAATTGGAAGTCATGCCGGTGCCGGAGCCAGGCACACTCGGCATGATGATGGCCGGCTTGTTTTGGGCAGTCCCAATCATCCTTACCGAACGAGGCAAGCGAAAGTAACCTGATCGGTTCACCTCGACCAGCTCGATCCGAGAGCGGCATTCACAGCAAGTGCGGGTGCCGTTTTTTTTTTGAAACGGCATGATCGCAGTTCGTAGCTGGATTCGCAAGAATTCAGAGGGCATGTGGCATGATGCCAATCGTGTTCGGCACGAAAGGTGCGGGACCGAAGTCGTGCGGCCAAGGCGCTCTCCTCCCACACGCCTCGTCTCGTCGTTCCTCCCCTCGGGTCATGCCGGCTGAACGGGTCCGCTTCAGGTCCGGACGACCGTTTTAGCGCGGGCCGGTGGTGCCAACCGCTCGTGCAACGCCGGCCCGGAGACGCAACGCCGGCCCGGAGGGCCGATACCACCCGAGCCGGGTGCCGTAAGGCCCCGGATAACATGCGCCGAATCGCCAGGTCCGAAGGACCGACACACCACCCGAGCCGGGTGCCGTGAGGCCCCGGAGGACGCCGTGCGAGACGGCAAGTCCCGGGGCGACCCATGGTCAGTCTCAGGTCAAGGCGTTGTGAATAGGTGCTCGGCGTTTTGCGTCTTCCTACGGTGTCGCTCCTCCGGAGCTGATCGGGTGTATCCAGCCCACACGGTGCCTCACGGCACCGGCTCGGGCTGTTTCGGCCGATGCACAACCAAGCCCAACGAACAAACACAACCAAGCCCAACGAACGAGGACCGGCCGAACCCATGCCGAACGGAGAATACCCCTTCTCGCACCTTTGGTGCAGAACACGATTGGCATGATGCCGACGCGAGTGAATTCTTGCGAATCCAGCTACTGACTGCGAATCCAGCAACGTGAACGGTGATATTGC
>JAJRVM010000292.1 GCA_024277285.1 Planctomycetota bacterium
CCCGATGCTGCGGCACCGGAAGGGGGTGCCCACGTCCCTGCCGGCTGGCAGGTGGGCCGTCGCACGCATCGCTCGTGCCGTTACGGGAAAGTCCGCGGTCAAAGTACTCGGTGCATGCTTTTTCCGCAAGAGAACTGGTTGGGATGCGGGTGTGTCGATGGCGCTGGGAGACGCGCGATGCGCCGGGCGAATTCGCAGTGTGGACGCGTGTGACGCGGCCGTGACTCTTGCTGCGGTGTCCGGGTTGATTTGGCGATTTTGTCGGACATGGTCAGCAGGGCTTGTATTCGGGGAATATTCTGGCAAAATGTCAGGTTTCCCATAGGCAAGAAGACGCGGTCCTGTTCGTAGTCCTGTTCGTATGTCCTGTTCAGGGGCAACGCCAGTGGCCGGCGGAGAACGCGTCGCGGGACAGCTTTCTAGTAGGCAGCACCGAAAGGGTCGGTTGATGACGGATGTGTTGAATGTATCGGTTCGGGAAGAGATTGGTACCAATTCGGTGCGGCGACTGCGAAGTCGCGGCTTGATACCGGCGGTTCTTTACGGGCATGGTAAAGAAAATGTCAGTCTGAGCGTCCCTAGCAGCGAGTTGCACGCACTGCTTCGCCACGGTGCCAAGATGGTCGATCTAGGTGATGGACTGTCCGAAAAGGCGTTGATTCGAGCGGTTCAGTGGGACGCGTTCGGCACCCATGTTCTGCATTTGGATCTGAATCGCGTTTCCGCCACCGAGCAAGTTATTGTGACGGTGCCGGTCGAACTGCGCGGCGAGGCGCCTGGTACGAAGAGCGGCGGTGTGCTTGAGCACCGCGTGTTCAATGTCGAAATCGAGTGCCCGGCTGGTGAGATTCCAGAAAAGCTGACGGTCAGCATCCGAGAGTTGGGCCTGGGGGAAGTAATTACCGTGTCCGAAATCCCGCTGCCGGAGCACCTTCGCGTGCTGACGAATGCGGATTCGGTGGTGGTCAGCTGTCACGTTCAAGGGCCAAGTGAAGACGACGAGGACGGCGCCGAGGGCGCGATTGCGACAGGGGCCGAGCCGGAAGTAATCGGTCGCAAAGCTGAGGATTCCGAAGAAGGCGCCGACTGATAGTGATGCATGATGGGCGGCCAGCACGCGGCGGGGCCGATCCCGCCGCAATGAAGTTGATTGTCGGCTTGGGGAATCCAGGTCGAAAATATGCGGCCACTCGACATAATGTCGGTTTCGGCGTGGTTGAATTGTTGGCGAGTCGCTTCGGTCAGGGCCGGGCGCGAGCGAAATTTCACGGTGAGACGGTTGATGCGAGCGTGTGTGGGCAGCGCAGTCTGCTGTTGTGTCCGCACACGTATATGAATCAAAGTGGGTTGAGCGTCTTGGAGGCGCGCGATTTTTACAAGATCGATCATGCTAATATCTTAATCGTTTGCGATGATTTTAACCTGCCTCTGGGCAAGCTGCGGTGTCGTGCCAAAGGCTCGTCGGGTGGGCAGAAAGGCTTGCAGGACATATGCCGACGTTTGGGGTCGGAGCAAGTGCCACGTGTTCGTGTCGGAATCGGACCGCCTCCCGATGGCTGGATCGTGGCAGATTATGTGTTGAGCAAATTTACGTCAGGCGAGTTGCCGCTGATTCGGCAGACGCTGGAAAGGGCGGCCAATGCCGCCGCAGACTGGGTTCGGGAAGGAATTCAAGTCTGCATGAACCGCTACAATGCCGACTCGTCCTCCGGCGAGTGAAGTGACTCGATCGCGTGATCGTGAGTCGGAAAGTCCATAAGGGCACAACAGGGAGATACGATTTTGGCCAGTAACGTTTATGAATGTATGTTCATTCTCGACTCGAACCGCTACGCGCGTGATCCCAACGGCGTTTCGGGGCAGATTCCTACGATGATCGAAAAGGCAGGTGGCGAGGTCCTCGCTAGCCGGCTGTGGAACGAACAGCGGCTTGCTTATCCGATTCGCGGTCAGCGCAAGGGCGCCTACTGGCTGGCTTATTTCCGCATGGAAACGGAAAAAGTAGTTGGCTTCAACCGTGATTGTCGGTTGAACGATAATGTGCTGCGCAACCTGACCCTGCGGGTGGATCCGCGTTTGGTCGTTACGCTTGTGGCGCATGCGCGTGGTGAAGCGGTGCCGGAGGCCGAGGTCGAAGAAGCTGCTCCAGAAGCTGCCACAGAAGCTGCCACAGAAGCTGCCACAGAAGCTGCCACAGAAGAGCCGGCAGCGGAAAGCGATGCGGCCAAAACCGACAGCTAGGGCGTGACAGCCATCCCGTTCGCAACAGGATCGTGGCGGTGCTCTGCTCGGAATGGACCTTGAATAGCTTCTCGGCGCTCCGAAGTGAGGGGCGGTCGCAATAAGCCGCGCGACGACGATGCCTATGGCCGAGCGCCGATAGCCGAATGATAGTTGCTTGCATTAACTTTGCGTATTCGCTAGATTTGGTTATATGTAGGGTGCGTTTGTTCAGGTAGTGTCAAGCGGGTGAGAAGGGTTGTGGTGCTATGGCTAGTTACAATCGTGTAATTCTCGTGGGGAACCTGACGCGTGACATCGAGTTGCGTTATACGCCGAGTCAGACGGCAGTGACCGATATTGGGTTGGCCGTCAACGATCGGCGTAAGACGGCCACGGGAGAATGGGTTGAGGAGCCGGTTTTCGTCGATGTGACTCTGTGGGGACGCACCGCGGAGATCGCCAGTCAGTACCTGGGCAAAGGTTCGTCCGTGCTGATTGAAGGGCGACTGAAGTTTGATACATGGGAAACCGACGGGCAAAAACGCTCAAAACTGCGTGTCGTGGGTGAACGCATGCAAATGCTCGGCGCGCGTGGCCCTGGGCAGCCGCACCCAGCTGAAGGCGCTTCGGGTGAAGGCGCTTCGGGGGACTTTGCGCGGGTGGATTCCCAGACAAGTGCTCCGTCGAGTGCACAGGTCGAATCGGCACAGGTCGAATCGGCACAGGTCGAATCGGCACCGGTCGAATCGGCACCGGCACCTGGCGGCGTTCCGCCCGATGATGAAATTCCGTTTTGATTGAGTAGTGGCGATCAAATCAGTGTTGAACAAGTAACGGCAACACAACAGCGAAGTGAACAGAGCTTTTGGTTGATTTCACGCAGTGTCCGGCGAGAAGTGCCGCGCGGCTGCCGCAGGCTCAAATGGCCTAACTGATGTCGGTTAAGGGTATTTGTGGGTCGTGGAGTTGCGGTCTAGAGTTGCGGTCTATTTGACGGTTGCGACATGTGGAAAGAAGCGATTGGAAGTTCTCCATCCCTTGCAAGATATCAGGTGGAAAAGATGGTGAAGTTAAAGTCCAAGAAGCGGGTCAAGGGCCCACGGTTCAAGCGGCTCCCGAAGGGCCCCAACGGGGGAATCGAGTTGCTGTTGGTGCAGTCGGTCAACCATTTGGGTAAGCAAGGGGATGTGGTCGAAGTGAAGGCCGGATTTGCCCAAAACTACCTGATCCCTCAGGGGTTGGCGACGTTGGCCTCCGAACATCACAAACGTATGGTCGACAAGCATCGTGCGCGCTTGTTGGAGATCGAGAAGAAGCGTCTGTCCAATCTTCAGTCGCTGGCTGACGAAATTGCCCGGCAGAGCATCACCATCGAAGCCAACGCCAACGACGAAGGCCATCTCTATGGTAGCGTTGGTGCGGCGGAGATTGTCGCTGCTCTGAAGCAAGCGGGGACGACCATCGTGGCCGACCAGGTGCGGCTTGAGGGGCTGCTCAAAGAGCTCGGGCTCTATACGGTTAAGATCCAGCTGCATCAGCAAATTGTGGCCGACTTGAAGGTCTGGGTCGTTCCGACCGCGACCGACGAACCTAAGTAGTTGCTGGCCCAAGTAGTTGCTGGTACTGTGTCTCGTGCTGGTGTGTGGCGCTCGTAACAGATACCCTGGAAACAGGGGAGGCTGTGATCGGTGCGCCGTTGCATAGCATGGAATTCTTCAGGACGCGCACGGCTTTGCCACTGTGGTCGCGTTCTTGGTGTGACCAGTGCGTTACGTACTGGCATGCTACGTGCCGGTGCGCCGAAACGCCCTTTTTGCGTGCCCATTTTTTCGTGACGATGCGACTTACTTGCCTTCGTCTAGCTAGACGATATGATGGGCCAAGTGATGCTTGGTGGGGCCTCGTGTTCCGCCTGACGCTCGGCGCGGAAGGGAGCCACCGAGGCGGGCGTATTAGGCATTTGCGCCGCAAGAATGAGAGCCTCTCGGCGTGCGTCTAGTCGTTATCGCAATCGGGTTGCTCGGAAACTCAACGGGGTGAGTTTGCGAACAGCCTGTCCAGGTCTCCTGCGCCGATTTCTGCATGGCCAACGTGTGCAAGCGTCACCATACTGCGGTTTCGGCGTGCTAACCAAGCTTGTGTTAGATCTTAGTTCGACAGCGCCACTTTATCTGAACCAAAACCCGTAACAAGTTTCTAGGTAATAGGTTATTGGCCTAAAGGCCCCTGCCTGCTTGTCAGGCAGGTGAATCAGTTTGCCAAGCTAGATCGCAATCGAGATGATTTCCCGCCTCTCTCCCGCGTCTGCCGCCTCCGGCGGCAGACGCGGGAGAGAGGCGGCATTTTCGGCGGTGCCCCGGCTAGCCATGCAAACTGATTCACCAACGGCACAAG
>JAJRVM010000293.1 GCA_024277285.1 Planctomycetota bacterium
GAACCGGTAGCAGAAGAACCGGTAGCAGAAGAACCTGATACGGAAGAACCGCCGCAAGATGAGGAGCCTCAATCTGGCGACGAGGCGAAGTAGTGGCCCGAGCCGGTTGCGATACGTCGAAGGCCTGGAGTTTGGGTGGCAGGGAGTTGGGTGTGGTCGGAAGCATCGGGGCCAATAACGAGCCCGATGGCGCATGTAATCGCGTTGGCAAGATCGGCTCGGACGCCTTGACAAGGACCGGCAAAACGATAACCTGAGTAGTTCGTCAAATAGAAATGAGTTCGCTCAGCGGCCGCAAGGCCCGAGCTGGCTTTGGCGCAGCACGGTCGCCGTATGACGATGGGTGATGACGGGACGGACATCCCGTTCACGCGCCCGCTGTTTATGCCAGTCTGTATAAACAGTGCTTAAATTAGGAAAGTGTTGACAGCGGCCCTGCTGCAAAGCAGTAGCGGCGGCGTGTGACAGTTACAGCACCGATAGAGTGTGAGACACGAATGCCCACGATCAATCAGTTGGTACGAAAGCGGCGCAAGCAAAAGCGCAAGTTCACCAAGGCGCCGGTCTTGGATCGATGCCCGCAAAAGCAGGGGGTCTGCTTGCAGGTCCGCACGATGACACCGAAGAAGCCGAATTCGGCGTTGCGGAAGATTACCCGCGTACGCCTTTCCAACGGCAAAGAAGTTACCGTTTACATTCCGGGTGAAGGCCACAACCTGCAGGAGCACTCGATTGTGCTGGTCCGTGGTGGTCGAGTTCGAGACTTGCCGGGCGTTCGGTACCAGGTCGTGCGTGGTTCGCTCGACGCACTTGGGGTCGAGGGTCGCAAGCAATCGCGCAGCCGCTATGGGGCGAAGAAGTCCTAGGGTAGCGAACATAAGTAGCGTTATTGGGTTGGTATAGCTAGAGAGCATTTGTTGAGATAGCGAGTATTATGGGTCGTATCACTTCCAGCCGCGCGCAGTTGAAACCCGATCCGGTGTACAATTCCGTGCTGGCCAGCAAGTTCGTGAATTCCCTAATGTGGGACGGCAAGAAATCGACGGCGCTGCGAGTCTTTTACGACGCGTTGGAAGTACTACGCAAGCGCGTTCCGGACCAGGAGCCGATTGACGTGTTCACGCAGGCAGTAGAGAACGTCAAGCCGCATATCGAAGTCCGCTCGAAGCGTGTCGGTGGCGCTGCGTATCAGGTGCCGATGCAAGTGAGTCGGGGTCGTCAGCAATCGTTGGCATTTCGCTGGTTGTTGATGGCGGTTCGCGAGAAGAAGGGGCGTCCCACGCACCTGAAATTGGCGGATGAACTGTTCGCTGCCTTCAAGAAAGAGGGTGCTGCGATTACCCGTCGCGAGAATGTGCACCGCATGGCTGACGCCAATAAAGCGTTTGCGCACTTTGCCTGGTAGTCGCTCAACGAAAATATACGCGCCGCGCCTACCGAAGTTTCGGCGCGGCGTTTCTTTTGCGCGGCGCCCAGATATGACGCCTGGTGGCAAGTGAAGTGAGATTGGCACGATGGCACGCAAGATCGAAGACATCCGCAATATCGGGATCATCGCCCATATTGACGCTGGAAAAACGACCGTCACGGAACAGATGCTGTACCAAAGCGGCACCAAGCACCGCGTGGGGCGCGTCGATCAAGGCACCACGGAGACCGACAGCGATCAAGAGGAGCAGGAACGGGGCATCACGATCTACTCGGCCTGCGTGACCTTCGATTGGGGGGATCATCACCTCAACTTGCTCGACACGCCGGGACATGTCGATTTCACGGCGGAAGTGGAGCGATGCTTACGCGTGCTCGACGGCGCCGTGGTCATCTTCAGCGCGCGCGAGGGCGTCGAGGCGCAAAGTGAGACCGTTTGGCGTCAGGCCGACCGGTACCAAGTGCCGAGAATCGCGTTTATCAACAAAATGGATCGCGAAGGAGCCAGCTTCGAGGCAACGCTCAAGGAAATGGAATCCCGCTTGGGAGCTAAGCCGGTCGTCCTTTCGCTGCCGGTCGGAGAGGGACCGCCGCATGTCAAGAATCCATTCCGCGGCACCATCGACCTAGTCGAAATGGAGATGCTCGAGTTCACGTCGGCCGACAAGGGGGCATCGGTCAACCGCACCGCCATCCCCGAAGAGTGGCTCGCAGACGCACACGCCTGGCGTGAAGAAATGCTTGAAACGCTCTATTCGTACAGCAACGAGCTAATCGAACTGGCCATGTCCGAGGAGCCGATCCCGGCGGCACTGATCCGGCGAGTCGTGCGGGACGCCACCCTGCACATGTATATCCAGCCGGTACTCTGTGGCTCGGCCCTGCACGGGATCGGCGTCCAGCCTGTCCTGGACGCGGTTGGCTACTACCTCCCCAGTCCGCTCGATCGCCCGCCCGTCGAAGGCATAAATCCCAAGGAGCCCGAAAAAACCTTGCGCCGCAGGCCCGACGAGGCGGAACCGTTTTGCGGCCTGGTATTCAAAATACTGCCAGCAAGGACAGGCGACCTTTACTGGGTCCGAGTCTACTCCGGCATGCTCAAAGCCAACTCGCGACTCTGGAATCCGCAACGGGAAAAAAAAGAAAACGTATCGCAACTATGGCAAATCCACGCCACAAAGAAAGATCGCGACGGGCAAATCGACCACGTCTCGACCGGCGATATCGTGGGCGTCATTGGGCCACGACACTCCATTACGGGTGATACGCTGTGCGATTCGCGGCACATGATTCAGCTCCCCTCGATCGAGTTCGCCGAAACCGTACTGTCGATGGCAATCGAACCGGAAAGTGCGGCGGAACGCAAGAAGTTGGCCGCGACTTTGGAAATGCTCAAACGCCAAGACCCTACTTTCCATGCGATCGAAAACGAAGAGACGGGCCAGACGTTGATTAGCGGGATGGGCGAATTGCACTTAGAGGTGATCAAACACCGCCTGCTCCAGGAGTTCAACCTAGACGTCAAGGTGCACCAGCCACGCGTGAGTTACCGCGAGACGATCGAGCACTCCGCGACGGCAATCGGCGAATGCCATCGCCAACTGGGTGGCAAGCAGCTATTTGCCAAGCTGGCAATGTCGATTGAACCCGCCCCCGATTCCAAACAGACTCAGGTCTTGAATTTCTGCTCACCCGACGAGGTGCCACCCGAACTGGCTGCGGCGGCGGTCGAGGAACTGCAGCTCTGCTCAAAAGGGGGTGGGCCGATCGGCAGTTTCCCGCTCACCGGCCTGAAGGTGACTGTGACCGGAGGCGAAACGCACGCCGAAAACTCGGATGAAACGGCATTTCGCATCGCCTCGGTCGATGCGTTCGAGAAAAGCTTGCGGGCGGGCGGCCCGGTCCTGCTCGAGCCCATCATGAAGCTCGACATTGCGACTCCGGAGGATTACCTGGGTGACATCGTCGGCGATCTACAGCAGCGCCGTGCCCTGATTTGCTCGACCCAGACCCGCAGCACCGACGTGTTGATTGAAGCGCACGCACCGTTACGCGAGCTGTTTGGTTATGCCAACGCGATCCGCAGCCTCAGCCAGGGGCGTGCCAGCTGCTCCATGGAGCCGCTGGAGTATGGCCCCGCCCCTCCCGAGGTGGTCGAACAGTACGGTATATAAAAGCGGACAGCTCACCTCGACCATGTTCGAGGCGTGCCGCTGCGCCGGTCACCGCGACTCTCACGTTCGTAGTTCCCTCTCACTTTCCAGACATCGTCAAAAACGGTGCGCGTCAAAAACGGTGCGTATTGTAGCGATTGGAGGGGCGTTACATCGGTTCTGCCGGTCGGTGAATCGAAGATCATGAAAAAAACTCGCCCACAATCGTTTTCCGGGTGTTGACGCAATTCGCCGCGCTCTCTAAACTCGGTGGTTTGCTCGTCATAGCTATGTGACGAGAAGGTATTTGGCAAATCGGACGGTGGTGTCTGAGTCTCGCCAGCGGCGAGGCAAACAGCACGGTACTCCTGTGGGAGAAAGCGGCGTGGCAGGTCAGCACGAAGTCATTCGAATTCGGATGGAAGCTTATGATCACGGGATCCTGGACCAGAGTGCCCAGGACATCGTCGACACCGCCAAGCGGACCCATTCGGAGGTCCACGGTCCGATTCCACTACCGACCCGCATTGAGCGGTACACGGTTCTTTCCGGCCCGCATGTCGACAAGAAAGCACGCCAGCAGTTCGAGATTCGAACGCACAAGCGGCTGATAGATATTGTCCAGGCAACGGCAAAGACGATTGAGGCACTGAATAAGCTCAGTCTGCCGGCAGGCGTGGACATTAAAATTAAGGCATCTTCGCGGTAGTATTTTTCTCGCGTTGTACGGATTCCTCAGTTAGTAGATTGTTCTATGAGACGGAAGCCGTGCGGGTAATGCGTGACCGGTCGCAAGGAGAGGTTTCCTGTGGCTAGGTTCTCGGCTTCCCGCAGGTGTTAGATCACAAAGGTGTAGACCCATGGTAAAGGGACTGCTCGGCCGAAAGGTCGGGATGACACAGGTATATAGCGAATCAGGGGAAGCGATTCCCGTGACTGTGATCGAAGCAGGTCCGTGCCATGTGCTTCAGTTACGTACTGAGGACCGCGATGGTTACGAGGCGGTACAACTGGGTTTCGTTGACAAGAAGCGACCTCAGATTGATCGCAGCCGGTCTCGTCAGAGCCAGTCGCGACGCAGTGAGCGTGGTCATGTCACGTCCAAGCTAAACAGCAAGCGAGCCAGTCGCCGTGTGCAGGCTGGCGTCGAGTTGCTGGCGAAGCCGGAATGCGAGCCAAAGCGATTCGTTCGCGAGTTGCGTGGCAGTGCGGAAGGGCTTGAAGTTGGCCAGGAGGTCACTGTCGGGCAGTTGGCAGACATTACGGCGGTCGATGTGACGGGAATCAGCAAGGGTCGTGGATTTGCTGGCGTAATGAAGCGTCACAATTTCTCTGGCCAGCGTGCTTCGCACGGCGTCAAGAAAGTTCACCGACACGCGGGTGGAACGGGCATGAGTGCTTCGCCTAGCCGTGTGTTTAAAGGCAAGCGGATGGCAGGCCAGTACGGCAACGCCCGTATAACGGTCCGCAACTTGAAGGTACATGGTGTTGATGAGGCGAATAATCTGTTGTTGATCAACGGTGCGGTCCCAGGGCCCAACGGTGGTTGGCTGGTTATTCGTGAGACGAACAAAGTAGGATAGCGCAGGCTCGGTCGCGGAATCGTGACGCGAGCCGTTTTTCGTATTGGTCGGTGGAATATGACAACATTGCCTGTTTTTGATCGCACTGGTGCAGAGGTTGGGTCGTACGAAATTGACCCGGCGGCGCTGGCTCCTCGCATCAACAAGCAGTTGTTGCATGACGTGGTGGTCATGTACCAAGCGAATCGCCGTCAGGGTTCGGCACGCACCAAATCGCGTGCTGAGGTCGCCGGCTCAACCAAGAAAATGTATCGCCAAAAGGGGACGGGGAACGCACGTGCCGGTTCCCGACGGTCGAATGTACGTCGCGGCGGTGGCCATACGTTCGCCAAACGCCCTCGCGATTACAGTTACCGGCTACCGCGTAAAGCGGTGCGCGCCGCCACGCGCATGGCGATCGCATCGAAGATTGTTGACCAGCAGATTGTCGTGATCGACGATTTGACGTTCGAGGCCCCGCGAACTCGCGAAATGGCGTCGATCCTCAAATCGCTCGGGCTTGGCGGAGTGAGCACGCTGGTAGCGACAGCTTCGATTGACTTGAATGTATATAAGAGTGCACGAAACATTCCTCGTGTTTCCGTGTCGCCGGTTTCGGATTTGAACGCGTTGTCTGTTTTGACACCGCGTCGGATGCTGGTAACCAAGGCGGCGCTCGACACGATCAAAGAGCACGCAACGGCATAACGAGTCCGACGGTTAAACGCTCGGTGGCGAGTGTTTTGTGATAGGGAAACGATGAGATGGCTCAAGTGAAGACATCCAAAAAAGCGAAACGCGAAAAGAAGATCCAACTGCTTCCGCACCAGGTGGTCCTGCGCCCCTTAGTGACGGAAAAAGGGATGCATCGGGCCACGCGTTACAATCAATATGCATTTGAAGTCAATCCATTGGCTGAGAAACCCGATATTCGCGAGGCCGTTGAGTCGCTTTTCAACGTGAAGGTGGTGAAGGTATGCACGCAAAACCGCAAGGGCAAGCCGCGTCGCTATCGCTTTACCTACGGTCGAACGAAGAATTGGAAGAAGGCAATCGTCACGCTTGATGCGGAGCACCGAATCGACTTCTTTTAAGTCGCTTCGACGTTTCGCGTTGGCCGCCATTGCACGTTTGCTGTGACAACCGGCATCCGCCAAATTTTGGCGGCAACGGGAGTTGCTCTCTTGAGCGACGCCCAAGAGAGGCGTCGTGGCTGGCCGACATGAAGGCTCGCCCAGGCGACATACCACGACGGCGATATATTAAGACGACGACATATATTAAGACGACATAGTTGGAATTAGTGCCATGGGCATTCGACAATACAAACCGACATCACCAGGCCGACGCGGCGCGACGGTCAGTGACTTTGCCGATCTAACCAAAGGGGCGACACCGGAGAAGTCTCTGCTGCGGCCGCTCTGCAAGACCGGTGGGCGAAACAATCAGGGCAAGATCACGGCGCGGCATCGTGGTGGCGGGCATAAACGCCGCTTCCGTGTCATCGATTTCCGCCGTACCAAGGACAGCGTCTCGGCGCGTGTTGCATCGATACAATACGATCCAAATCGCAGCGCTCGCATTGCCTTGCTCCACTATGCGGACGGTGAAAAGCGTTACATTCTCGCTCCAGACGGGCTTAAGGTCGGCACCACGCTGGCTAGCGGTCCAGAGGCAGCACCGACGGTCGGCAATTGCTTGCCGTTGTATAAGGTGCCGCTCGGCACAGCCATCCACAACATAGAGCTGCTTCCTGGTCAAGGTGGTTGCTTGTGTCGCAGTGCGGGTACCAATGCGGTACTCGTCGCTCGCGAGGCCGATTGGGCACAGATTAATCTTCCGAGCGGCGAGATTCGACGTCTGCCATCACGCTGCCGAGCAACGATCGGCAAGGTGGGCAATGCCGATCACATGGCGATCTGCTTGGGCAAGGCGGGGCGCAAACGTTGGATGGGCCGCCGACCGCACGTACGCGGCACGGCAATGAATCCGGTCGATCATCCGCACGGTGGTGGTGAAGGTCGGACCAAAGGTGGACGTCATCCCGTCAGTCCGACGGGCAAGCCGGCCAAAGGCGGTTCAACTCGACAGCGTCGCAAGTCGTCGAACGCATCGATCGTTAGTCGCCGACGTTCGAGGCGATATGGTCAACTCCGTTTGAAGTAGTTCCATTGGGGAAATAAGGGTCTGTTATGGGTAGGTCGCTGAAAAAAGGGCCGTATGTCGATTTCAAGGTATATCGCAAGGTCCAGCAACAAGTCGAATCGGGCAGTAAGAATCCGATTAAGACATGGGCTCGCGCCTGCACGATTGTCCCGGAATTCGTCGGCATTACGTTTTTGGTTCACAACGGCAAGAATCACATGAAGGTATTCGTGACTGAAGATATGGTCGGACACAAGTTGGGCGAATTCGCTCCAACACGCGTGTTCCGCGGTCACGGTGGTAAGGGAAAACGGTAACTCCTCGAGGATCAAGGTCATGGCTTTTCGGGCTTCCCATCGATTCGCCCGCATCAGCGCTCGCAAGGTTCGTCCGCTCGCCGATCTGGTGCGCGGCAAGTTTGCGGACGAAGCGCTCGATGTGTTGCGGTACCAACCGCAGCGGGGCGCGCGCATGTTGGAAAAAGTGCTCAGGAGCGCGTTGGGCAGTGCCCAGGATCCGGACCAAAACGCCGGGCAAACGGTGAAGGTCGAGCATTTGGTGGTGGTCGAGGCTCGTGTTGACGACGGGCCGATGTTTAAACGGATTCGTCCGCGAGCACGGGGCATGGCATTCATGATCCGTAAGCGGTTTTCCCATATTCACGTCGCCCTGGAAGACATTAGCGAGTTGTAAACATGGGTCAGAAAGTTAATCCGATCGGCTTTCGCACAGGCGTGGTGATAGGGTGGAAGAGTCGCTGGTACGCTTCCAAGCAAGAGTTCGCCGAACTGTTGCTCGAAGACCACAAGATTCGCCGCTACATCAAGAACCACCCAAAGCGAACGCAGTATCGAAACGCGGGGATTGACCGTATCGAAGTCGAACGGACGCGCGATGAAGTGAAGGTGATTTTGCACGTGGCGCGGCCCGGCTTGATCATCGGCAAGAAGGGCCAGGAGGTCGAGCTGCTGCAGGAAGAACTGCAGAACTTGATCGGTCGGCGCGTCAATTTGAAAGTGGAAGAGGTTGGGCGAGCTGAGTTACAAGCACAGTTAGTGGCGGAGGACATCGCCCAACAATTGTCGAAGCGGTCGAGTTTTCGCCGCACGATGAAGCGGTCGATGGAACAGACCATGGATGCCGGTGCCAAGGGAATCAAGATTCAATTGGCCGGGCGACTCGGTGGCGCGGAAATGGCGCGACGCGAGAAACAGATTTCGGGATCGATCCCCTTGAGTACGTTGCGTGCGGACATTGACTACGGTTTCACCGAAGCGATGACCGCCCAGGGACATATTGGGGTTCAGGTTTGGATTAATCGAGGCATGCACGAGGGAGACGCGTCTGATGGCTCTGATGCCGAAGCGGGTAAAACATCGAAAAAGCCAAAGAGGTCGTATAAAAGGTAACGCGACGCGCGGCAATCGAGTGGTCTTCGGCGAATTTGGGCTTCAAGCGCTTCAAGGCGGTTGGATCAAGGCGCGGACCATCGAGGCGGGTCGTATTGCCGCACAGCAGTATGTGCGCGGCGAAGGTCGGCTTTATGTCCGGCTGTTTCCACACCGGTCGATTACATCGACACCGTTGGAAACGCGGATGGGCAAGGGCAAAGGCGAACCGGAGCATTGGGTAGCAACGGTCAAGCCTGGCACCGTGCTGTATGAAATCGGTGGTGTAACGGAAGAACAGGCGCGGGTCTGCTTCGCGCGATTGGCGCATAAGATGCCGATCCGCGTACGGTTCGTGCGACGATTGCCGACGTAGCGGCGTGGCCGACATCGGGTTCATGGCGACATCCTGTTGATGGCGACACCCTGTTGGACGGTTTGAGAACGAGAGTTAAATCTAACGATACCAAGCAGAAGGTTACCGTCAGGGTACCAGCTATGGATAATAAAGAACTTCGTGGCATGAGCGACGAGCAGCTTGGCTTGACGCTCCACGAAACGGTTGAAAACTTATTCCGGTTGCGCATGCAGGCTCAGACCGAACGGCTCGACGCGCCCAGCGAACTGCGGCGGAATCGACGTTTAGTCGCCCGCATCAAGACGTTGCAACGCGAGCGTGAGATGCAGAGAGAGTCCGAAGTGCAACCCGAGGCGAAAAAAGAGAGCTAGTCCGCCATGCCTAAGAAAGTCGCCACTGGAGTGGTCGCAAGTGCGAAGAACAACAAGACGCGACGCGTCGAAATCGAACGTCGCGTAATGCACCCGAAGTACGGTAAGTACATGCGGTTGCGCACGGTTTGTTACGTGCACGATGAAAACAACGAATCTGGATTGGGCGACACGGTCGAGATTATTGAAGCGGCACCGCGCTCGAAAACGAAACGTTGGGATTTAGTACGAGTGCTGCAAAAGAGCACGGCGGTTGACGTGGCGGCCCTACGGGCGGCCGCGAAGCAAGAAGCGGCGAAAGAAGGGTAAGTCGAGAGATGATTCAGCAAGAGACTCGATTGGCCGTCGCGGATAACACGGGCGCGAAGCAAGTGATGTGCATCAAAGTGTTGGGGGGATCGCGACGTCGATTCGCTTCGCTCGGTGATGTGATCGTTTGCAGCGTCAAGAGTGTCATTCCCGGCAGTGAAGTAAAGAAGAAAGCGGTGGTTCGCGCCGTCGTCGTCCGCTGCAAACAACCGTCACGGCGGAGTGATGGAAGTTACATTCGTTTCGACAGTAACGCCGTTGTCATTATCGACAAGGACGGCAGTCCGCGTGGGACGCGCATTTTCGGTGCGGTAGCGCGAGAACTGCGGGAGCGAAACTACATGAAAATTGTCAGCCTCGCCAGCGAGGTACTGTGATGCAAATAAAAGTAGAAGATACCGTTCTGGTTACCGCTGGGGACGATCGTGGTGTGCGGGGCAAGGTGCTCAAAGTAGACCACCAGGCGGGTAAAATTATCGTCGAAAGTGTCAACCGCGTGTACAAACACGTCCGGCGCAGTCAACGAAACCCCCAGGGCGGACGACTGTCAAAGGAAATGCCGATCCAAGTGGCGAATGCGATGTTGATCTGTACGACGTGCGGCCAGCCGTCTCGTACTGGAGCACGCTACTTGGACGACGGCAGTAAGCAACGATATTGCAAGAAGTGCGGCGCCGCAAACGGTGAATTGGCTCCAGCTCGAAAAGCCTACGCCAAGAAGTAGAGATTCGGTTTTGCGTGACGTGATCCGCTTGCGTGGCATGTCGCGATGGACTTGGTGAGAGAACCATGACCCCTCGGTTACAAGAAAAATACGAAAACGAAATTCTCCCGGCGCTGCGTGAAAAGCTCGGGCGAACGAATCGACTGGCATTGCCGCGGCTGCAGAAGATCGTTCTGAATATGGGTGTCGGGTCGGCCATCCAGGAGAAGAAGCACCTGGAAAGCGCCGTAGCCGCTTTGGCTCAGATTTCGGGACAACGGCCGATCATTACCAAATCCCGTAAAGCGATCGCTGGGTTTCGCTTGCGTGAGGATATGGCGATCGGTTGCAAGGTGACGCTGCGGCGAACGCGAATGTATGAATTCCTCGATCGACTCGTTTCGCTGGCGCTGCCACGCGTGCGTGACTTTCGCGGCGTTAACCGCAATGCGTTCGACGGCCATGGCAATTACAGCCTCGGTCTGACCGAACAATTGGTCTTTCCCGAATTGAATCCGGACAAGTTTACGCGTGTCCAGGGAATGAATGTTTCCCTGGTCACGTCAACCGATAGTAATGACGAGGCGCGCGAATTGTTGCTGTTGCTGGGCATGCCGTTCCAGCATGAGGATGCGACTTCCGCCGCCTAATATGTATTGTGCGACTCCGACATGCGGATGCGTTTTCCCATTCACGATGAATTGTAAATTGAGTAGGTAGTTCACGTGGCGAGCAAATCGAAGATTGCCAAGGCGAACCGGCCGCCGAAGTTCAGCAGCCGTCGCGAACGACGATGTAAGCTCTGCGGGCGGCCGCGCGCCGTTTACAGGAAATTCGGGATTTGTCGCATTTGCTTCCGCAAACTGGCGGACCAGGGACTGATTCCCGGGGTTCGTAAAGCTAGTTGGTAAAGGGATCCGAACAACCATGATGACCGACCCGATCGCCGATATGTTAACCCGTATCCGTAATGCGGTACGTGTCGAGCGGCCCAATGTCGAAATGCCCCTCTCCAAGGTAAAACGCGGTTTGGCCGATGTGCTGAAACGTGAAGGCTATATCTGGGATTGGTCGGAAGTAGAATCTACGCCGACCAATCATCTCCGGATCGAGCTGAAATATGGACCCAATGGCGAGCGCGTGATCCAACGGATCCGTCGTGTTAGCAAGCCTGGGCGCCGCGTTTACAGCAAGGCACGCGACTTGCGCCCGATACTCGACGGACTTGGGATTTCGATCCTGAGCACTAGCCGGGGCGTGGTCAGTGACCGCGAGGCGCGGCAACGGAATTTGGGTGGTGAGGTGTTGTGCGAAGTTTGGTAATGCTAGAGCCTCCTTGGTGATGTGTACGGCGCGGCCGACACTCTGCCCGGAAATGCTCTGCGTGGGAAAGAAAACGCTATGTCCCGGATCGGAAAAAAACCCATTGATGTGCTCGACGGAGTTAACATCTCCGTCGACGATTCGTTGGTCACCGTCGAAGGCCCGTTGGGCAAGTTGCAATACCAGTTCCGCCCCGAAGTCCAAGTTCAGATCAATGAAGCGGACAAGCAGGTGGTCGTTGCAACGACCTGTGATACGCGCGAAGCGGGTGCGTTTCATGGCTTGACTCGGTCACTGATCCAGAACATGGTCGTCGGCGTCAAGGAAGGGTACGAAAAACGGCTCGAAATCGTTGGGGTCGGATATATCGCGTCGTTGCAAGGCGATACACTCTCGTTGCGCGTCGGCTTTGCGAATGAGATTCATAAGAAGATTCCCGCCGGACTCGATGTGACCTGCCCCGATCAGACGCATGTGGTCGTCAAAGGGTGCGACAAGCAGATGGTGGGACAGTTTGCCGCCGAAGTACGTGCCATACGTAAGCCGGAACCTTACAAGGGTAAGGGCGTCCGCTATCAAGGTGAGCACGTGAAGATTAAACCGGGCAAGACGGCAACGTAATCGAGCCCCTAAGAACAAATCATGCCAAAGGGCTGTTAGTTACCGCGGCCAAGTGTTGTCGCGGTCGAAAGCTAGCGTGGCCCAAAGTCACATGGCCAAGAGTTACATGGCAGAGCAAGAACCGTGAACAAGCAAAAAACGATTGCCAAGCAGAAACAGCGCCGCAAGTATAACGTACGGAAGCGATTGCAAGGTACTGCGGAACGCCCTCGAATGTCGGTCTTTCGCAGTGCTACGCATATCGGTTGCCAATTGATCGATGACGCGGCGGGCACGACAGTGTTGTCGGCGAGTACCCGAGATGCCAGCCTTCGCGATCAATTGAAATACGGCGGTAACTGTGACGCCGCGAAACAGATCGGCCAAATTGTCGCGCAACGCGCTCAAGAGGCAGGGATCAAGGCCGTTCGCTACGACCGCGGATGTTACAAATACCATGGTCGTGTCGCGGCGTTGGCCGAAGCGGCTCGTGAAGCGGGACTCGAGTTTTAATAGACGAGTTTATTAGTACAACTGGAACCTGACCCGTGACGGGCCGACACACAGATCGGCCGGTGGGATCAGGCGCATCGATACTGGGAGCACGGCAAATCGTGGCGACAGAATCAAAACGTGGCGAATACATTGACCGAGTAGTCAAGATCAAGCGATGTGCGGCCGTCGTGAAAGGTGGTCGTCGCTTCAGTTTTGCTGCGATGGTCGTCATTGGCGATGGCAAGGGCCGCGTTGGCTGGGGCTATGGCAAGGCCAATGAGGTCCCGTCAAGCGTCGAAAAGGCGCAAAAGCAAGCGACGCGCGAGATGGTCGAGATTCCGGTGGTGGACGATAGCATTCCGCACCAGGTGAAGGGACGATTCAGCGCGGCTCGCGTCGTTCTCGTGCCGGCCGGGCCTGGTACGGGTATCATTGCTGGTGATGCCGTTCGTGCCGTTTGCGAAGCGGCCGGGATCAAGAATATTTTGACGAAGAGTTTTGGCAGCAACAATCCGGTGACGTTGGTCAAGGCCACCATTGATGCGCTGACACAATTGCGAACACAGCAAGACGTGGAGCGACTACGGGGAGTGTCATTGCAGTGAATATTGATGATGTCCATCGCGGAATCACGAAGTTTAAAAAGAGACGCCGTATCGGGCGCGGACCTGGTTCCGGCTTTGGCAAGACAAGTGGTCGTGGCCACAAAGGTCAAAAGTCACGTGCCGGTTGGTCTCGCAAAGCCGTCTTCCAAGGCGGTGCGATGCCGTTGGTCCGCCGCGTTCCAAAACGCGGGTTCAACAACCGTTTCGCGCTGGTCGTGGCGACGGTCAATGTGTCCGACTTGGAAATCGCTTTTGACGCGGGTGAAGAAGTTACTCCCGAAACGTTGCGTGCCAAGTCGTTGGCTAAGTCGCGTTGGGATGTGCTCAAGATCCTCGGCAACGGCGATCTTACTAAGAGTCTGAAGGTGGCGGCACACCGTTTTAGCGAATCGGCAAAGGAAAAAATTGAAAAGGCGGGCGGCGAAATCGTCATACTGCCGGGGACCGCGCCGGTCGTGAAACACCAAAAACGCAAAACGGCGGGCAAGCGTGCCGAAGAGAAAGGTGCAGCAGCCCAGCAGCTTGAAAAAGCAGCGACTGAGCAGAAGTCAACTGAGACAGAGAATACCGAGAACGAAGCCACCGAGTAACGGTTTGACGGACCTCCGCGAAAACGGTGGTGCTTTTCGACACTAGCGAGGACGGATCGGCGTCATGTGGGAAAAACTTCGCGTTGTCTTCACAATCCCTGAGCTGCGCCAGAAAATTTTTCTGACGCTCATGTTTCTCGGTATCTACCGCATCGGCTATTGGATTACGTTGCCGATGGTCGACCAAAGCAAGCTCGGCGGCGGTGAAGGCTCGGGCGGGTTGGCCGATATCATCAATCAAGTCGCGGTGTTCAGCGCGAGTGACTTGACCAATGCGACGATCTTCGGGCTGGGGATCATGCCCTATATTTCAGCGTCCATTATCTTTCAGCTGCTCGGTAGCGTCTGGAAGCCCATTGAGGACCTGAAGAAGGAAGGGGAAACCGGCCAGAAAAAAATCAACGAATACACGCGGTATATGACCGTCATTCTGTGCTTGGTTCAAAGTTATTTCTACGTCAAGTTCTTCTTGATGCGCGATACCGGCGACGGCGGCAGTATGATCGCTGCGGCATTCCAAAATGCAAACGGTACGCTGGGATTTGGCTGGCAAGTTACCGCCGTGCTGACCATGACATGCGGCACGGTGTTCCTCATGTGGATCGGCGAACAGATTGACGAGTTCGGAATTGGCAACGGTATCAGCTTGCTGATCATGGCCGGTATCCTTGCTCGTATGCCGGGCGCACTGTTCGATATATTGGTCAATAATGCGGAATTCGAGTTAGTTGGAATCGGGCCAGGGCGAATCGGTGTGGAATCTTTGCTGATCCTGGCTGCACTGTTTGTTGCCGTGGTGTTCGGCGTGGTGTTTATTACGTTGGGCCAGCGCCGGATACCTACCCAGAGCGCTAAACATGTGCGCGGTCGCCGCGTCTACGGCGGTACCCGACAGTACCTGCCGTTGCGGATCAATCAGGCCGGCGTGATGCCAATCATTTTTGCCAGCAGTTTGTTGATGTTGCCGGGGATGCTCTTTAATGTCGCCCAGAACTGGTCGGCGTTGGGAGATACGTGGATTCGCTTTTTCAGCACGCTGGCGCCGTTGTTCACGCGTGGCACCTCCTTCATTTACAATCTACTGTACGTGGTTTTGATATACTTTTTCTGTTACTTTTGGACCGCGATCACGTTCAATCCGAAGGAAATGTCCGAGAATCTCAAAGATTACGGAACCTTTATTCCAGGTTACCGTCCGGGTAAGCGGACGGCAGATTACCTGGAAAAAGTCATGGTTCGAATTACCTATGTGGGAGCCGGTTTCCTGGCGTTGGTAGCCATTATCCCTACAATCATCTCCAACTCGTTAGGGGTTAGCTTCGCGGTTGCCAGCTTTTATGGTGGTACCGGCTTGCTGATCGCAGTGAGCGTGGCGTTCGATCTCGTGCAGAAGATCGACAGCCACTTGGTGATGCGAAATTACCGAGGCTTACTCGAAGGTTAATGCCCGCGTGACCCACCCCCGTTCGGTGACGACGCGGCTCATATGGTTCTGAGCGGGGTAGGAATGTGGCCTGTTATGTTCGTCGTCTTCATCGGTCCGCCTGGTGCGGGAAAAGGTACCCAGGCAGAGCGTTTGATTCAGCTATTGAATATTCCCCACGTCTCGACGGGCGATATGCTGCGGCAGGCGATCAGCCAAGGTTCCGAGCTGGGAAAAAAAGCTGCGGATTTCATGCAAGCTGGTGAACTGGTTCCAGACCAACTGGTCTTACAGATTATTGGCGAGTGTCTGGATGATCCGAAAATGGCATCCGGTTGCTTGTTCGATGGTTTTCCACGCAATGTTGATCAGGCCAACGCGCTTGATGGATTGATGGAAAAGCGGAATACGCCGGTCGGCTTAGTGCTGGAACTGCAGGTTGACAGCGACGAACTGGTTCGCCGTCTGCTGGCTCGCAAACGCCCCGATGACACGCCCGATACCATCGCGCAGCGATTGGAAGTGTACAAGAATCAGACGTCGCCGGTGTTGGCGTACTATGCGGAACGTGGCTTACTTGCCACCATCGACGGATCGGGCTCGCCGGACGATGTCTTTGAACGGATTCGACAACGCGTCTCCAGTTGATCGCGTGATACCTTCAGGAGGTGGTCCGATTGGACTGCGGCGACGAACGGCGTTTACCGCTATCCAGGGGATATGCGAACCGCCCATGTGACCGGTGGCGAGCGTCAAACGCGAGCGGGGCGGTGAACAGAGATTTGTGAATTCACATGCCGTGGCCCTTGAAGGGGTTGGCGTAAAGGGTTTATACTCATACGCTTTGGCATTTTTACCGGGGATGGACCATGAAAGTACGAACCAGCGTCAAACGCATCTGCGAAAACTGCAAAATAGTGCGGCGCAAAGGGCGTGTTTACGTGATTTGCAGTAATCCGCGGCACAAGCAGCGTCAGGGATGAGGCCTCTTGCCGAGCTGGGCAACAGGTGGTTGGTTGGTTCGATGAGCTGTTGCGGGCGTTTATTCCGGCCACTTGGCGGTTTCAAGAACATTATTCCATAGGTTGAAGGTCAGGAGCATTTAGTCATGCCGCGTTTGCTGGGTGTGGATATTCCGAACGACAAGCCTGCGGTGGCTTCGCTCTGCTACCTTTATGGGGTAGGGCCAAAGACGTCGCGTGAACTGTGCCAGAAAGCGGGAATTGAACCGCAAAAGAAAGCACGTGAGTTAGCGGACGACGAGTTGGGGCGTTTAGCTGCCCTGCTTGAACGCGACTACGTGGTTGAAGGACCGCTTCGACGCCAAAACCAACAGAGCATTAATCGGTTGCGCGATATCAAGTGCTATCGCGGCCTGCGTCATCGTCATGGTTTGCCGGTGCGTGGCCAACGCACTCGCACCAATGCACGAACGCGTAAGGGACCACGCAAGACCGTGGCTGGCAAGAAGGGCGTCAAGGACCTGCGATAAGTCCGGCGCACGACCGCAGCAAGAGAGCATGCTGCCATCGTCACATCGTCACCGCTTGGCCATGGCAGTAACTGCCAATACGAGTATCACAGCGGCAAGCGAACTGCATCGAGCGTGAGCAGCGTCGCCCGAGAACAACATAGACTAAAACGGTTAATCGACCAAAACGGTATTGATCAACACAGAGTATTCCAAGGAGCGTACGGTCCGTGGCAAAGAGTAAGAAGCGGAAACCTCGTCGTAACGTGACCGTGGGCATCGCCCACATCAAGGCCACGTTCAACAACACCACCGTGACGATTACCGACACGAAGGGTGACACGTTGTGCTGGGCGAGTGCCGGAACAAGCGGTTTCAAGGGAAGCCGTAAGAGCACTCCGTTTGCCGGGCAGTGTGCCGCCCAGCAGGCGGCTGAAAAAGCTGCCAAGTTTGGCGTACGAGAGCTGGAAGTCCACGTCAAGGGCCCTGGTTCGGGGCGCGAGAGTGCGATCACGGCGCTGCAATCGGCCGGAATGACCGTCAAGCTGATTGAAGATTGCACCCCCATTCCACACAACGGATGTCGGCCGCGTAAGAAGCGGCGTGTGTGACCCGAACGAGCCTTCTGGAGTTCCAAGAGGCTCGTCGTTCCTTTCATCTTCGCAAGCGGGTTTTGCTTTCAACGGAGGCTACCGATGCATATTCGATGGCGTGGGCTAGAGCTGCCAAGTGTGGTCGACTGTGATGCAAAGACGCTCTCAGCCACGTACGGTAAGTTTACGGCTGAACCCTTCGAACGCGGCTTTGGCGTTACAGTGGGTAACTGTCTGCGACGTATTCTGCTGTCAAGTCTCGAAGGTAGTGCGATCACGCAGATTAAGATCCGCGGCGCGCAACACGAATTCACCACGATTCCAGGGATCCTGGAAGACATGACGGATATCGTGTTGAATGTCAAGTCGCTAGTCGTAAAGAATTATAGCGACGCAACGCGTGTGATCACGGTCGAGAAATCGGAACCGGGAGCGATTGTCGGGACGGATGTTCAGACGGATGCGGACGTCGAAGTGATCGGCAAGGACCACGTCCTGGCCACACTGACCGACAACGTCCCGTTCATGATGGAGATGGTGGTCGAGAACGGTCGCGGCTATGTGCCGGCGGGCGAGCAGAGTATCGGCGACCACGAAATTGGCATCATTCCGATCGACGCGGTATACAGTCCCGTGACGCGAGTCCGTTTTCATATCGAGGAAACGCGCGTTGGCCAAAAGACTAACTACGACAAGCTGACGCTTGAAATCTGGACCAATGGCTCGATCAGCCCTGAAATGGCGTTGGTTGAATCGGCCAAAATCTTCCGCAAGCACTTGAACCCGTTTGTCCAGTATTCCGAATTGGGACACCGTGTGCATAGTGCCGTACGTTCGACTGGTGTCACCGGCGACGCGGCACTCGATGCCAAGTTGAACATGAGTTTGGCCGAGTTGAATCTCTCGGTGCGGGCCGGCAACTGTTTGGAATCCGAGAATATTAACACGGTGCGTGACTTGGTACAGCGCAACGAGGATCAGCTTCTGGAGGTTCGCAACTTTGGCGAGACGACGTTGGCTGAAGTGCGTGAGAAGCTCAAAGAACTTGGTCTGCACCTTGGCATGCGAGTTCCGTCGGCACAAATGCCACTTTGATTTGCGGGCGAAAGGCACGATGAGCCGTTGCGGAGTGAGCGTCGCCCGATGCTCAGAGAATACAACTGCTCAGAGAATACAACTTAGTTGAACATCAACGTGGCCGCCCCCGCCGAGCAGTGTCAGTCCTCGGTGAAAGGGCCACCCCTGAAAATGACCAATAGACAACTGTCGCCCGCCCGGTAGTGCGGCACGAGACGCCGCCAGGTTTGGTGACAGTTTTCCGTTTGCTGCTCGCGTCGCGCGAGTCGCGAGCGAATGAATTTATTCCTCATTTGTTATGCCCCATAAAGGGGCGTTACTCGCCGTAGCGAGTGCTTGAAGAGAGACGAAGAGCCATGCGACATCGAAAACGAGGCCGTCGTTTGGGACGCAGTTCCAGCCATCGACGTGCCATGCTTCGCAATCTAGCCAGCAGCTTGTTTTTGACCGAACGAGATGCCGAATTCGACCCGAATCCGCCCAAGGTGAAGGGGCGCGTGATCACGACACTCCAGAAGGCCAAGGAAGTGCGCCCGCTGGTGGAAAAGTGCATCACCATCGCACGCCATTCGCTCGAACACGAAAATGCAGCTCTGCAGCATGCCACGGCTGCCGAACGCGGCACGGAGCAATGGCGTCAATGGCGCACGAGCGGCGACTGGCAACAATGGTGTGCGGCGCGGGCACCGGTCGTCGCTGCACGCCGTCGGGCGTTGCAATTGTTGGGCGACAAACAGGCGGTATCGGTCCTCTTCGAGGAAATCGCGCCGCGTTTTGCCGAGCGTGATGGTGGCTATACACGCGTGCTTCGTCTTGCCAAACCTCGCCTGGGCGATGCGGGTACGCGAGCGATCCTTGAGTTTGTTGGGCAGCACGACCGCGTCACCGAGACGAGCGAGCGACCGGCCTTTGATGATGCGGCCGACGACGATGCGGCAACTGAAACGCAAAGCACGTTGAAGCAAGACTCGGAATCGACCGAGCAGTCGAACCAGGAAGCGACCGAACCGCAAGAGGGCGGTGACGACGTGTCGTCAGCAAGCGACGATACGACGGTCGAAGAAGAAAAGAAACGCGACGCCTAACATCTCTGCCAAGGCGTCGCGGTCCGCCACTTGGCTGGGTTGAGTAGCGGCAACTATGTCGGTGCTCGTGGTGGGCTTGTGTATCGGTTACCGGCGTCTAGCAAGCGCCGAGTCGACTGCGCCGCCCTTTGGCGTCGTAACGCGACTCGCGGACGCGGCACTGACCGATTCGTCATCCTTTGTGAACGCCCCAATCGCTGCTGGACATGCGAAACGGGGATGAAGTTCACGCACGCCGATGAAGGTGCGACATGCCAGGCTGGCAATTGAACAACGCGCCATCCCCTGCGGGTTTCGACTTCACTGAGCACATTCGCGCCGTCTGTGATGACTTGGTCCATAGGCTCCCCGAGCTGGCGCACATCGACATGGCGCGCGTTGCGGTCAGTCTCTCGCAAGCACGAAAGGGTGGCCCCTATGGTGTGCATGCATCACTCACCCCCATGCGTTTTGAAGGTGGCGCCCGCGCCGGTAAACGGCGTGGACGTTATTACAAATCGCAGGTCTTGCGTAACGAGGCTGGTCAGGAGATGCTTTATATCCTGACATTCTGCCTGCCCCGCTTCATGGACGTCGACCTGAAGGAAAAATTGGTCACGATCGTCCATGAACTGTGGCATATCAGCCCCAGCTTCGACGGCGATCTGCGCCGGCATGCGGGTCGATGCTACGCGCACACCGGTTCGCGACAAAACTACGACCACGAGATGGAAAAACTTGTCGCGCGCTGGCTGGAACTTGATCCACCGATCGAGCTCTACGAGTTCCTGCGACTGCGGTTTGCGGAGCTCCATGAGCGTCACGGCCGCATCCGCGGCGTCCGTTACCAGCGTCCGAAGCTCCTGCCGATTCCGGCCGAAGACGCGCATCGCATCAACCGCGAAACTACGCGTTCCTGACGTGGGAGGAGTTCCCAGCGCTCGCGACGTGCCATCTGCCTGAGTATTCGCGTTCATTAGCGCCCCTTAGCGGTTCCCCCATCGTCGCCTTGCTTACCCCCAGAGTCTTTCCATGCGATCTTGACGGCTCGCCGCCGGCCCGATAACGTAAAGGGCTAAGAAGCTAAGACTGCGGGAATGGCGGAATTGGCAGACGCGCTAGGTTGAGGGCCTAGTGAGCTTAATAGCTCGTGCAGGTTCAAGTCCTGTTTCCCGCACTACGTAATCATCTACAGCATAAGGGCTTCGGGAAAGGGCTTCGGGAATTGCCCCCCAAAGCCCTTTTGTTTTGCCTCAGCTGGACGTCGATCCTTAAAAGTGTGATCAATCCCGGTGTTGTTGTCGCTC
>JAJRVM010000294.1 GCA_024277285.1 Planctomycetota bacterium
TCGCTGGCAGTTGATCCGCAGGGACGCCTGTTGGCCTCGGACCAGATTTCGGGACTCTATCGCATCACTCTTCCCGCAGTAGATCCGACACGGAAGCGGCCATTTATCGAACGGCTCGAAGTGAACATTGGCGGAGCGCAAGGGTTGCTATTCGCGCACGACTGCCTCTATGCAGTGGTCAATGGCCTAGATCCAGGGCTGTATCGACTGAGCGATACAAACGGTGACGATCAGTTCGATCAAGAGGAGCGACTGCGGGCGATTGACGGAGTGGGCGAGCATGGTCCTCACGCGGTAATTCTTGGGCCAGACGGTGAGTCACTCTATATGGTCGGTGGAAACGGCTGTTTTCCGGCGAAGAATCCGGAGCGATCGCGGGTGCCTCGTGTGTGGCGCGAGGACCGATTGCTCACGCGCACAAGTGCTTCAGACGGAACATGGGGCAGAAATCGTAATGGTGGCTGGGTCTGCAAAATGGACCGTGATGCGAAACAATTGGAGTTGATCGCAATGGGGCTGCGCAACCCTTACGACATTGCGCTGAGCGACGACGGTGAGTTGTTCACCTTTGACGCGGACATGGAATGGGACGTGGGCACTCCCTGGTATCGTCCCACTCGTGTGAATCACATTGTCTCGGGAGCAGACTTCGGCTGGCGCGCCGGGACATCGAAATGGCCCGACTGGTATTTTGATAGTGTTGGCACGGTTGTCGATGTCGGACTCAGTTCGCCGACGGGACTGACCTTCGGTTACGATGCCCGCTTCCCCCGGAAGTATCAACAGGCGTTATTCATGGGTGATTGGAGCTTGGGGAACATTTACGTTGCCTATTTGCAGCCTAAGGGCGCGACCTATGTAGGAACGTTTGAATCGTTCTTGGCGGGCGCACCACTGCCTGTCACGGACCTGGTGATCAATCCGCATGATGGTGCATTGTATTTTGTCGTTGGCGGCCGCGGCATCAATTCGGCGCTCTACCGCGTTTCCTACGTGGGACCAACGAGCGAGTCTCGCAAGGCGGATGCGGGATCGGTCGATCAACATGCTGCCGCGAAACGCAAGCAACGACGAGAGATCGAGCGATACCACGAAGCGGGGCACCTGGCGAACCCGGCGGATCTATGGCAACCGCTGGCCAGTCAGGATCGAGCGATTCGGTATGCTGCGCGGGTTGCCTTGGAACACATTCCAGTCGAGCGTTGGAAGGACCAGTTGCTTCAACAACGTGATTCTCATGCTCGGATTGCCGGTGTTATGGCGGCAGTTCGGCACGTCGACTCTGCTGCCGTGTCGATGCTTCTTGACGCCCTTGATGGGCTGGATTGGGAGCAACTGACGGGTGACGATCAGGTTGATTTGCTGCGCACGTACCAAGTACTGTTAAGCCGGCATGCGCGCGACGGCGTTCAAGCAGCGGTCGTGCACAAGCGAGTCTGCAAACGGCTGAACCAGCGGTTTCCTGCCGAGCGGCCCACCGTCGATCAACTGTTGGCCGAGATTCTTGTGTTTGCACAGGCGCCGGGGATTATCGATCGATTGTTGGATCGACTTGAACGAGCGGATGCACAGGAGAACCAGATTCATTACGCGATGTGCCTGCGCGACGTGAGGCATGGCTGGACACTTGCTCGACGCCGGCGACTGTTCGCTTGGTTTCAGCGCTCGGCCGAGCAGCGTGGCGGTGTGTTGTTTGGTGACTATATCTGGCAGATTCGCCGCGTATTTGAAGCTCAGTTGAGCGACATACAACGTCAGCAACTGGCAGACGTGTTGAAAATGCCTGAAACGATTGATCCGCTATCAAGTTTGTCGTCGCGCCCACTGGTCCGGAAATGGGACATAAGCGGGTTGTTGGAGATTGTCGATTCGGCACAACAAAAGGGTGATGCGGAACGTGGAAAGCAAATCTACAAGACGGCGCTGTGCCTGAATTGCCATCGGGTGGCGGGGCAAGGAGGAATGATCGGCCCGGACCTGACCAGTGTCACGCGCCGCTTCAATTCCCGCGATCTGGTCGAAGCCATGGTGATGCCGGACAAGGTGATTTCCGAGCAATTTCAAAGTGTCGAGATCCTGACGGAGGAAGGGAGAATCGTCAATGGGAAGATCACCGATATCAATGGGAACATGCTGGTTTTGATGAACGACCCTCTAAACCCCGCTGATCTGACGATGGTCAAGCGCGATAGTATCGACGAGATGTCGTGGTCAAGTACTTCACTGATGCCGACTGGGTTGCTGGATACGTTTACGGCTCAAGAGGTTATCGATCTGATTGCGTTTTTGCAAGCGGCGGCACGCGTTGATCCGTGATCTCGCACAGCGTACAACGGTTGAGGGGCAGCCGTGGCGATTGCCAAACTCACGCACGCGTTGGTGCCGTTCTTCAAGACGGACGAAACGTCGCGTGCCGGCGTTGTGCAAGGCGGACCGTTTTGGAACTACCAACTATGTAAGCCAACTCATTGACCACCTCGAAGGGGACTCATGATGCGACACTTCAAGTTTCACGCGTTTGTTTCCATGGCAGTTGTATGGGGCGTGTTGACACTGGTGACGTCGGCCCAATCCCAGGAGTTTCGCCGCTTGTCGCTTGACGATTATCGCGACAAGATGGCGGGTGGGTGGGTTGGCCAAATGGCCGGTGTCGGTTGGGGAGCGCCGACCGAATTTCGGTGGAAGGGAGCGATTATTCCACTCGACAAAATGCCGAAGTGGAAGCCGGAGATGATCAACCAGTTCAACCAGGACGATATTTACGTCGAGATGACTTTCTTGCGCACGCTGGAGGTCCACGGGTGGGATGTCTCAATTCGGCAAGCGGGAATCGACTTTGCCAATAGTGGTTACCGGCTGTGGCATGCCAATCGAGCAGGACGGGACAATCTGCGCAGTGGGATCGCACCGCCCGATTCAGGACACCCCAAGTTCAACCACCATGCCGATGACATCGACTACCAAATTGAAGCTGACTATGCCGGGTTGATCGCACCAGGTATGCCCAATGTGGCGATCGAATTGGGCGAGAAGTTTGGCCGGCTGATGAACTATGGTGACGGTCTTTACGGTGGACAGTTTGTTAGTGGTATGTATGCGGAAGCGTTCTTTGAAGATGACGTCATGAAAATTGTTGCGGCAGGGTTGAAATGCATCCCTCGTGAGAGTCAATATGCGGAGTGTATTCGCGATACGATAAAGTGGCATCGTGCGTCCCCTGACAACTGGGAGAAGACTTGGGAGAAGATCGAGGCCAAGTACCAAGACAATACCGCGTACCGGAGATTCTCGTGCAACAAAGGGGACTTCAATATCGATGCCAAGATCAACGGTGCCTATATCGTGTTGGGGTTGCTCTATGGCAAGGGTGATATGGATCAGACCATCGTCATCTCCACCCGCTGTGGACAGGACTCGGATTGCAATCCGGCCAACGCGGGAGGTATCTTGGGGACCGTGATCGGCCGCCGCAGCTTGCCGAAGAAGTTCACCAGTGCCATTGACCCCGATGGCAAATTCAGCCACACACCGTATACGTTTCCGGCACTTGTCGAAGTGTCCGACAAACTGGTGCGTCAGGCGGTCGTGCGAGCCGGCGGACGGATCGAGAAGGATGCTGCCGGCGAGGTTGTCTTGGTGATTCCCGTTGCGCAGCCGCGCCCGACTAAGCTCGAACAGTGTTGGGAGCCAGGGCCGACGGCGGACAGTAAATTTACGGACCAGGAGATGGGCCAGATCACTGCAGGATCCGTCGACAAGGAGGTGCAGGCTGCTGTGGAGCAAGTGCTGCCAGGGTGGAAGGTGTCGAAATGTGGCAAGGATATGGAGCCCGGTATTCGGAGCGAGTACCGCGAGCGCAAGAACGTCTTGATGACCCATCCGCTCAACCGTGAAGTACCCTGCGTCTTGAGCAGGACTGTCAATGTACCATCGGGACAATCGACGTTGCGGTTGGTGGTGACCCATGACACACATGGCGATTGGCTGCTCGTTGCCAAGGTAAACGGCAAACAACTGCTCAAGAAACGGATCGGTGCTCGATCTGTCACAGATGGTTGGTTGCCGGTTGATCTTGACTTGTCGGATTGGGCGGGCCAGTCGGTGACGGTCGAGCTATTGAATCAAGCCGACGGTTGGCAAAATGAAGCGGCCTACTGGGCCGAAATCGGGTGGGCACGATAGTTGTAGTGTGCCTAGTTGTACAGCGCCACTTAGCCGCCTTATCGGAGGCTGGTCAATGACGAAATACCCAATGACCAGACAATGCCGAAATCCGAAGCCCGAACTCGGTTTGAAATGCACCCCTGCACAAGAGCGTCCGATGGGACCGCTTTCGACATTCGTCATTTGACGTCGGGCATTTGTTGTCGTTCTTTCCGAAACGGGCAAAGTGAAACAAGAGCCGGAAGAAAAGGCTTTCCAGTTAAGATCAAATTCTCATCATTCCAGGATGTACCTGCGGTCACCTCTTGAGCTTGACACACCTTGCGACAATGCTAGCAGTTTCGATGCCAGAAAATGCTGTTTGCGGAACGTGGTCGGTGTGCTACGATCACGGGTTCAATGAATGGTAGGCAGTGTGTCTTGGATGACACTGCACGTCTCCTTTTTCGAGACGGTCGACATGGAGGTTGACAGCTTACCTCAGGTTCGCTGGGACTATGGCAGACGATTCTACGCGTTGTTTTGCGCACGTTGCCACCCTCCGAGGAATAACGACCGTGTTAAGTAGTAAGGAAGCTCGTCCCTGATATGATCGGCAGAACGCGATCGACTTCAGATGCGTCATAGAATTGCCAACCGGGTATAACGCTTGAGCATATTGTTTGGCGGTTCTATGTGCTGTCTTGAATGCGATTCGTGCGGTTTGATGGGACGCGAGTTAACTCGAAAGGAGACGAGGATGCTTGTCCTCTCGCGCAGACAAGACGACAAAATCGTTTTCCCAAACCTGGGAATCACTGTGGAGATCTTGAAGATTGCGGGGCGTAGTGTCCGCGTTGGCGTTGACGCGCCGTCGGACGTTCGCGTGTTGCGGCACGAATTGGCCGAAAAGGAAGGCGTCGCAACAGGGACCCAAGTTCGCGGGCCACAAACGAAACCGTCGGACCACCAATTGCGGAACCGTTTGAATCGAGCCACGATCGGACTGCAGTTGGCCCAAAAGCAATTGGAAGTCGGGCAGGTTGACAGTGCTGACCAGACAATGGCTAAAGTGTTGAGTGAATTTCAGTCGTTGGATGATGACCTGGGACGGCAAGTTACCGAGTCGCATGCTCGGGTTCAGCGTCATGCCCTGTTGGTTGAGGACGACGCCAACGAGAGCGAACTACTTGCGGGTTACTTGCGACTGAGCGGCTTTCAGGTCGATACGGCATCGGACGGTTGTGATGCACTTGACTATTTGTCCGAGCATCGCCGCCCGGACGTTGTGTTGCTCGATATGCAGATGCCTCGTTGTGACGGCCCGACCACGATTTCTGCGATCCGCGACAATCCTGAGTACGGCGGCTTGAAGGTGTTTGCGGTGAGTGGTCGCGTACCGGCCGAGATGGGGGTGACGGTCGGTCCGACGGGAGTCGACCGGTGGTTTCGCAAACCATTGAATCCACTGGAGCTGGTCGTGGAGCTGAACCGCGACCTGGAGGCGGTAGCAAAATGAAGGTGGCAAATTAAGCGTGGCAAAGCCTTGAGCCGCGGCGGTGGGCCGCCAAGTCATCCTGGCTTTGTGAACGTCACGAGAATCATGTTGTAACGCATTGATATGCGGCAATTACTTCCAGCGCTAGGCCGAATGGGTATGGCAATGACCCAGTTGCCTGCGAACCGGTCATACCGGTCCATTCAAGGATGATATGAGAAACGCAAGGAGATGCCCTTCGCGCCTAAACAGGGGCGGGAGCTCACCCGAATTTGGGCTCTCGCCTTTTTTCCTTTCCTTGGGGATCCTTCACAAGACGACTGGTCGGCACCGCTAGTGCCCGGCAATTCCGTTCGCGTACCAGGTGTTGTGGCAGATCTTAGTTCTTGCGTGGCAGCACGGTGTCGAGGTCCTCTCGCCGCAGCGGTTTGATCAAATGATCGTCAAACCCGGCTTCTTTGACGGCGCGCCGATCGGCGTCCGCTCCGTATCCGGTCAGCGCGACGAGCCGGATGCCGTCATGTCTTGCGTCGCGTCGGAGCGTGCGAGCTAGCTCGTACCCATCAATCCCAGGCAGCCCGATATCGACCAGTGCCAGGTCGAAGTCTCGGTTCTGCAGCAGGTCGAGGCCGACGAGTCCATCCGCCGCAGCCGTCACGTCATAGCCGTAGATTTCCAGAAGCGACTTCAACATGTCGCGACTATCCGCGTTGTCTTCGACGATCAAGATGCGCCCGCTATGTTTTTCGCGTGGTGAGTCAGCGTCGGGTTGTTCTTCCTGTTTAGCGGCGCGGTAGGCGGGCAGCCGCACGACGAATTCGGTACCCTGGCCCTGGCCACCGCTGTGTGCAGAGACGGTGCCACCGTGCAGTTCGACCAGTTGTTTCACCAGCGTCAGGCCGACTCCCATTCCGCCGTCGGATCGGTCGAGTGTGGCGCGTGCCTGGACGAATAACTCGAACACGCAATCGAGCATGTCGGCCGGAATTCCTTCGCCCGTATCGCGCACGCTCAACACGACGTCATCACGTTCCGGGAAGACGCGCAGCCAAATCTTTCCGCCGGGGGGCGTGTACTTGATGGCGTTGGTCAGCAGATTCGCTTGGATCTGTTGCAGTCGCGTTGCGTCTCCATGCACCATCATGGGGCGTGGATCGACATCGACCTGCAGGTTCTGCTTGCGTTCGACGACCTTATTGCGCACCGTCGTCAATACGGTTTCGATCGACTCATGTACATCGACTGGCTTGAGAACGAGTTCGATCTTGCCTTGTGTGACGCGTGTCACGTCGAGCAGGTCATCCAGCAGGCGCGACATTTGGTGCGTTTGGCGTTGAATCACTTGACAAGGGCTCTTGCACGCCTTTCGCACCGTGCAGTTGTCGTCCAGAACATAGGTTGCATTAAGGACAGCGCCCAACGGGTTGCGCAGTTCGTGCGAGAGCATTGCCAGGAACTGGTCACGGCGTTTGAGCGCATCGCGAGCGACCGTTTCCGCTTTTCGTTGAGCGGAAATGTCTTTGGCGCTGGAGGCGATGGCAACCGGAGTTCCTATACTGTCCGTGATCAGCGAGAGTGTTAACAGGACTTCGCAAAGCTGTCCCAATTTGCAACGCCGCGCCGTCTCGATGTTTCGAGTCGGTTTTCTGACGCGACACTGAGCGCGGAATTCGCGCGATCGAGTCAACTCGGACTCCGGCACGAGGACTTCGACACTGTTCCCAAGAAGCTCTTCGCGTGACCAACCGTAGCACCGAGTTGCCTCGCGATTGACGAAGATGATGATTCCGTGCAAATCTTCGATGATCAGCGGATCGGCGGCGTCCATGAAGACTTCAGACATCAGACGACATTCGCGCGCGGAGCCTTCTAGTCCGCGAATTCCGACAAATGTAACTGCCAGGCCATCAATGTCCGGTCCGCAGTGATGGGGCAAGATGCGCATCAAATACTCTTGCCCTAGCCCGTTTGTGACCCGTCGTTAGGAGGCTGATTCGCCCAGTAGTACGCGCTGTAGGTCCATGGCCAAGTCGGGGAAATCGGTCATCATCGCGACTTCGCTGGCAACATCGCTGAAACCGTCGCCGATGCTATGTGGCAACCGGTGGAGAACATCGGTAGCGCGCGGTGTGAATGCCACGATGCGCAGCGCACTATCGAGCAAGATCGTGCCGACATCCGTGCTCGCCGGCAGGTTGCCGTCGTTGCTTATCGCGTTGGTGGGAGCAGCGCTGAGGGAACGGTGCGAAATGCTGCCCTGCCGCTGTGCGAGCAGAAGGTCATAGGCGTGCAGTAGATCCCGATAAAGTTGGTTCTGTTCGCGTGGGTCGTCGCGCAAACGCTGAGCATAATCTTTGGGAGTGTCTGGTCGGCTTAGTTGAAGGCGGCGTTTAACACATCGCGAGATGATGTCGATATTGCCATCGTCAATATCGATCCCGCATTCATTGCTCAAGACATCCAAGATGGCATTCAACATCGCCGTGTCCGGTCTGCTCAGCCTGGGCTTCGTCTCAAAACTCGAAGTCGTTCCGCTTCGCTCGGCGAAAATGACGCGAGATCATGTTATTCTGCCGTGTGAGAGAACGTTGTGAGACAACGCGTAGCTGGGATCGTTTGTGAACTCGCAACCACCTGATTGTAGCATTTCAGAGGAAAATGCAAGTCATTCGTGAGAATGCCGTCGCGGAAAAAGCCAATAGTCCCGCGACGGTTGGTTACTGCCGGGTGGTGGGGTGAATGTGGAAGGGTGGTGTCGTGTCTGAGTGGCAGCAACTGAGGTGAGCGGGAATCCGCATGGCCGCCCGTGATTCAAATGCGCGTGAATTGTCTTTGCACGCGCCAATGGCAGTGAGTGCTCTGGCGATATGCTTGCCTCGGACGGGTGTTGCAGCTGTCACGAAAA
>JAJRVM010000024.1 GCA_024277285.1 Planctomycetota bacterium
CGCGCCATCAGTTTCATGTAGACCCACCAGGTCGAAAAACCCCACAGATCCTGCCAGCGGGCACGTTCCATGCCGTAGGCGCGATACAGGTCAAGTTTCGGGTCGGGCAAAATGGGCCAGGCAAGCCGAGTTTGCTCGACATACGCCTCGACAACCCAGCCCGATTGGAATGTCACGACCAGCACGTTGGTTTGACGCTGCTGCAGTTCCTGTTCGTACTGACGCAACTGCGTCAAATGCTCGCGGCAAGGCAGTCACCCCAGGTGCCGGTGAAAGACCATCAACAACCACTTACCTCGATAATCAACGTCGCGATGTATTTGGCCGTTGATATCTGGCAATTCAAAAGCCGCCGCGCGCTTGCCTACTCGTGATTCCATCTTGAACTCCGTAAACACTTCTTCCGAGCCCGAGACAGGTTCGGCTGCGACGCGCTGTGGCACGGCATGCCGTGCCGTATTACGCCGCGGAGCGAGCGTGCCATGATATTACGCCGCGGAGCGGCGTGCCACACTGCGTCGTGCCACACTGCGTCGCTCACGGCACGGGGCCTCAGCGAACTGCCGAGTCACCGGGTTGTGCTGCCACCGCATCGGCAGGGATCAACTCTTCCGTAAAACGCGCCAGGTACTTCATCATACTGTCATAACCGCTGAAACCGACCACCGTCTCGTCCCAGTCAATTTTCTGCGCCATCAAGCGGCCCGCATCCAAGTCGAACTTCAATTCGCCGTTGGTCAACTGTTGAATCAATTGCGACTTGATCTGGGGATCGTTGATGGGTGTGAGTACTTCGGTTCGCACCGCGATCGTCGCGACCCCCGTTTTGACCGACTTGAGCGTATAGACGAGTCGCGTTTTGACGCGCAGCAATTCGCCATCGCGCCGACGAACTCGAATTTCATTGGACAGATGCCAATCTTGCCCGACTTTGACGGCTTCGGCAGGTAATCGCAACACGATATCGCCCAACCCCGAATTCGTTTGCTTAGGCGCTTTGTCGCGTTGCAAAACCTTACCCGACGACGAAACCGTCACGGTGGCAATGGGAACGCCTATCGTCTTGGCTACTTGCATGTACTCGGGGGGTGGCGATTGGTCCTTCAAACTGTTGTAACGAACTTCCTGCCGATCCGATATCTTCTGCCACATATCAACATCGACCACTGAGTGAACGAATGTGACGTTACCTTCGTTGTCCACGTCAAGCACTTTCCACTGCTTGGTCGAAACACTGCGCATTTTGGACGTTTGCGTATTTCCGCGCACGGTCGCTTCGGTGGTGCCCAACTGTCGGACCTTCCAACGAACCACTTCGCCCTTGGAAAACTTGTAACGGAGCTGATACTTCTCGCTCAGCGCATGGTCCTTGGCAGCCACCAGGACGCTCTTAAGCCCATCTTCCTCCGCGCCCGCCGTGGGCGAAGCAACCCAGAGTGTGGCAAAACACCCTAACAGAGTCCAGAGAGCGATGAGTACCGCAGGCCGTAGTGTGTGTGCATTCATGACTGCATCCATGCCTAATTGAATGAAAGAAACGCTGCGTTTGGTCCAACCTCAAACTCGAGACGGCTGGCAACCGATGCGAAACGTGGTTCGCTCAGCGGCGAATATGCCCGCGCCATCCCAGTTTTTCACGCAATGTCCGGTAGTAGTTCTGGCCGCGAACCTCAATCAACCGGAACTGAGGTTCCGCTCGGTGAACGCGCACGCGGTCACCCGGTTCGAGTTCACAGACGACACACCCGTCGACCACCACCGACGCTGAAGCGTGCGGTCGTTGGACCACCACCTCATAGATGCGATCCGCTCGATCCACGACCGGCCGCACGGTCAGCGTATGCGGGCTGATCGGCGAGATAACAAACGCCTGCAAGTTCTTGCGCAGGATCGGCCCCCCCGCCGAAAGGCTGTGGGCCGTCGAGCCAACGGGTGTACTGATTATCAAACCGTCGCAACTATAGGTCGTTGCCAGAATTGAGTCAACGTAAAGATCGATGTCCATCATGGCGAAGCGCGGTCCGCCAAGAATGGCCATTTCGTTGAGCCCCAAGACATGGCCCACCGTCTCGGCACCCCGCAATACGGTGCAAACGAGCATCAGATGCTCGACGATATGGCAGTTTCCCGTACAAACGTCGGGAAACACGCGAGAAAAATGTTCGGGTGAGATCGCGGCCAAGAACCCCAGATTACCCAGATTCACCCCCAAAACGGGAAGCTGATTCGCTCCCATCTGTTTCACGGCGTGAAGGATCGAACCATCGCCGCCAAAAACGATGGCGAAATCAGCCTCCAAGTCGCGCAAATCCTCGCGCTGCGCGAAATCACTGACCACGATCTCCGCATGTTGCTCGATCAGTGGTCGCAGACGCTGCACTTCGGTGTGGACGTTTGCCTTTTGGCCGTTACCGAGCAACAGGACTCGCAACGCGCGTTGGTCCCCGCGCCATGCAGGATCCTGCGTTCCCCGACTGTGCCCCACATCGGCCCATTGACTCATGGCTAGCTCGATTCATTACCTTGCATGTCAGCACCTGGCCCACATTTCGAGTCACTCGCCGAATCTTCCAGACAAGCGACCAACTGGCGGCAAGCGCGGGCGATCCCTGGCGCGTCGAGTTGCAGATCGGCCAACAACTCGGCGCGCTCCCCATGTTCGA
>JAJRVM010000295.1 GCA_024277285.1 Planctomycetota bacterium
CCCCTTTCCTTCCCGCCGCCGAAGGCGGCGGGGAGGAAAGGGGGGAGCAGCTGGCATCGCGGGTAGCTCACCAGCCGTTTTCACCCATGGGACAAGCCCATGGGAGTCTCAGGAAAGCGACATTACTCCATTCGGCTAAACTGTTACGAATTGCCAAACGTCTTACTTGCTCACTCATCGTAGCTGAGCCCGCCAAGGGCTCAGAAGAACCGGCAATTGATCCTCCAGTTCGCTGAACCCTGACGGCTTTCGCTACGACGACCAAGCTGTTTTCCTATTCCTCTTTGGAAGCCTCGACGGCTTCAAGGACAACCACCTCACGGTGCTGCACAACCCGGTGGCGAGGATGATCTGGATAGATTGCCTCGACGTGGATCGCCCAGTCACGGGTGTCACCATCGCGTGATTCGATTTCGATCGTCACGCGACCACTGTCAGTGCCACCAAGAGTGGCTGCCGAGATTTCCCAGACTTCGCCACGGTATTTCGGTGACCTTTGCAGTTGGAACATGGCCCGTTGTACGCCTGATTCCGCCAGCCACATCGACTGGGTTTGCTGGCCAGCCAACTGAGTGCGTCGATGCTGAATCAACACGCTTCGAATCATTGCCGCACCCATTCCCATCGCCAATACCATGCAAATCAGCACCAGCGGCAATGCAGCCCCTGTGCGACGCCAACCGGACGGGATTGTCTCGCGATCTATCCGTATCGTTCTCATGGTGTCCTCATGGCGTTTGTGACTCGGCCACAACGGCCGACGAGGTATTCGGAGTGCTAATCCGCAAGGCGGCGTGGATGCCGATCGGCTCCCGTGTCATAACCGCCTTGTTATCGGAAGTTCGATTCAGATAGACACTGAGCAGCGGGAATGGGCGTGCACGGTCAACGGCCCACCCTTTATCCAACACTGGTGACACGCTAAACGACTCATGTTGGGTAACCGCCTGCCCCTTGTGGACTTGGCGTTCGATTCGATCTTCCGTCAGTCGGTATTCCACAACGTGATCGCTGGCCAACGTCAATGTCAGCAACACGGTTGCCGAGTCCTCGGCATCCGCTCGTTCGATCACGGCCTTTTGCGCCTGATGTGCATCGCCCCGCAATTGAACCGCAAACCGTTGCAGTTGGCTCGTGGCCATAAGCCCTTCGGAGAACCTGTGGCTCGTCTTTTTCATCGCAAAGAGTGTCATCAGCATCGTGCCAAAAATTGCTGACAAAAGGGTCAATGAAACGAGCGTTTCGATCAATGTGAAGGCTTTACGTTGTGTACTCATCAGCATGCTCTCGAATGAACCGAACCATAACTCACGCCGCAACGCGACGTTCCACTCTCTCGTGCTACTCGGATGGATAACGCCAGGCGACCAATTGAACGGGCGTTGCTTTCTGGACGCCGTTCTTTTGCCAGAAGATCCGCACGGTGATACGGCGAGCATCTTTCTGATCATCTTCCGGGCCGATTTCTACCTGGACTTCGGCATCGGACACGGCCCCGCGACACGCCCGAGACAGTTCGATCTTCGGAACGCTCCCCGACGCGATCGCTTTCCATGGCCGGGACATTAAGTCCTCCATGATATTGGCAGCTTCTTCGTTTACCACGTTGCGACACGCAACAATCTGGTATTGTCGAGTCGCCATATACATCAACTTGGCGATACCTGTCATGGCTGCGATGGCAATCGTCATCGCGATAATCAATTCCGCCAGCGTCATTCCGCAGCGGTGGCGGGCATCACGGCTACAAATGTATTTCATGCCAATCTACCTATCAGCGAGAACAACGGCAGCAACATCCCAACCGCCACAAACATGACACAAGCTCCGAATCCCAACAGGCAAACGGGGAACATTAAGCTCAAGACGGCCTGTGTACGTTGGGCAACGCCACTAATGACGCTGTCCGCCATTTCGTTCATCGCCCATGCCAGGTTGCCAACTCGCTCGGCCGCCTGCAGAACTCTGTTCTGTGCTTTCGACACGATCCCTGATTTCTGCAGCGCATCGGTCCAATGCGCACCACTCTCGATCCGCAGCAATGCCCCGTTCAATTGACGCCGCACCTTCGGTGATTGTGAAAACCCTGACAGCAGCAGAAGGTTGTCGGGGATCGGTTGTCGCTCACGTACCGCTATGGCCAGCGATTGCAATACCATGGCATTGCCAACCGGCGAGAAAAAGAGACGAAAAAGAGGCAACGAATGAAGGGGTAAGCCGACAAACAGCAAGATGCCAAGCAGCACGACACCAACGGCCATCGCCATCAACGGCCCGAACAGAAACCAATAGTCAACAGTAAAACGACTGACCGATATCAACTGTTGCGTAATCCGAGGCAGCTCTAGCCCAAACTGCTCAAACATTTCATTGAAGGTCGGAATAATCTTAATCATCATGAAAGTAACAACCAAGAACATCACGCCGAGGATGGCGGCAAGATACGAGGATTTAACGAGGATCGAATCGAGTGAAGTTTCAAACAAGTTGGATTGTTTCACTGCCTTTTGCAAGGAAGGGCCAAGCGAGTTCGTTTTTTCGCCGAGATTGGCCGCCATCTTGACATCGGCCGAAATCCACAGGCCCGATCGTGCCAAGGCCACCGACAAAGGCATCGCTGCGTCCAGATACTCCGCCAATCGGCGTGCCGAAAATGCAACGCTGCCGCTTCGCTCGCCAGCAAACGCGCGCGCGGCGTTTTCGAGTGGAATCCCACGTTCGGCCGCTTCGGCCAATGACCAGACGAGAAACCGTGCTTCGCTGCGCCAATAACGTACGAATGCCGACACGACAGCGATCGCAGCACCGACCAGGCCAAGTGGAACAAAGACAATCGCCAAGGGCCCGATAAACATGATCAGCAATCCGAGCATGCCGATTCCACCCAGCAGCAAAGCCAGCCACGCGGCAACGCTCAGAACACTGCTCCGCTTCGCAAACGGATGGGCCGCAACGTGGTTCTGCCTCCGCCATGACGCGATCCACAGCAAGATCCCGCCCAAGATCAAGAAACAAAGCGGCGCGAGTCCGACTGCCGTTTCGAACACCCTTAACCTGGCTTGGTCCATTATCGGTGCTCCTCGCCCGTTAGCTCAGTTTGGAAATGAGATCGATCAATGGGGCAAACATCGCGATTACGGCACACAAGACCACTCCGCCAATCCCCACGAACAGTATTGGCGGAATGACCGACTGCAGCACCGCCGCACGCAGTCGTGCACGCTTCGCGAACATCTCTTGCCCTAGGCGGAACGAGTCGGATAATTCGCCCGACTTTTCGCCCCAACGTACCATCGGAATAATCGACGCCGGCAATTGGGGAGTCGCATACATCATCTGCGAAAGTGATCGTCCACGTGCCACGCCGTCTGCCAATCGCAACGACACTTGGCCCACATTCGCATCACGCGTGCCGCGGCCCGCCCATCGCAACGCATCGGGGAGCGATACCTGATGCCGCAACAGTACACTTAACAATCCACACCATTCAGCTACACCGGTCCAATGCCACAATGCACCGAACAAGGGAACTGCCGCCAGTAAACGGCACCATCGCGCAGCTCCTGCCAACAACTGATACAGCGCGGCCAGCACGACGATCGACAATACGAAACCGCCAGCAAACCAAATCCCCGTCTCGTTCCACGAAAAAAGCACACGCGTGCCCAAAGGCAGACTCAGCCCAAAATCGTCCATCATGACCTTCATCATGCCGGTCACGTAGTACCCGGTACCGACAATGATGACCACCGCAAGCACGATCACCGTTAAGGGATAGATATAGCCACGCGCGATTTCACGACGTAGCGAATAGGTCTTCTGCTGTAACTCGACCAGCTCGAACAAGGCTTCACCTAAACTGCCCGTTTGCGCAGCTGCCATGATCAAACCGGCAATGTGCGGCGGCAATAATCGGCCGGAATTGGTGAGCGTGTCTTCTAACGTCCGTCCTTGTTCGATCTGGTCGGCAATCCACAGCAGTGCCGTGGCAACGTGCGAATCGATCGTCTCTTCCGCGGCAGCGCGAAGGCCGGCCGCCAATGGCACCTTGCTCATGCTTACGTGCGCTACGTGCTGGCTCAGTTCGCCAGCTTCTTTCGAGTTCAAGACGATAGGTGACGCAGCAGCAATCGAATCAGAGGTGCGCGACGATTTCAAAGTGTCTGGCGCATCACGAGGAGGCAATAAGTACACTTGAACTTCACGCAAACCTCGCGCTAACAACCGGTCGATCGCGTCATCAAGACTGGACGCCTCAATGACGCCCGCCGTTTCGTCACCTTGCTCGGTTCGTGCTCGGTAGCGGTATGTATCCATATCAGGTGTCCGGTATTTGGTGTCCGGTATCAGTGTTGCCAATCGTAGTGTTGCCAATCGTAGCGTTGCCAATCGTAGCGTTGCCAATCGTAGCGTTGCCTGCCAAGGTGAGGTGACGGGGGCTTACGGAGCTGCGAGACGATACAGCAAATTGATGAACGGCAGAAAGACCACCATGGCCTGCGTCATCACTGCGCCGCCACCGATCACCACCGTTAACACGATGGGCATGTAGACGGCTGCCCAGCGCACCGCGCTAATCGCACGCTGACGATACATCTCGGCCGAGGCCGCCAACGCACGCTGTAACCCAGATCGCCCCATCCCCGAAATAATCGACCAACCCAATAGCGGTGGAAAGGCGGTCGGTAGATCCTCGCGGCGCTCGATCGTCTCGCCTTTCTCCAAACGCTGCGCGATCGAACGCGCAGCATGGCTCAGTCCATGGTCACCACTGGCGTCGGCCGCCAGTACAATGGCCTCATGCATCGGCACGTTATGCTCGTCCAACATGCCAAGCACCTCAGCAAAGGTCGCTATGCGACCGTCAAATAACGATTGCCGAACCGAGGGAAAACGGCCTCGACGATGACGCCCGAACAAGAGCCGGCCACGACTCGTTGCCACTTGGCCATGGAACGACCGCATCGCTCGACCAGACCTGAACCACCACCCTACGACGCCACCCACAACTATCACGGGAATCGCGATGCCCCAGATGGGCAGAGTCTTTTCCAACACCGGAACGAACGCCAGCATCGGAGCAGCTACTCCCGACAAATCCTTATACGCCCCAGCAATGGTCGGTAACAAATAGACAATAGAGAAAAGAAACAGCAAATAAGCCAGCGTTACCACCACGCCGGGGTAGACCAGAGCCAATGTCATCGAACGTCGTAGCTCGGTCGCGCGACGCCCGGTACGTGACAGACTCTCCAACGCCGTGGCCAAGTGTTCCGATCGGATACCCGCCAACACAACCGAGCGCCAGACAGGCGGAAAAGTCGTCGTGTCCTTCTCTAAAATATCTGCCAAACTCTCGCCCGAACTCATTCGATCCGCCAGCCGCGTGGCAATCAGCCCCAGCTTTCCGGACGCTGAATGGCCGAGCTGAGTCAGCCCTTTTTCAAGCGGCACTCCAGCACGCACCAACGCCGCAATTTCGTCGTTCAAGGCCAGCAACTGGTCCAGTGAGATCGAGCTCGTTCGCTCGCGATGCGATCCGCTCATGGGCAATGCCGCTCCATTCGTCGCTCACTACTATGCGAACGGCAGGAACCGACTTACCGGTAGCTGCCGTCGCCACAATGCCAACAACCCGAGAACGCAGGGCGACAGAGCCGCCAACCGGTCGCGAGCTACCGCTCGGACCGCTTTGACCCGCTGCCCCATTTGTCGCTGAAATTGCGGTCGCTGGAATTTACGCAAGAGAACAAGTTTCTTGCCGTTATTAATGCAGCGTCCCGCGACGGTGGCCACGGGATAGTGCCACTCTACGCTCGCCTTACGATCCCGGCTGATTTGATTCAAAAGGTGCCCGCTGCGTCCGCCACAATGCCCTTCGCCGGAGGGGCTTGCAACAAAACCAGCGGGCCCAATAATCAAACGACGCTGCCCCGCAAAGCGCTCAAAAAAAATCGACCGCAGGGCGGACATCCCGCCTATTGTGGCTCGGTACGCTAGTTTTCGGATGCCATCAACGTGGTTGCGGTACAATAGACAGGACGCGCGTGGAACGATACGTCGCGCCGTTTGCCCGGCCAGGAAACGCCCTCTTCCCCGTCATCGAAGAAGGCGTGTGATCCAGGTTGTTCACGGCACGGAGTGCCGTGCCACGCTGCGTCGGGCGAAGGTTCCCCAGCTACCTTTGTTTCAACTTCTGGTGCGTCATGGACCGTGGATTGGTCTTCAATATTCAACGTTACTGCTTGCACGACGGGCCAGGGATCCGCACCACCGTATTCCTGAAAGGGTGTCCGCTCAGCTGCAGCTGGTGCCACAATCCTGAAAGCCAGTCGCGACAGAACGATATCCGTGTGCTCGAATCGCGCTGTGCGCGCTGCGGACACTGCATCGAAGCCTGCCCGCAAGGCGGACGGCCGGAGGACTTGCTGCGGATCGGCAATGTCGCGCAAGAGTCACCAACTGACATGCCGCAGGCAACGATTGACTGTACGCTGTGCGCCGCGTGCGTGGACGCCTGCCCAACCGGAGCAAGACAGCTGGCCGGTCGCGACCTTTCCGTTTCCGAGGTGGTGCAAGAAGTGCTGCGCGACCAGGTGTTTCACGATCAGTCGGGAGGCGGAGCGACTATTTCGGGGGGGGAGCCGCTCTCGCAAGCAGCGTTTGTGCTGCAACTTCTGCAAGCGTTGCGACGTCAATCGATTCACACTGCACTCGATACCTGTGGGTTCGCCCCACAACAAGTGCTGCTCGATGTGGCTCCTTGGGTCGACCTGTTTCTGTACGATCTCAAGAGCATGGATGATGCGGCACACCAGGCTCACACCGGCACGTCCAATTCGCTAATCATCGAAAACCTGATGGCGCTGAGCACCGTTCATGCTAATATTTGGATTCGTGTTCCGCTGATATCGGGCTTCAACATGGACGATGCGCAGCTTCGCCAGACCGCACGTTTTGTGGCTTCACTACCCGGCGTGCGACAAGTGAACCTGCTCCCCTATCACCGTATGGGTACAGGCAAGGATGCGGGAAACGGCCGTTCAGTACAAATCGGCAACAGACCATCGGCGGGCAAGCCGATGGCGTTGGACGATCCTGGGCGTACGGAACACGATGCGGCAGAAGATGCGTCTGATCTGCTCAAAGTCGATGGGCGATTGGCTGCTCACGTCGCCACCGATGACGATGTGAGTGCGCCGCTACCTGGAGACGAACCAACGCAGGAACAGATTGATCATGCGCTCCGTTTGTTCCGGGCCGAAGGGCTTCACACGCTGGTCGGCGGGTAATCGGAGTCAACCAAGGTCGCAACGAAAGGGATAGTCTGAGTGGAAACCAACGTGATGAACAAGCGAACGGACCGGCTTCGGCAAGAGAGCCTCGACACGCCTCCGTCCATATCGCATGAGCGCGCTTGTCTGTTGACCGAGTTTTACCAGCAGAACGAGGGGAAGCTGTCGATCCCCATGTTGCGTGCCAAGGCGTTCTACCATCTGTGCCAACACAAGACGATCTATCTGGGTGACGACGAGTTGATTGTGGGCGAGCGTGGGCCATGTCCCAAATCCGTGCCAACCTATCCCGAACTGACGTGCCATTCGCTGGAAGATCTGGAGATACTCGATTCTCGCGACAAGACTCACTACGCCTGTTCTGAGGCGGTCCGCGAGGCGTATGCGCAACAGGTGATTCCCTACTGGCGCGGCCGCAGTATGCGCGAGAAAATCCTGGCCGCCATGTCACCCGAATGGCTGGACGCGTATGAAGCGGGAATCTTCACCGAGTTCATGGAACAGCGCGCCCCCGGGCATACCGTGCTGGACGACAAAATCTACCACAAGGGACTAGTCGATTTCCAACAAGACATCGACGAGGCAATCGCGCGGCTCGACTTCTTGCGCGATCCCCGGGCGTACGCTCGGCGCGAACAGTTGCAGGCAATGCACGTCGCATGCGATGCTCTGATCCTGTTTGCAAGGCGCCACGCCGATTTGGCTGCCGACCGCGCCGCGAATGAATCGAAATCGCTGCGTCGGGCCGAACTGGAGAAGATTGCCGATGTCTGCCGCCACGTGCCGACGCATGCACCACGCGATTTCCACGAAGCCCTTCAGTACTACTGGTTCTGTCACCAGGCCGTGGTTACCGAACTCAATGGCTGGGACTCGTTTAGCCCGGGGCACTTGGACCAGCACCTCTATCCCTTCTACCTGAAGGGACTTGAGGAGGGTTCGTTAACCCGCGAGTCAGCGAAAGAACTGCTCGAAACGTTCTTCATCAAGTTCAACAACCATCCAGCTCCACCAAAGGTCGGCGTCACGGCGGCCGAAAGCGGAACCTATACCGACTTTGCCAATATCAACATTGGTGGCCTGCTGCCCGACGGTGCGGATGGATCGAACGAACTGTCGCATCTGCTGCTGGAGATCATCGACGAGATGCACTTGTTGCAACCGAGCAGCAATCTGCAATTGTCGCGCAAGACTCCTGACGGATTGCTCAAACATGCACTTCGCGTGATTCGCAACGGATATGGCTTTCCTTCCATTTTCAACGCCGATGCGGTCGTTCAGGAACAGGTCCGCCAGGGAAAGACACTCGAAGATGCACGCGCTGGTGGCTGCAGCGGTTGTGTGGAAACCGGCGCATTCGGTAAGGAAGCCTACATACTGACCGGGTATTTCAATCTGCCAAAGATTCTGGAACTGACACTTCACGACGGCTTTGACCCGCGCACCGACAAACAACTCGGTCCACGCACCGGTGACGGTGCAAGCTTCACATCGTTTGACCATTTGTTTGAAGCGTTTGCGCGCCAGTTACGCCACTTCGTCGAAATAAAGATCCGCGGGAACCAAGTCATCGAACAGATGTATGCCCAGCTGATGCCCGCTCCGTTCCTGAGCGTGATCACGGACGATTGTATTGCCAAGGGCATGGACTATAACGCTGGCGGAGCACGCTATAACCACATGTTCATCCAGTTCGTCGGCATCGGCAGTTTGACCGATAGCTTTGCTGCGCTCAAGCAATTGGTTTTTGACGAACAAGATGTCCCGCTCGACACGTTCGTGCAGATGCTGAACGAGGATTTCAAAGATCAGGAGATGTTGCGACAGCGTCTTGTCCATCGGACGCACAAGTATGGCAACGATGACGACTACGCCGACCAACTGATGGTCCGCGCGTTTAACCTTGTGTTTGAAGAAGTCGATGGTCGTCCTAACTCGAAGGGTGGGCGGTATCAAATCGAAATGCTACCGACGACGTGCCACGTCTATTTCGGCTCGGTCACGGGCGCCACGCCTGACGGCCGCCGTGCCGGGCTCCCCCTGTCCGAGGGCATCTCGCCGGTGCAGGGAGCCGACCGTAACGGCCCGACCGCAGTGGCCAAGTCGGCTTCCAAAATGGACCACGTCAAGACCGGTGGGACGCTGCTGAATATGAAATTTACCCCTAACCTGCTGGCCGACGAGAATGGCATCGACAAACTGGCCCATTTGGTGCGAGGTTACTTTGGCCTGGAAGGCCACCACGTCCAATTCAATGTCGTGCAGGCTGACACGCTGCGCAAGGCACAGGCCGAGCCAGATTCGTATCGAGATTTGATCGTCCGCGTGGCCGGATATAGCGATTACTTTTGCGACCTCTCGGCCGAGCTCCAGGAAGAAATCGTGCAGCGTACCGAACACGCTGAATTCTGAACGCGGAATTCGCCTCGCGCGTTGCTGGGTGCTACGTCTTAGACTGGCTGACCCGAATAGGCGTCCAAAGTCTCAAGTTACTTGTCCAGCGTAACCCTGGCCCATTGCGACTATCTCTTGAACCCCGCCCGAGCTGCTAATAAATCGGCTGCTAATAAGTCGGTCTTCGCTGGTGGAGTTGTTGATGCCGTCTTTGTTCTGCGCGTAGAGGGCCGATGAGGTGCCGCGCGCAAGCAGCTAGCAGCCGAGGGCTGCAATGCCACGGGCAAGAAGGACATGGACCGTTCTGTTCTTCTTTGCCCATCATTTTCTTTGCCCTCCAAGGAGCACCACCAGACGCGTCGTCCATGAGCGCCACGGGAGAGAAGGGCAAAGAAGATGACGGGCAAAAAACAGCGCGCGGTGGAACGTCTTCCGATCAGGTGGCCGTTTGCCATTCTTCGAGCTAATCGAGCGAAAACTCGGGCCGAAAAGCGTCACGTCCGCGATGAACCGTTACCGGCTGTTGAACAGCCGGCGCCCCCTAATCTCTCGCCGGTCGAACGTAGATTTTTCCATTGATCGCCGCTTTGCTGAGGCCGAATCAAGGCGAGTTTTGCTTCAATATTGCCCGCTCGCTTTCCAAGTTGGACGCTACTTGCAGCTGGGCAATGGCTGCTCGGTCGCCGTGACGGATCGGTTGTTTTGTCGGTCGATTCCAGCCCTCCTTGTGCGATTGGTGAAAAAGTTTGTTAGGCTAGAATCTCGCGTCGTGCCATTCTTGGTTCCCGCAACAGTCATCGCAATCGGCTGAGTAGATACGAAATATTGCTTCGGCCTTGTATCGCACCGTAGCCTCGGCAGCTTTCGCTACCAAAATAGAGCGGCTTGGTTCCGCCGCAATGTGAACTGATCATCCCCCTCACCAACGCCTTCAAGCAGCTTGGCGTTACCGGAGATTCCCGATCATGACGTCATTTGTACCAGACACCGATTTGACAAGACCGTCGCGCCGACAGTTCTTGCGCGCTGCGGCCGCTTCAATCCCAGCGGCTGGCATCGCACACGGTTTACTGGCCGGCCCGCCGCAAGACAACGTGGGCTCGCTCCCAGCGTCTGGAAGCAGTACGACAATCTCTGAACACTTGACCCTATTCCACGGCCCCATCCATGTCGGTATCATCCGCGATGGCAATCGCGCGCTGGTCATTGATTGCGGGGATGGGTCCGTTACCCTGGCTCTCGACAAACTTGGTATCACCGACGTTCAGCAGTTGCTGTTCACTCACTATCATCGCGACCAGAACTGCGGTGCCGACCGATTTCCTCCGGCAGCGAAGCGCGTTGTACCGAAGCGGGAACGTGAGTATTTTTCCGATCCACATAGTTATTGGAATGACGATAAGCAGCTATACCGCGTTTATCGCACGTTTCGTCCGGAACATTTGATGCCCGCCGATCGCATCGGTGCCGACCAGGAAGTTGCCGGTGGCGATCAGATTACGTTTGGCCCGGCAACTATCCAAGTGCTTGATACCCCCGGGCATACGGAAGGCTCGGTCAGCTACCTGGTGGAAGTGGATGGACGTCGAGTGCTGTTTAGCGGCGACTTGATCGCGGGCGACGGCCAGATCTGGGACCTGTACAGCTTGCAAAAGGGATTCACGCGCGGCAAGCGGACCATTGGCGGATACCACGGGTTCATGGGGGACCGCTGGCGATTGGCCGAAAGCCTGCAAACCGCCAGACAAAGCAACGCGGACTTGATAGTTCCGTCGCACGGTCAAGTGATTTCCGATCCACGTGTGGCGATCGACCATCTGATTGAGCGGTTGGAAACGTGCTATGACAACTACGTCTCGATCAGTGCGCTGCGTCACTACTTCCCTGAACTGTTTGACGAGTACGCCGGCAAACCGGGCCAAATGCCGTTGCGCGACGGGATCGAACCACCCCAATGTCTGCGGCACTTTGGCACCACGTGGATGCTCGTTTCGGACTCCGGCGCCGCATTGGTAATGGACGTCGGATCGAAGGGGACCGTCGATCAGCTCAAGAGGATGTTGGCCGACGGCGAGATCAGCAGCATCGACGCGTTGTGGGTCACTCACTATCACTTCGACCATACCGACGGCATCGTCGAGTTCCAACGCACGTTCGATTGTCCCTGTATCACCGACCAGCGATTGGCCGACGTATTGGTTCGCCCGGCAGCGTGGCGGTTGCCCTGCCTGGCCCCCGATCCGATTAAGGTACATCGCCCGATGAAGGATGGGCAGGCCTGGAATTGGCGCGAGTTCAAGCTGACTTCGTATTTTTATCCAGGCCAGACACTCTATCACGCTGCCCTGTTAGCTGAGAAGGAAGACGAACGCATGCTGTTCGTCGGTGACTCGCACACACCGGGCGGCCTGGACGACTATTGTGCGTACAACCGCAACCAGCTTGGATCAGATGTCGGGTTCCAATACTGCCTGTCACTGATAGAAAAACTGCAACCGACTCACATGTTCAATTGCCATGTCGATAAAGCCTTCACCTTTACGGCTGAAGAAATTGCCTATATGCACAAGCAGTTGGAGCGGCGCGAGCAACTCTTCGGACAGTTGATGCCTTGGCCACACGCCAATTTCGGCACCGAGCCTACCTGGGTGCGTGCCGATCCGTACCGTCAACAGCTCAAACCCGGACAAGCCGCTCAGTTAGCCGTGATCGTTACGAATCACGCCAAAACGGGGGCGAAGTTTGCATGTCGAGCGATATTGCCTAAGGCCTGGAAGGGTGGCACCACGCAATGGGTCTCGCGCCAGGTGCCCAGTAAGACGGAGCGCGAATGCAAGTTGTCGATGACGGTCCCCGACCACGTCGTGCCGGGCCGCTATGTTATTCCAATCGATGTCCGACTCAACGATCGCGAACTGCCCAGCTTTAGCGAGTGCCTTGTGGATGTGATGAGCTAACCGCCGCATCTCTTGAACGGGTTTTTGTACTACTAAGGCGTGACTCAAGGATAACTTTCGCGTTTCCTGCATCGGGTGGCACTGGCTGAGTGAGCGCCGAACTCGCGCTCCTTGTCAATACGGTCACTCGCGAGCGGAGCCAGTGCTGCGCCGCTTCAGGGACTGCTCAATTACGCACCAAGATGCGAGGGAATAGCCAGAGCACTGGCTCCGCTCGCGAGGCACGAGGCAATTCACGCTCGCGCGCAACGCCGAACGATCACGTCGATTCCCGCTTGCTCAGCCAGTGCCACCCTGTATGACGAGCGGTTGTCAACGTTCACTTGCGGCCCTTCTTCCGGACGTGCCGTTTGCCGTGTCAGCACGTTCTCGCACCACCGATTGACTCTTGTAGAATCCTTCCCTGTCAAGCTCCGCCTCGAGGCGCGGAGCTAGTTCTTCGGCTAGTTCAGCGAGCAGTTCGCGGGAGTATCCCAGCGCGATGAGAAAGTCTTTTCGGCCGTCACGCCCGGCAATCAAGGCAGATGCGAAGCCACCGAACCCCAGTGAAATGTCGCGCGACGCGCCACCACGTAAAGAGGGTGCGACAATACGCAAGCGTTGAATCTGATCTATCGAACACTGGCGCCGCCAGCGGAAAAAGAACAACCTTTCGGTCGTGAAGAGACTCCCATTATGGACGGCCAGTGTGCAGCGAGTACGGTTTGCGATCGCGGCCAGGCCGGCCACCACCATCCCCATCGATGGAACCAGCCCCAGAGTTCCAAGCAACCCGAATCCGATGAGGGTCAATCCGAACCACTGCTGTTGCTTCAGCAGACGCACACCTTCCATGATCGGCATGGTCATCCAACCGATCATGAACAGCGTGCCGAACAGCCCCATGCCGGCGACCATCCAGCCGACGTGACGTACCTTTCCCAGTTGCCGCCAAGGGAGCAGGTAACCCACACCTGTGGCTGAGATTTCGGTCTGCCAACGTTCAAGGGCCTTCTTCATGACGGTGTTCCCGGATGCATCTACTAGGCGTGGTAGCTGCGTACCATCGACCATATGCTCGACCCTAGCATACCGGAAAAAGAAACAAAGTGCATTAGTTGTCACTACATGCGCAAGCGGACTCACGATCCCGGTCGATCCGTGGTACCTCTGAAAATCGATCCTTCGTACCTCGGTTCACACTGCTCAACTTAGCGTTTTCGTAACGGTTTAGCCATCTGAAGTGGGATGTGCACTCGAGTTCATTTTCCATCGGTCGACCCCCACCGCCTTGTGCGGTGGGTGAAGATGATTGGTACGCTACCCGTGACGTCCCATCTCCCCCCACATCCACGGCCCCCTTTCCTCCCCGCCGCCGAAGGCGGCGGGGAGGAAAGGGGGGGAGTAGCTGGCATCGCGGG
>JAJRVM010000296.1 GCA_024277285.1 Planctomycetota bacterium
CTCTCCCCCTCTCCCCCTCTCCCTCTCTCCCTCTCTCCCTCTCTTGCTGCAAACTGCGTGTGACGCCAGCCAAAAAGAAGATCAGCATGTGGATCATGGGGATCAAGGTCAGATCGTGGAACATGCCCATGATGATATATGCGAGCAACAGTAACAGCATAAGCAGTCCGACCTGACGAGTCGCCAATTCGGCATCGTGTGATCGCCAAAGCAGCCATGCCTCGCGGGCGAGGACCGCCAACAAGATCAGGAACATGCCCAACCCAAGTGTTCCGGTTTCAGTCAGAAGTGCCAAGAGCACGTTGTGCTGTACATAGCTCCTGCCCTGTTCCAGGTTCAATGTTGTCGCGCGGTCGGCAAGGTAACCGTTGGAAACAGATTCGTACTGCCTATAGCCGCAACCCACGACGGGATGATCGCGGTACATCTGCCAAGCGATATAGGCCAGGATCGGACGCAGACTGGCCGACTGCGACATTTCGGCAACACTCACGTACCGATCTCGCTTGAATGCATTCAGATCGTGCCACCGCGTTGCCGCTAGCCCGGTTCCCACGAACGCCACGGTGACCACGCACACAACACTCCAGCGACGAGGCATTTGGACGGCCAAGACCACCAAGAACCCGGCGCCAGCGGCCAGCCAGACGACGCGTGTAAGCGTGCAGTAGATGCCGGCAAGATAGATGGTCGATGCAATCAGCACCAACGCTTTTCCTCGTCGTCCGACGCGTGGCCAGAACATCAGCAGACTGAACAGCCCCGCACACAAGAACATTCCGTTCCCCACCGGGTTCAGATAGGGACCACGTCCGCGGCCCAAGAACTCGGCAGAGGGACTGGAAACGATATAACGTGGATAGACCAGCCACCACACCTGCTGCTGCTCGAGGATCGAGGTGACGGCCAGATAGAAACCAAAACCAGCCAACGTTCCCAGCATGGCGACCAACGCACGCGAGTCGAGTGGGACTTCGCGCACAATCCAATAGAGCACACAGGGCAACAGATAGAAGAACAACAGTGAGGCAAGCGCCCGCGAACCGTGCGCATGCCAGTCATGTGAAAACGTACTGAAGGCCAGGACACCGATGAAGGCAAGTAGCGTCAGGTCCAGGCGGTCCGCCGCGCGCCGTTCGACCTGCCTCAACGCCCGACAGACCAAATATGCGGCCAACATCCCGCCCAGCAGCAACCGATCCGCAGTGATCGGCAGCGGACCGACACGCACGTGATAAAACGGATGCCCAAAACAACTGCCGACCAACAGAACGGCCAAGCAACCGCCAAACAGACCGACTTGGCGAAAGAAAATGGCGCCCCACACGGTGGCAACTATCAATGCTACGGCAAGCAGTACAAGCATGGAATTAGTGCAAACGACTCTTGAGAAAAAGGGACACGAAAAAGCGTAACCGTTCGGCCGAATGAAGCTGAACGTGCGTTGAGGTCTGGTTGGCTATGGATCGCCCCCCACCGCCTCGTGCGGTGAGTGAAGAAGTTTATTGAGCTAGAAACGTCTTAGCTGGCACAACTCGTTCACCTGCATGGCAAGCCCGCAGGGGTCCCTGACTCCGTCAGACGCTGCGGAAATCGCGCGCTGCTATACCGTACGCCACCGCAAAACGGGGCCTCGCATGATTCCCTCGACCGACGGCGAATGAGCTGGCACGATGCGCTCCACTCACGTCTGTGACGAATGTACGGGCTTTTCGGTCCACCCGGGAATCGGGGGGCCCTCTTTTGTTCGCGTCCACCAGCGTTGATTAGCGGCCCCCTTCTTGGAGTGCGCCGCGCGCGCGGCATGCCAATAAACCTCGGAATGCGACCAGCGCGAGCGGAAGGGTTGTGATCCGGCGCGAGATTAGCGAAGCTGGAAGCATCGTAAGCGATGATATTGACGGCAACGCTCCAGGGAGGTGCATTCTCATGGCCAATCCGCTCGGCCGAATCCTGGTGACCGGAGCATCCGGACAGTTGGGCAGCTATCTTTTGCGTGAACTCCGTTCGCGCCAAGTTGACGCCACCGCATGGAGTCGGCGACCCGATGTCGAACTATTCGGCATTCGATGCCAAAGTGTCGATCTCTGCGACACCGACCAGGTCGTGGCCGCATTTCATGCCGCTAAGCCGGATGTCATCATCCATGCGGGCGCAATGAGCGGTGTGGGGGACTGTTTCCGAGACCCTGACGCAGCTCGACGCACCAATGCCACCGCCACTCGCTTGCTAGCCGAACTGGCCACGCGCCAATCCGCGCGCCTCATCTACGTCTCGACCGACCTGGTGTTCGATGGCGCCAAACAGTGGTACTCCGAAACCGACTGCCCTGCTCCACTATCGGTTTACGGACATACCAAAGCCAGTGCGGAGCGCGCGGTACTGGACCATCAACAGCATTTGGTCTTGCGCATCAGCCTGCTATTTGGCCCGTCCATCAACCAACGTCCATCGTTTTTTGAACAGCAGATCCAAGCACTGCGCGATGGCACGCCCTGCAAACTGTTCGACGATGAATGGCGCACACCGCTGAGCCTGAGCGCTGCCGCACACGGATTACTGACGGCCGCCGAGTCCGAAGTGCCCGGAATCTTGCATCTCGGCGGCACCGAACGCATGTCGCGATTGGAAATGGGACAACGCCTGGCGCGCGCAATCGGGGAAGATGATCAGCTGTGCCACGCGCTGAGTCGCTTGGATGTGAGTGCCCCTGAACCACGTCCCTGTGACACATCACTCGCCTGCAAACGATGGGACGAGACGTTCGGTGATTGGCCACGGCCAAGCTACGAAGAATCGCTGCACGCCATGGGACTCGCGCGTGCTAAGAGCTGAGAGTCGAGAGCGAGTAAGGCTGGAGTAAACTGCGTCTCGATTCGGCTCGCCGATTGCGGCGTTCGCCTGTGCCGGGGCCCCCTGCGGGCAACGCCGCGAATGACCGCACGGCGACAAACGCCCGTCCCGCTGCCGATTAATATGCTACATTTGCCATAGCACTACAAATCCTTACGATGGAGATCTACACCGATGCAACCAAATTCGTGCCCCCATTGTGGATTGAAGCTCGAGACGAGTGCCTCCAGGGCCCTACTTCGCTGCCCCAACTGTTACAACTCGTTCCGCTTTTCATCCACCACGCAATGGACCATGCTGGTTGTGCCGATTCTGTCGATCCTGTACTACATCAACTTCGCGATCTGAGCCAAGCTGGCATCCGATAGCAGAAATCAGGCTGTCTGGGATTGAGAGGCCACGGATTGAGAGGCCACAGATGAGCACGGATCTTCACGGACCTGGGTTGGGAGCCTAAATCAGGCTGTCTGGGACTAGAGCAGATGCTGCGGCAACTCTGGCCCGGAGGGCCAACACAGCCTTTGCCGGGGTCGTCAGACCCCGGAACCGGCGCCAAACCCCCAAGAAAAGCCCCGGAGGGGCGA
>JAJRVM010000297.1 GCA_024277285.1 Planctomycetota bacterium
CGTTCGCATCCATCCGTTTTTCTGGCTCGCCGGATTGATTCTCGGTGCCAGCGGTGTCTGGAACGAGCAAGGCGAGGTGGTTCCGAACGCGGCCGTCATGTTGCTCAGTTGGATGGCCGTGGTGTTCGTTTCGATCTTAGTGCACGAGTTGGGGCATTCGCTGGTGATGCGCCACTTTGGGCAATCATCGCATATCGTCCTCCACATGCTCGGCGGGCTGGCGATCCCAGACTCTTCCTACAGTTCCTTTTCGCAACCGGGTCGGCTTTCTCCACGCGACCATATTCTGGTCAGCTTTGCGGGACCGGGCGCTGGTTTCGTATTAGCCGGTCTTACCGTGGCGTTCATCTACGCCCTTGGCGGGAGCGTGTCTCTTAACCTCCGTGATTTCCCCACCTTCTACACGTTCAGCATGCCCGACGAGACAAGTTTCTCGTTGGTTATCGTGATTCACTACATGCTGTTTTTGAATATCTTTTGGGGACTCGTAAACCTGTTGCCGGTCTTCCCGTTGGATGGCGGCCAAATCGCGCGCGAGCTCTTTGAACATTCAGACCATCTCAACGGCTTCGTTCGTTCGTTGTGGCTCTCCATTTTCACGTCCGTGGCGGTCGCGATTGGCGGCTGGGTCTACATGCACGACCGCTTTATTGGGCTCATGTTCATTTCGCTCGCCGCTTCCAACTACATGACGCTCCAACAAATCACCGGCCGCGGCGGGGGAGGTAGTCAGTGGTAAGCCCAGCAACGGGGTCCGACCGGCAGGAACCGGTCGAACCAGCACGTCGCGTAGTCATTCTGGGAGCCAGCAACGTTACGTTGGGGCTGTCCACCGTCGTGGCAACGGCGCGTCTAGCCTGGGGACAGCCGCTCGATGTGATGGCCGCCATCGGCCTGGGACGCTCTTATGGCTTGGCCACGAACGTCCTGGGGCGAGGTCTACCTGGGATCGTCCAGTGCGGGTTGTGGGAAGCATTGGAACGCCGTACCCCTCTGCCCACAGCGGCGCTGGTGACCGATATCGGCAACGACATTATCTACGGCTGCAGCGTTGGCCCGATCACGCGCTGGCTGGAAATCTGCCTCGAACGCTTGGCGAACCAAGTGGAATGCCTGATTGTGACTCGGTTGCCAATCGACGTGGTTTCCGCGGTTCCAGAGTGGAAAATGCGTTTACTAACTTCGCTACTCTTCCCGAGTTCACGCATTTCGCACGATGAAGCGCTCGACAACGCACTGGAATTGGACCTGCAACTTGTCAAATACGCCAATCGTTTTGGCGCTTATATCGTCCAACCGGAATCACACTGGTACACCTGGGATCCCATTCATGTTGCCCGCCACCATCGCGCTGCCGCATGGCAAAAATATATGACCTGCTGGGCGCACGGACAGCCACCCAAACCGGCCGCTCGTTCGTTGCGCCGATGGCTTACTTTGCAACGCGCGCGACCGTTCTCTTGGAAGCGATTTGGTTTTGAACATCATTGCGATCAACCCACCGTTCAACTCGCGGATGGAACAACCGTTTCACTATTTTGAGTTGAATTCCTTCTACTTCCGCAATTTTTTTTGCTTTTCAATCACACCTGTTTCCACTCCATGCTGCAGCGTTGATTCAACACGTTCATCGTTACAACGCGCGGTTGCAAAATAGTAGTAGAACGTCGCGCGCAAACTTTTTTCGACGCGCGTCAACAGCAACGCAAGCAACCTACGACACAATCACACACAACCACTCAACAGGTTGTGCTACACCGCTTGCGATGTTTCTTTCATCATTGACGAACATCACAAAACACCGACAAATACAGTCTCAACACGATCAGGCCTAGCCGTCGCTTAAATCGATATCGCGTCGCGCTATCTGGCGTTTTCAGTTCCGCATACAACCATCATTGTCACTCGTCACAAACGTTGCGCGCTTTGCATTGCCATTGCTTCAACGTGGCAACAATCGATTACCAACGCAATCAACAACCACGTTCACCGCGCGCTGAATTCATCGCGAACAACGACGAACGAATGTGGTTTGCATGGAAGTTTTTTTGCAAAACAGTGGAAAACATGTTGCAATAATTCCGATCATTCGTACAACTATCAAGTTAGGACTGGTAACCACGTTGTTCTTCTCGTATCTCGACTTTTTTATGAGGTGATACAAGCAAGAACTCGATTGATCGTTAACTCGTTTGATCGACCAGTGGTTTTCGAGTTGTAGGTGGAACCTGACTCGTTGGCTTTGGGCAACTGGAAGCCTCGGGGTTGTGTTCGCCGTAGACCTTGTTTAACGGAGGACGTGTTGTGGCCAAGAAGAAGAAAGTCGCAAAGAAGAAGGCGGCGCCCAAGAAGAAGAAGGTAGCGAAGAAGAAGGCTGCCCCCAAGAAGAAGAAGGCAGCGAAGAAGAAGAAGGCTGCCCCCAAGAAGAAGAAGGTAGCGAAGAAGAAGGCTGCCCCCAAGAAGAAGAAGGCTGCCAAAAAGACGGCCAAAAAGAAGACTGTCAAACGCAAGAAGAAGTAGGCTGTCTTGCGCGCCGCTGGGCGGCGAAATTGACTCCAACGAGAAAGAGCCGTCAGGACACGCAAGTCTTGACGGCTCTATAGTTTGCGCTCACGCTTCTCGCCCCGTGAGAGCCCCAAGAAAGGCCTGTCGCGGCTTTGTCGCGACGCCTTTCTCACAGTGCAACGCGCCGTCAAACGCCGCCTCAACCGAGGACCGGCAACGATGGCGCCGGAGGGTCTTTGGCGGCCCGTTCCGCAAGCTGCTTGGCCAACCGGCTGCAGATCTGTTCAAGGTACGGCGCGACCGATTCATCCGCGAAATTGCTCAACGTCTGACCGGCATCACCGTGTACACGAATCTGCATATGGATCGGTACGTCGCCCAGGAACGGAACCTTGGCGGCGGCGGCCTCCCTCTTCGCGCCGCCGCTGCCAAAAATATCGTACCGCTTTTGGCAGTCTGGGCAAACAAACCCACTCATGTTCTCGATCATGCCCAACACGGGGATGCTGACCTTGCGGAACATCGCGATCGCCTTAACGGCGTCCAGCAACGCGACATCCTGAGGCGTGCAAACGATGACCGCACCGGTGAGAGGGAGCAATTGCGACAAGCTCAAAGCAATGTCTCCCGTGCCGGGCGGCATATCAATAATCAAATAATCGAGTTCACCCCACTGTGTGTCACGCAGAAATTGAGTCATCGCACTATGCAGCATGGGACCACGCCAAACAATGGCTTCACCACGTGGCACCAAGAACCCCATCGACATGACGGGCATACCGTCACTCATGATCGGCTGAAGCTTGTTCTGAAGGACCTGCGGTTGTCCCGTCAACCCCAACAAATGCGGCACACTCGGGCCATAGACATCGGCATCCATCAACCCAACCGCGCAGCCCGCGCGCTTCAATCCCAACGCCAGCGTGGTCGCAATGGTACTCTTACCAACGCCCCCTTTCCCCGACCCAACGGCAATCACGCTCTTGGCCGTCAACCCGATTTCACCCAGGGGCTGAGGAGCACGATGATGCACGGCGCGCGTGATCTTGACCGCCGACAATTGCGGCACAGCTTGACGCAACGTCTGCTCCAATGCCGCCACCGTTTCCTCCCAAAGGGGCGCCGAGTGCGTTGCTAAGGCGAGCGTAAGGGAAACCACGTCCCCACTGGTCTCAATGTCACGAATCTGCCCTTGCTGAATTGCACCACGCCCCGTTTCGGGGTCCTTGAACTCTGCTAAAGCTTGCTCAATATCAGCTCGATGAATCTGGCCGTTGGCCATGAGTTATGCTCCTGAACTGTCAGTCGTTTTTGAACCTCTCAAGAGAACACTCGGGCCGGCACCGACGACCACGGACCTGCAATCCGCCACGGCCATTTGCCGCGACCACGCTGCACATCAACGCGCCATCCAACCTGAAATCCTCTTGCACAATGCTTATCGCCACTCGGCTAAACAGTTGCACATATTAGGCCCAGCGGCAAGACCGCGCTGTAGCAGACACTATGCAGCAGACACTGCGCCCGCCGGCCAGCACCCTCGGCCGCAAATGACAGAAAAGAAGCCGCAGGACCCTGCCACCGCTCCCCTTCCGCCTCGAATGACCAGAAAGCCGAGTACTGGGCAGACTGGAACTACTAGGTTTTCCGAGTCTGCCCGGCGGCGTCGCATACCCGGGCGTTGAAAGCTTGGCAACCGTTCACGGGTCTTCCCAATCGGTACCCATTTGGCCGATTGCAGCAAATGACTTGGGCAAGATTATCCGGTGAGCTTGCCGGTTGTCAGAAATGCAAATTGCGTAACACTATAGCCGTCTGCGGTTGGTGAACGAGTTTATTGGGTCAAACGCGGCTTCTTCACCCATGGGACAAGCCCATGGGTGTCTTTTCAACGCACCGTTGCTGCAATCGGCTAAACAAATACCAATTTGCATTATTCTGGAGCAGTCGCAACTCGAGCTATCGGTCGGCAGCTCCCAAACCGCGGCCCTCGTCGCGCGCAAGCCAACTGGGTTCGGCACCGTCGAACATTCCCGGCAGTTGATCGCCAACTCTTCCCCAGGGCAATCGCCGCCAAGGGTCGGCATCGTCCGGTGGTTGCGTCCGCGCAACTCGGCTCCAGTGGCGACCAACAATGCGCACCAGTGGCTCGATTGCGCGCGACGAGAAGACGACATGCACGGCACCAAGCTCGCGCAACAACCACTCCGCCGAAGCCAGCTGCCGCGAGGCCGACACCGCCACACACGCCCGCGGCAAACGAAGACGAAACTGCGGTAGTGCAGTCGCCAGTGACTCTAGATTGGTCGTCGTTGCCTCCAGCACCACCATACTGGTCGGGGCGGCCAGTGCCTGTTGCCAGCAACCGTCAATGCTGCGCGTCTCGCAAATCCGCGACCAGCTCGCGCGCGGTAACCGTCGACGCAACGCCACCGCCCACTTGCTGTTGGTCTCACATACAATCAACATTGCCGATGCCATAACAGCGCACCCACCTTTGCCAGTCGATTTCGACACACCTCAAACGGTTACTCGCATCAGGAGAGCCCCAACGCGTCGATCCGACGATGGAGGCGAGCACGATTGACGCCCAAGAGCTTGGCCGCCCGAGTCTTATTTCCCTTGCAGCTACGCAGCGCACGTACGATCAGCTCTCGTTCAACTCCCTCTAGAAATTGATCCAGATCGATCGGCTCGTCAGGCCTTGGTGGATGGGCGTCGGCGCACTCCGCCCAACGAATTCGATCCGGCAGATCAGCGACCTCGACCGTCGGCCCCTCTGCCTTGCGGCACGCCGCTTCAATCAGTTCGGAAAACTCATCAAGATTGCCTGGCCAACCATAGCCAACCAGTTCATCGATTGCTTCGGGCGAAAACCCATTGAGCTGACGATCGCCTAGCGCATTAAACTTTTCCAAAAAGTACTGGCCCAACAAGGGTATGTCCTTCGGCCGCTGCGCCAACGCGGGCAGATCGATGGCCAGTACACTCAGTGCGTGGGCCAGATCGATGCGATAATGACCTTGCTGCGCCATTTCGATCAAGGACGCTTCCGCCGTGGCGATCGAATAGAGTTTGAAGCCAGGCAACTCGAAGAATCCCGCCAGTTCCGCCTGAGCAGCGTCATCCAACTGATCAACTTCCAACAACAGCAGCGTCGGCGGCGCAACTCGCTCGCCCACACCCAATTCAGAACCAGCTTCGGACAGATTAGCCTGCCGCACCAAACCGGTAATCGTCGTCTGCAAGAGCTCCGCGTCCAGCAACGGGCACCAGAGTGGTATCAACTGGCTAACCGAGTCAGGAACGGCGCGGCGATGTAGCAAGCGCGCAACATGTTCGCGGCCGCTGCCACTCGGACCGTACACGAGAACGCGCGTTTGGCCGCGCGACGCCAGGGCTATTTGCGCGCGCACGCGCTCGATTTCCGGGCTCACACCGACCAGTTCGTCGAGCGTACAATCAGCCAGTGCTCCTCGACGCAACGACCACAACCGCTGATGAAGCTCCGCAGTCTCCGCCAACGAACAAGGTCCCAGCAAATGGCTATCTCCCACAGCCACATCACTGGCAATGGCCGTATCGCTAACCAAAGCCAACACACCGACGCAATGCAACGGGCCGGACCCCAAGGGATGGAACACCACCCGTCGATAAAGCAGGTTGCCAGTCGCATGCAACAGAGCCACATCGCAGGCAACGACATTGCCGGAAGAAACTTCCGGAGGAGGACAGAGGCTGGCAGCGATATCAGCGGGAGCAGATGCGGCGGCCGCTGTTCGGTAGTCACAGCGTTGGCCAACCAAGTCGTTCGGGTCAACACCTAGCAATTCGCCGCAAGCGGTGCTGCAATAAAGAATCTTGCGCTGGTCGTCCAATGCGTAGACGGCGGCCGGAGCAGCGGCCAAGAGACGTCCTAAAGCCGAATCTCGTGAGCGAACGCGCGCCACTGGTCCCTCGCTCCCCGACGGCTCGTATACACCCAAGGTGCGTCGGCGTCCAACCACCGCACACAGCACAACATGGAGAAACAAAAAACCCTCCGTAGGTGGGGCAGGTACCTACGAAGGGCTAACGAGCAGGGGTACCCCCAAACTCGTGGTTCATTTTGACCGATTTTAAGGTGATTGCAAGTCCTCAAAACTGAAAACGGCAAAACAACATGGACAACCTCGCGATTAACCGAAATAACCGCTAAGGTCACACGTGAAAACAGTCCAAGACGGCTGCTCCATGATGCCGAAGACTGCCCCCGGCCCCTGCTTCCACTACCCTCATCCATCTAAATCCGCCGCAACTCTGGACTCTCAACTCTTAAGGACTCACCACACATGGCACGTCATTTGGATGTAATCACAACGCTCGAAGAACTGATCCGTATTCCCAGCGTCAATCCGATGGGACGTGACGTGGCTGGCGCGCAATACTACGAGCACCAAGTGACCGATTTTCTGCAGCGATTCTTTGAACAACTGCAGGTACCGTGGCATCGCCAACAAGTCGCGCCGCTGCGCGACAATATTGTCGCGCGACTGGACGGCGATGGCACCAATTCGTCGACACTGGTTTTTGAGGTCCATCAAGATACCGTCCCCGTTGACGGCATGACGATTGCCCCATGGACTCCGACTCTACGCGACGGCCGCATGTACGGACGTGGTGCGTGTGACGACAAAGGGCCGATGGCCTGTATGCTCACGGCATTTGCGCAACTAGCTGAAGAAAAACCGCGCGGCATGCCGACGGTCATCATGGCCTGTACGGTGAACGAGGAAAACGGATTTACGGGCGCGCGCGAACTAGCTCGGCAGTGGGCACAGGGTCGCGGACCGCTTGTCGAGCGGATCCCTGACGCGATGATCGTCGCGGAGCCAACTTCGCTGGATGTGGTGATCGCACACAAGGGAGTGGTGCGCTGGCAATGTCACTGCTCGGGACGCGCCGCCCATAGCTCCTGTCCGGAACAGGGTGAGAACGCGATCTACCACATGGGGCACGTGATCACCCAATTCCAACAGTACGCGGAAACTTTGATGGCCCCTCCCCCCCACCCGTTGCTCGGTTCAGCGACACTTAGTCTTGGAACGATTCAAGGAGGGATCTGTGTCAACGCAGTGCCTGATCATTGCATGATCGAGTTGGATCGACGCCTGCTACCTCATGAAGATCCGCATGAAGCTCAACAAGCCGCCATCGCGTGGCTAGCTCGGAACCTGCCCAAGAGAACCGCCGAGCAAGTCCAGCATGACGCGCCGTTCCTGTCCAGCCCCGGGCTGTCGGAGCACGCGGCAACGGAACTCGCGCAACGCACCTTGCAAGTTGCGCGTGCCCTTGGAGCCAAATCCGAACGAATCGGCGTCCCTTACGGCACCGACGCTCCCTTCTTCGCCGAACTGGGCGTCCCGACCGTCATTTTCGGCCCCGGTTCGATCGACCAGGCACACACGGCCGACGAATGGATAAATGTGGGCGAACTGCACCGCGCCGTCGAGGCCTACTTTGCATTGGCTGCCGGTTGAATTGCCCTGTCTGAATTGCCCTGTCTGAATTGCCCTGTCTGAATTGCCCTGTCTGAATTGCCCTGTCGCGAGACGATCCCAACGCAAACTCCGTTGCGGCGTTGGTTGCCCTTGCGCGCAAAAAAAACCGCGTCACGCAGCGCATGCTGCATGACGCGTTTTTCTTGAGCCTGCCGCAATGTGCCGGCATCGGCTTCCAATGTCGGGCGGTTTCTTCCCTCGATTGGCCAAACAACAGGCTCTGATTTGCCCCAATTTGCCGAGGTACGGCGGCGGTACCGTCCCCGGTCTTCATCTCTGCCAACTGCGGCAGGTGGCGCGATTTCGACGTGGCATAACCGCAAGTCCGCAGAGAACGTGCCCACTAGTGCATCGCTACACGATGGCTCGACTCACAATGTGCACAACGCGTGTTCCGCAAGGAACCAAGGCATAACACAACACTCAAAAGACGTCCAGGATGAACTGGTGTCCCTGATGATAGCGCCGTCCCTCGGGATAATAGTTGTGCCACTTTTTGTTGTAGACCGGGATCCGCATTTCGGGCGGATATCGGTAGTAGAGGCTTTCGGCACTGCGATAGTACTCTTTACCCCAGAAATTCTGCGGGTAGTAGACGTACGGGTAGTGATAAAACCGGTTCCAATCCTGCGTGCCGTAAGCGTTGCCCCAGGCGCGGCCGTAGGCCCGCTGGTCGGCCTGTGCTGCGCCTGCGGAAAGACTGATGCAGAGCGCGGCAGCGCACAATAGGATTATGATTGTTCGACGAATCATCGAGGTCCCCCCCCTGGTATCGACGTCGGTCGGGTAAAGCCGCGCACCGACGCGGTGTGCGAATCTTCATCTAAATAACCCATCGGCAGTTGGCCTGGAGCGCATTGAAAGAATATCCCGCAGATCCCGCACAACGAGCAGTACAAGACCCAAGAATTGGGCGAACACCGGCAGCTCGCATTAAGACAGGAAGACTACAGCGGGTTTGCGGACAACTTCACGCAATCATTCCGAAGGCTTGTCGTCGGCCAACTCCTGCTCCCATTGGTCGATCAGCGGCCAATCCACGGCACACGTCCCAAAATCAGCCATGTGCTGGTAGCCTCGCAAGCGTTGGAGTGTTCGCTCGATGAACTCCACATCGCGGCGAAATGCCGGCCCGTGGCTCGGAAGCAACCAATCGACATCCGCATCGCGGATACGTTCGAGTGATCGGATGAAGCTGGGGAGATCGCTGCCATGGTGCGCTTCGATCGCACCCACGCAGCCGTCGCGAAAGATGTTATCGCCACTCAATAGCAAGTTCCCCAAACGTAACGAAAGCTGGCTGTTCGTGTGCCCCGGAGTCCACCACACGTCCAACTCCAGATTGCCGACGCGAATCGAATCACCCTCGTTGACCTGCCGGTCTACCTTGACCGCCGGCATTTCCAGAGAAATGTCCTGCGCTGGGATCTCGGCGAACGTGCTGAGGCGATCGCCCGTGGTCAATGCGGCAACCGCGTTGGGATGCGCGGTTACCGGAGCACGCAAGATTCGCTTCAGCTTGGCCAGCCCCTGCACATGGTCAACATCGGCGTGGGTTGCCACGATCCCTTTGCACCGCGACAGTGGAAAATCAAGCTGCCGAATCGTCTCGACTAATTCATCCACGACATCTTCATATCCGACATCGATCAAGAGCCACTCGTTCGCATCATAAATCAGGTAAACACAGCAGCCGATGATGTGCCCCAGCTGGTGGTTCATCTCGATCACATTCGAGAAGATCGGCTTACGCTGCAACATACAAATACGCTCCTGGCAAAGTTGTCCTCTGCTCTTAAAATCGCCACCCGAATCGCCACCCGAATCGCCACCC
>JAJRVM010000298.1 GCA_024277285.1 Planctomycetota bacterium
CCCCCACGCACGACTCCCGCGAAAAATCCGCACCCTCCTCCAACGCCTGCTCCGCATCGCCGTCTGATCGCCCAAGAACTCAGAAAGTGCAGTTACCATCGCAAGGCCGTTACCTTCGGAAACCGCGATCCACTCTGGGAGTGATATGGGAGGGGCGCCACCCGAAACAGCTAAATGGCGTTCTCCACCAAAGACACAACCCACTGCGGGACAGTGGGTTGCGAAGTGAGGGCGGCGGGACTTGAACCCACGACCTACGGATTAAAAGTTTTCAGGAAGACTTCGCTGCCCGATGCTGCCCGACGTTCAACTCTTGAATCGTAGAAACCTCTCGTCCAAACCGTCGACCACCGTCGAGCAGAGTCGGGCACGTCTGGGAGGGATCTGGGAGGGCAATTGTGAAACGGTGGGCCAGTGCGTTGCAGTCTGACAACTCACGTCGGTCAATGCGACGGGAGTAGGTTACAGATTCGATCACGCGGCCGATCAGGTCTCAGAAATCGGTCGTTTGTTGCAAATGTCACGGCCCCCAACCGTCTGACGAGTTGATGACTCAAACTTGGACGGTGAGTTATCCAACGGTCTGCACTGCCGTCGCCGCTTGTTGCGACGCCACGCGGCTGTGCATGAGATTCAGTCTACTTCGTTCTGCGCCGTCCAACTACAGGAAAGGCGATTCGGCAGGAGGCCGAACTTTGCGGCTGTGCACGGTTGGGCGAGAATGTCAGTCTTGTCTCTGTTCCGGACCCCTGAGGCGTTCCAGGCACTCTTGGGCACTCAAGCCTTCATCCAAGGCGTCGCAGATTATGTCGACTATCTCGTCATCGGAGAAACTAACCTGAGGGTCTTTGCGAATCGCCTCGGTCAGGGCCGGTTCATCGCCAAAGCCAAAGTCGCCTTTCAGCCACGCCTGGACTGCCACGAGCGGAGGCCGTGATCGTAACGACTCAAAGCGATCCTTATTCCGCATCGGAAGCACTCCTCCGACTCCGTCCGCAAAGCAATGCGTGCCGCTGGAGCCCGCACGCCCAACGGTTTTCTGGCCGCCAATGTGTCAATAAGTCTGGCGACCGCCTCAGAGCGTAAGCACGCCCGCTCTCACTCACGCCTTGAATTGTCCGCGATCAACGTGAAGGCCGCAAACTCAGGTCGTCGGAAGAGCGATCGTGGCCATCACTGTAGACGGCGGTGAGAAAGTGGAGCGTCCGGCGGCCGAAAAGTCGGAGCGATGTTGTCATGCGTCCGAGTTGAGGTCGAATGGAATCGAGATCCAGTCCGACCGTGAGGGTCATGAGCGTTAGCAGCCTCATCACCGTGACCCGGAAAGGGCTGTAAAACATCGTCCGCATCGACCGCATCGTCCGCATTCATCCTTTGGGGCGTTGTTTCCTGAGTCTCAGGGGTGAGTGGTTCTCCGATTTGCGGACGGTCTCTTTCTGGGGTTTACCCTGGATCTCGATGATCCGTATCTTCTCATGTCCCTCACGGTAGAAGTCGATCGCGCTGCCGGCGGATTGTAATGGCCCGGCAATCCGCCGAAGCTGGCCAGAGAGCACGTTCTCCTTTTGGGGAAACGTGCGGTCATATTGCCGATCACCGGCCAACTTTCGTAGCACTGGGAGGAGTTTGGATGCCGTTCCCTTGAAGTGCGGTTTCGTTGTCATCAGCTTTTCAACAAGGATACCCACGACGCTCGACTCAATCGCATCGCGTTCCAACTCGTTCCGGTTCGCCCGATACGCTTCGAGGAACTGTTCCGAACTGACCCCGAACGCGGGTGCCGCTGCCATCGCCAGTTTTGCGAAGTCGGCCATGCGAGGCGCTTTCTCTACCACGACGCCATCAAGGTTCGCCAAGACAATTGAAATGGCGTCGCAGATCAGCCCCAGGAATTGCGGATGAAGCCTGTTGAATGCGTCTTTGATTTCTTGCTCAGGTCGACGCTGTTCCTCGGAAAGCCGAGGTAACTGCATTCCCAGTGTGCGACTGAGCAGATCAGACTGATTGATTGGATCACTGTTCCACTTTGGCTTCCCGCCGAAAATGGTGCCTGACCCCCACCCTGTGAACGCTTACCCACTTTGGCTCCACGAAAACAAAAGTCTACCGCACGCGTCAAGGGAGTTTTTCAACGGACTGCTGTCCGAATTCACAATAAGTTCGTTGTTTGACCTTGTCATCGCGTGCCGCTCCATTTTCGTCAACCGGCTATCGCCGGGTAGGTCTGGCTCTGCCTGACGATCCGATGCCGTGATCGAGTGATGGAACAGCGTTCGTGCATCTGAGCCATGTCGTCAGGCGAAGCCTGACCTACTTCACTGCGTGTATGCTTCTGGACTCGATCCGCCCTCGTGCTGTCCATTCTCAACGTTGACTGAAAACGTGACTTCCTTATCGTTCGGGGCGTCCCATGCCATGCCAGTCACACGATCCGCTGATACATCCAGCGACGTCAACCCATCCCACGACAGGCGCGATGTTCGCCATCGCCACCCAGCGGAGCCATACGCAACCAACTCCGTGAAGCTGCCAAACGCGATCAAAGATCTTTCTGGCACCGCCAGCACATGCTTGACCGGCACACACAGCACTTCTTCAAATCGCTGCGGGTCGCAAACCGGAACCCAATAACCCTGCCCATTTGCCACGACGCACAAAACATCGTGACACGGCGTGCCAAAAAGCCCCGTAACACCACCTTCGCCGCACAGGAATTTTCCTTGCCAAGGATCACCATTCAAAGGAAATACGTCAACAACAAGCTCGTCGCCACGAGGTGTCTCAAATGAGAGTTCGTCAGGCGAAGGCTGTTGTCTACGCCATTCAAACTCATACAGCGGAAACGCCGAGGTTGCGCCTTGCGATGCTATTGACGCACCGTAGTCAGTCGTAAATCCGAGATCATCGAACTTCGTCATTGTCATTGGATTACTTTGGATCGGGCTGAAAGAATCGGTGTGTGATGACTTCATTCCCGCCCACCGACGGATGAACGCCGATCTCGAACGTACCTGTCCGACCATTTACTGTGCCAGGTTTCGTGTACAAGATGTAGTCATCGCTGATGACTTGCCGATTTCCCTTGAAGATTTGTTCGTTGAACGACTCTGGGAAATTGTGAAACGGCCCCGGTTCATCCACTCGACGGATCAGCTCGCGTGCTGAATAGATGCGTCCTGTCTGTGTTGGGGCGTTGCTGACGCCGCTGGTTAACCCCGACACGTTCCCGGTGAGTCCGGCGGCACCACCGAAGATTTGCAAGGTGTTGCTGTAGTTGAAGCTTCCGCTCTGGTAAACGTTGTAAGATCCCTGGGCAACGGAGGAAGAGTTGCCGGCGATGTCGAGGCCGAGGAAGAGTTTGCTGACAAACCCCGCGCCTTGGGCTGCCTTGCCGATGCCGAGGCCGGAGAGCAACTCGAAACCGACCCGCGAGAATCCGTAGGACGTATCATACCCAAGATCGTTCTGTGTGACAGGCACGTCCGTGAGCAGTTTTCCGATCGGCAGCACTCCGCCGACAGTGTAGAGGCTCTGCAATCCGTCATTTGTGGAATTGTTGATGGCCTTGAATCCTGTCAGAAAGCCGTTCACAACACCGAGTTCCGGGGCCACATCGAATCCAGCCGCGTTTGCTTGGCGGGCCAGGTTGTCGAGCGTGTACCCGTCATAGCGGCCCAATTCGGCGTCAAGGTCGCCCAGCGCGGCTGCGGAGTCACGCCGCTGACGGTTGTAGAATTGCTGTTCGGCCTGAGTTAAACCCTCTGAAGCGAGCTTCTGCCGGGCAATCGCATGGTCGTTCAGGAGAATCGCTTTCTGGGCATTCTGTTGGGCCGTCGGCTGCCTTACGGTGAAG
>JAJRVM010000299.1 GCA_024277285.1 Planctomycetota bacterium
ACTAACCACCTGCAAAGTGCAAAGTGCAAAGTGCAAAACCGTTAGCGGCGCTGCGGTCGTCGGTGTTGGTGAGACGGTACGGTGATTCGCGAACACGCGCTGCTCGGTGTCCTCTGTGGTGCGACTTGTATCGACCTTCATCAGCGAATCTCGTGCCGAACACGATTGGCTTCCAGCCGCAGTATCATCGATTCACTGCGGCTGGAAGCCACAGCCACCCTAATTCTTAAGCTTGACAGAGCACTAGCGTGTATTGCCTTCGTCCTTTCGCAGCGAACGAAGAAGTAACCAGCGAGGAGCTGCGCCGCATCGAATCTCTCATCCGGAAAACGCGGAAAGAGAGCCTTTTTGCTTGAAAGTCGCCTTTTTGCTTGAGATTCGAAGCTTCCCTTGCTAGCCTGCCGGGGCGCCGTTCGTTTGTGGTTGCGGGCGAGCTGTCGATCGATCTAGATGTCTTACGCCGAGTGTTCTAGCTTAGGAGTTCTGTCAGATGAAGTTCGTTAGATACTTGAGTGGGTTTGCAGCCTGGTTGGCGATCGTCGTAGCGAGCGCTAACATCACGGCGACCGTCGCCTTGGCGATCGATGAGGGATGTCTCGACGATCCCGATGGATGTGCCGGTCCGCGGTCGTGGGCTCTCGATTTCGACGAAGAACTGGAGTTTGACGATGATGGTTTCGGCATAGGAGCAGCCGAAGGTTGGCAACGACGTAACGGTACCAGTGCCGAGCCTTTTTATGAAGATGGCAAAGCGATCTTCGATGGTACGATCGCCTCATGGACTCTCATCGATACCATGGACCATTTCTTCGAAGGCGAGACGACGATCCACGTTCAGATGGATGCGAATCCAGGTGAGGAACTGGACAAGGGCGCTGGGTGGTGGGTAAACGCCGACAATGAAGGCAACCAAGGTGGCATGTACCCGATCTATGGCGTGCTGGCAAGGAACGATGAAGGTGAGCAGGAGTATCAATTCGGGCCAGACAGTGTCACGGACGAATTTGTACCGGTTGAAGAGGGGCCCATTGATGTCATGGTTACCCTGATACCGGACGAGGGAAATGAAGAAATGGTCATCTCGTACGCCATCACGGATGCCGTTGAGACACACACGGGAGACTTTACGATCGTCGCCAGAGACGGAGCCGGATCGCCCAGTGACGACAAGTGGTTTACACTTTTCTCTCTGAGTACGGGGCAAGGAGTCTTCGAACATGTCGAAGTCCAAAACCAGCCTGCCCCCAGCTTACCTGGCGACTTCGACGGCGACGGCCAGTTGACGACTGCCGACATCGACGACCTGACAGCTCGGTCGGCCGGCAAGCAGAACCCGGTGGAATACGACCTGAACGGTGACGCGTTGGTCAACGAGCTGGACATCCGCGTCTGGGCGAAAGACCTGTTCGGCACCTGGATCGGCGACAGTGATCTGGACGGCGAATTCAATTCGGGCGACTTGGTCCGAATGCTCGCTTCGGGAACCTACGAAGTCGACGTCGACTCGGTCTGGACTCAGGGCGATTTCAATGGCGACGGACGCACCGATTCGGGTGACCTGGTTGCCGGTCTGGCCGACGGAGGTTACGAGAACGGCCCCGTGCCGGCGGCGGTGGCTTCCGTGCCGGAACCAACCAGTTTTGTACTGGCGTTGATGGGCCTGGCGGCATTCGGACTTTTGAGAAATCGAAGGGAGTAGGACTCTTTAGGTTTCTGTTCGAGGAATGATGCAAACAAGTCCTGACCCCTTTTGGTTCGATCTGATCTTTGATTCGGTGGCGTTTTATTGGGAGTGACAGATGGACAAGTTCAGTGAGCCGGTGCGTTTCTCAGCAATTGTCGTTGCGATGTTCGCGCTGGTGGCGACGGCGCCCGCCGCGGAGATTCTGTTCGTTGGCGGTCAGGCGGATGCCGCACAGGGCGACGATATCTTGGTGCTTGATTTTCTTGAAGAGCAAGGACACGAAGTCGTTTACATGACGGGCGACGATGCGACGACGGGTGACGTTGCCGGCATGGATCTACTGGTAATTTCGTCGACGCTTGGATCGGGATCGGTCCGCGGTAAGTTTCAGGACGCAGCGATTCCGATTCTGCAGTGGGAGGAAGCCCTCATCCGCTGGGACCACAATGATCCAGACGGCAACTTCCGTATGTCGGAAAGCAGCCGCAACGGTGGCGGTCGAGAGACAACCATTATCGATATCGTTGAGAGCGCCGTTGGACATCCTCTCGCAGCCGGACTGTCCGCGGGCCCACAAGAGATATTCGATGATTTTAATCGGACACCCCAGGCGTTCGGTGAACTTGCACCCGATCTGATCGTGATCGGCGCGCTCGATTCGGAATTCGCCGAGGAAGAAGTTTCTTTCTTTAGCGGGAAGGATGACCTTTTTCCAGAACTGGTTCTGACGGCGATCGATAAGGGCGGTGAGCTTGGTCCCCCCGGCGATGGCTTTTTCGCACCGGAAAAACGAGTTAACTTCCCGATCGAAGATGTTGGTTTTGGCTTTCTCAATGAGGTCGGACTTCAGCTCTTCGATGCCTCGGTCAATTGGCTGCTGGGTGTCGGGACCGGCGAACCTGGCGACTTTAACAAGGACGGTGTGCTCGATGCGGGCGACATCGATGACCTGACGAAACAGTCGGCCGACGGTTTGAACCCTGCCGAGTACGACTTGAATAGCGACACCCGCGTGGACAGCGACGACGTCAAGGTCTGGATTCGAGACTTGTTCAACAGTTGGGTTGGCGATGCGAATCTCGACGGAGAGTTCAACTCCGGCGACTTGGTGGTCGTACTGGCGTCCGGCACGTACGAGGTGGACGTCGATAGCGTCTGGTCCACGGGCGATTTTGACGGCAACGGTCGTACGAACACCGGCGACCTCGTCGCCGCGTTATCCGATGGCGGCTACGAGGCTGGCGCGCGGGCAGCCGTCGCGGCGGTCCCCGAGCCGACGGGCTGTGCACTGGCAATGCTCGGTCTCGTCGCCTTGGTAAGTCGAATGCGCCGTCGGTAATCGTCAAGGCGCGGGACGAAGGGCCGGGCAGACGGAGAGGGGGGCGCGTGCCGGCCCTCCGGGCCTGACCCTCGCGCATGGAGGTCGTGCGGTTCTTAAGTGGTTCACCGGAGACAACTTATGACCCTCCCGCTTGTGGGAGGGTCGGACGTTTGAGCGGCCGGGGAGGGCTCTTGTGTCGTACCCTCTCCGGGCCTGAGAGCCCGACCGTCCCAGAGGGAGAGTGAAAACGAAAGACCGTCATCTCTTCCTCGCCCGGAACGGCGACCGTGATGGGATGAGCTTCCAACTGATCTGGAAGAACACCCGCAACATCAAGGAGAAGGTATCCATGATCGCCTGGAGAGCTTTTGGCTTTGCGTGTCTATCGGTGCTGTTCGCACCGTGCGATTCGTCGTTAGCTCAAACGGAGCGGACATCGAAAATCGCTGACTCGACTCGTAATCTATCATCCGATGTTGTGTCGGGCGCGCTTCGCGAACAGTGCAAGGGCCAGACTTGGAGGAATCTGCAAGCGCGTGGCGACATGGCGAATCAGCGTGACGTTGCGAACTGGAAGGCGATCAGAACTCGGGACGATTGGGAGCAATTGCGCGGCGCACGGTTGGAACGATTGCGGATGGCGCTGGGAGCGTTTCCCGATCAGCCGAAAAGCCTGGCAACTCACGTTACAAGCACCGTCGAAGGTGACAGCTACGTTATCGAGAACCTTATCTATCGCACGCGACCCGATTTTTGGGTCACGGCGAACCTTTATGCGCCGTCTCAACCCATCAAGCGAATGCCCGGTATCTTGATCGCCCATTCACATCATCGTCCCAAGACGCAGGGAGAACTGCAGGACATGGGAATGACGTGGGCGCGAAAGGGTTGCGTCGTGCTGGTGATCGACCAGGTGGGACACGGCGAACGAGCGGATCATCCGTTCCAAAGCGAGTCGGATTTCAAGAAGAAGGATGCCGGATATCAATGGTGGCGACAGGATTATTACTATCGCTTTGACACGAACGTTCAGTTGCATTTGGCCAGTCAAAGCCTGATGGGTTGGATGGTGTGGGACCTAATGCGCGGTGTGGACTTGCTACTGGCTCATCCAGGAGTCGACCGCGACAAGATTATTATTCTCGGTGCCGTGGCTGGTGGTGGCGACCCCGCAGCAGTCACGGCGGCGTTGGATCGACGAATCGCAGCGGCCGTGCCGTTCAACTTTGGCGGCCCTCAGCCCGAAACACGGTTTCCGCTGCCGGACGATGTCGACTTACATTTTGACTATTTGGGCGGAGCCTACTGGGAGGGCACTCGGAACTTGCGTCGAACGGGTGCCGATGGTTTCTTTCACTGGAGCATTGTGGCAAGCATCGCTCCGCGAGGACTCATTTATGCTCATGAGTTTGCTTGGGATCAGGACCATGATCCAGTCTGGAAGAGATTGAAGAGGATCTACGAGTTCTACGACGCGGTGGACAAGATCGACTATACGCTTGGCCGAGGTAGCGTGAAGGGCCACCCTCCTGAGGCGACGCATTGCACGAACATCGGCCACCATCATCGCCAAAGAATTCATCCTGCATTCAAACGTTGGTTTGGCATCAACGTCGCGCCAAATGACGAGTACAGTCAGCGCCTCGAATCGGAAGCACTGCGCAGTATGTCCGATAAAGCACGGCGTGAATTCAAACCGCGAAAGCTGTTTCAGATTCTGACCGACGTCGGTCGAGAACAGGTCAATGCGGCACGAGATCGGTTGGCATCTCAATCTCTGGACGGTCGCCGCAAGCAACTTCGGTCCGATTGGAGACAATTGTTGGGTGATATTCAACCTCGGGACGGTGCGAAAGTGATTTCCCGAAGTATCGAGTCAATGGCCGACAACGCCATCGTCGTCGAACGCATCGCATTGCGAGCCGAGTCGGATATCGTCGTTCCGATGATCTTGATGTATGCAGATCAGGATGAGTCTAGACCGTCGAGGACCGTTGTGGCCATTTCTCAAGAAGGCAAGGAGAAGTTCCTACGTGAGCGATCGCAGGAAATTGCTGACTTGCTCGAACGCGGCGCGGTAGTATGCTTGCCCGACCTACGCGGCGCAAGTACGGCTCGCGGTAGTCGGGGGGAAGGTGAGGACTCCGCGTCATACTACGCTCTGTTCTTTGAAACGCCGATGCTCGGTTATCGTTTGCGAGATCTCCGCAGTGTACTTGAATATCTGCGCACCCGTGGCGACATCAACTCGCGTGAATTCTCGCTCTGGGGAGATTCCTTCACACCGCCAAACGCGAAGGACACGGATTTCCAGGTACCGAAGCGGGTGAGCGGGCGCCCTCGATTCTCGGAACCTTTAGGTGGGCTCTTGGCGATGCTCGGGGCGCTCTACGAGGACGACGTGAAAGCGGTCTATCTTCATGGCGGTTTGAGTGGCTACCGCGATGTGCTAACCGGCCCGTACGTTTACATACCGCACGACGTCGTCGTCCCTGGCGCGCTGAGCAAAGGTGATTTAGCCGACCTGGCCGCAGCTCTCGCGCCCCGCCCCTTACGACTGGAGGGTGTCGTTGACGGCCTGAATCGCACGCTGCCATTGGACGAAGTTCGTTCCGCGTACGAACCTGCGATCGACGCATATGAAAGGATTGACCCGCAAGCGATATCGTTTTCAACAAACCGGTCGAATCCGACGCGTTGGTTACTAGGTGCGAACGCGGATCAATAGAACGATTATTCTCCCGCACGATGCTTAGCTCAGTAAGGCGTGAACTTGCTCCGTATCGGGAACACTTAGCGGAAATTGTTTGGCAAAGGCGTGATCATCGACTCCGGCGAATTTGCGGAGTGCCGAATGAATGTGTTCGGGACGGACGCGAATGCCGTTCTCCTGGTCCGTTGACAGCGTTTTCGGATCGATAGGCACGAGGAATTGTTTCTCGTCGGTGGCGCCGATGACGCGATTGCCTCGGATGCCGGACCCCAGGAACATGATCGACCCGATTGACCAGTGGTCCTTGCCGTTGCCCTTATTGTACGATGGCGTTCGTCCCATTTCGCTTTGAATGATCACGACAAGCTTATCGCGGATCTTCAATTTCTCGGCTTTCGTTGCAAGGTAATCAATACCGGCGAGAAACTCGGGAATCAGCTTCATTTGGTCGGTGTCGTTATTGGCGTGGCTGTCGAATTGGGCGATTGAGAGATTTGCCGAAACGCAGACCCCGGCTTTGAACGAGGCGAGCGCGATGTCCGCTTGCCGAGACAATCGCTCCTTGGGTGATGACTTGGGAATGTACGGCGTGACGCGTTGGAGTGCCTTCGAATTGAGTTGGGCGGCGTAAAGCATATTCTGAGACCGTTCGACTCGCGGCAGACGAGCTGTGGTGACGCGTGCCTTCATTTGCGCTTCGAGTGCCCGCTCGATTCGGTCGCTTACGAAATCGTCGTGATAGGGACTCCCGGCGTTCCCCTGAACTCCATCGGCGTTGGCCAGCCGATTCAATGAATTTAGATACGGCACGCGAGCCATCGGGACGAGATTGCCGGTTGCCGAATAGTTGCCGAAGGTGAGGAAGGCGAGCGGAGCTTCGGATCCGTTGCATGCGGCAACCAGCGCGGCAAATGTGGGATACGCCAGACTGTCGAGCTTTCCGGTCGCCATGTATCGCGAGCATGGGGAATGATTGTTGACCGAATAGTCCAAACCGTTGAAGACCAGCAACTCGCTGCCGTGCTTCTTGAAAAAGGCTTCGTTGCTCATGCCTTGTTCGACGTGAGCCGCATTGGGAGCCAGTCGATGGTTGCCCTGCGTAACAATGTCGCCTTCCTCGTAGAGGCGATTGATCTCATTGACGCCCTTCGGATCCATCAGATACGTCGTGTCCCAGCCGCCGGCGGCGTTGAAAACAACGTAGTAGGGTCCCTCGTAGGCCGGGGAGTCAGTATTCGCGTTCTGAGCTTGTGAGCTTGATGAGATTGATGACAGCCCTATTGGCGCAGCAAAGCCCAGGCCTGCGGCTCCACATCGTTTCAGGAAACTTCGGCGTTGCATACGTGTTCTTCACTCATAGAGAAATTCGTGTTGACGTAGTAGATAGGTCAGGACGGCGCGCCAGGCTCGGATCGTGTAATCAGGGTCGGGGTCGCGAGGCGTGACATCTCTTTCTGTTTGGCAGAAGTAGCTTTCGACCGGTGCGATATCCTTTTGCGCCTTCGCGTCCTCAACGATGCCTGCGAATAGTTCGTAAGTTCGCTGAACCTCAGGATCGTCAGTCGAGTCGAGCCGGCCCAGTAACCGCTCGTGAAGATGAACGATCGTGCGGCGGATCTGTAGATCGAATTCGACGCTCGTGCCCGGAACGACGTCGGGCTCGATTTCGGGAAACAGTCGCCGCTCATCCGGTGGAAGGGCAAAGTCGGCGGCGACGTTTCTGCAGGCAATTTCGTTAGCCATAATGCGCTGGATGGCCCCCATCGCGCCGCTCGGATCCGTAATCCGCTCGGTGACGGCTTTCGAGTCAATGCCACCGTATAAGATTTTCAGTTTGGCTTCACGATCGATGAGACGTCCCCACTTGTTTCCGAACACGGCCGTCAGTTTTCGTTCGAGCTGTTCGGGAGTCAACATGCGGACGACGCCGAGGTCGTCAAATTCAGCAAGTCGTTGCGGGTCGGCGACGGTGATGGCCAGTCCATCGACGCGGTAGAATTTCGATTGAATCAGCTCTTTGAAGATGCCTTTGAGGTTGAAGTCGGCTTCAGCAAACCGAATCGCGACTCGTTCGATCTCGTCTCGCTGCACTCGATAGGCCCTGCGCTTCGCGGCAAACATCGGGTCGTCGATGTCTTCCGGCGGCAGCAGCGGCTTGCGGCCCATGAGCGTGTACCAGACGTGCTGGACCATTGCTGTGGCAAACCGCGGGTCGCGAGCCGTTCGTTCACCGAGCCATTGCAGCGATCGCCACCGTTGGTTCTTCGGTAGGTCCTCGCCTTCGAATCCCGGCGCGAACATATCGTCATACCAGCCTTCTTGACGAGGCCCGAAAATCCCTTTGCCGTCGACCACGTAGTAGTCCTGAAAGAGGCCAGCGATCGGGTCCATCATCTTGTGACAAACGACACAGTCGGCCGCTTGCATCGTGGGGACCTCATACGTTGCCGTGATCGCCGCTGCATCGTTCACTCGCGGTGCCAACTGCAAGATATCGACGCCAAGGAAATGCTCGAAGTACATCCTCACACGCAACCGATTTCGATTCGTCTCGGTTGTCGGATAACGCTTCAAATACTGAAACGTGCTTAGCAATCCCGCATGAGGATAGAATCCCGTGGCCGATTCTTGAATTTCTCTGCCGTTGCGCGACTTCAGCGCCGAGATCCTGGTTGGAATGAATTCGAAGGGATCGTCGGGATCGTCGAAACGGTCCGCTAACTCCTCGAATATCCCGTAGCCTCGTGATGTGTACGGTGAGACCATAATGTAATCGGCGGTTACAATCTCAGTGAACGGACGATCGTTGCGGACGATGTACGTGACCAACTCCAAGGGCTCACGACGCATGCCTTCACGGTAGTCGGCGACTAACTTCGTGAAGGCGACCATCTTTGGATGAGAATATTTCAGTTTCTCCTCAGGGCTGCGATCCTTATTCGGACTGAGCTCCTGGTACCACAGCCTGGTCTTGAAGTGCTCGTAGGACAGAGCGCCTTCGCCAACTCCGTCATAGCCTCGTGTCAATAGGATATCGTTGAACGCCTCTTGCAGTCGTTCGTAGAAAGCGTCTTCCGTCATTACGGCATCGAGAATTCCGTCCATCGCTTTCAATCCGCTGCTTTCAGTCGCTGAACGCTCCACATTCGTCGGCAGTCGTCCGACAAGCGACAACGTGACTCGGCGCAAAAGCCGCAGGGGTGACATCATTTCAACTCCGTCAAAAAACGGTGCGGCATGGTAGTCGACAATGGCCGGTCCGTCGTCAGGTTGCCCGCTGGCACGACGAACGTAACGCTCGAGAATTCGATACGCAGTCGAGTCTGCTTCCAGCACTTCTCCGCCGCCGTGATCGAGACCTCCGCTGATCTTAAGTAGCAACCGTGACTTGCCCTCTTCCTTTGCAACTGCAACTCGCTGAAAGGCGATACGGTTGTGACGAATCACCTCTTGACGGTTTTCTCGATCGCGAGCGGTGTCCTGCAGCAAGAACTCGCTGTCCGACGCATCACCGTGGACGTTGTGACACTCCAAGCATATTCGCTCACCGACTTTCGCCCAGACTTCATCGGTAAAGAACGGATCGACGACAAGGCATGTCGGACCGTGATGGTCGGTGGACTCTGAACCCCCAATCGCGTCTTGTGCCGCTGGCTTGCCAGATGTCGATGCGCTCGGCCGCATATCCTTGTCGCCACCAAGTGCGATGGAGGTCACCACCGTGCCATTCCATGAAGTTCCGAGGAGAGCCAGAAGCGATGCCACGATCAGCCGATGTCGAGCATCTATGGAAGAGAACAGTCGCATTTGAGTTTATCCGGCCTTTTCGCAGTTGGAGTGATCCTGAAGCCGATTCAGGATCGAAAGCCCTATGCTTATAATACCCCGAAGCTCTCGTCCACTCCCATCACGTGGCGGAGCATTGCTGTTTTCTGGCGGCTGCCATGATTCGTGCAGTCTTCGGAGAACCGATTGCCTACCAACCCCTATGATCTCACGACGCGTCAATATTTGGAACAATGAGGAAAAAGTATGATGCCAAGAAAATGGATTCATCCGAATCAAAGCAGAAGCCGTTGTTGGTCACAACTTTCGGTCATACTCATCTATCTTGTCATGTCTCTGTTTTCGCCTTGTTCTGCCGAAGAACAACAGACCGAGCCTACGTCCACCGGCAACGAGGAAGCCGTCGAGGCCGATGAAGCGTCTGTGGGAGAGTTGCCGGGAGACTACTTTCGACTGATGGTCGCGAAAATCGAGAGTATCCAGTCCACGCCTGATCTTCCTGCGAGTCCGGGCGCCATGCTCGCGGCGAGCGTTCTGTATGCCAAACGACATCCGGCCAATCCGAAGTTCGGCGACAAGGAAATGTTCGAACTGGCGTGTCAGATTGGCGATCGAGTGGCAATCGACAGCGATCAGGACCTTACGGAGGACCGGCAGGACTATGAGTGGGAAATCCATTCTTGGCTAGACGCCTACCGCTTGCTCGAAGCAGAGCTACCTTCCGAGCGCCGTGATCGATGGCGAGCTTCGATAGAAAAGAATCTCCGATGGTTTGTCCCGCGCGTGCGTGCTCGCATCGAATTTCCACGTTACCAGACTCCGTTCATTCGGACGTCAACCAATCACTATGCAATCTGGTCGTCAACGGTCTACTTGGCCGGGCGAGTATTCAAGAATGATGAATGGGAAGCACTTGGGGCTCGCGTCATGCACCGCCTGGCGACGGAAGAGCAGACGCCCGACGGCTATTGGGGCGAGTTTACCGACAATGGCCCGACGACCGGATACAATTACCTGACCATGAACTGTGTGGCACTGTATTGGGAGCACAGTCGCGATGCGGCCGCACTGCAAGCACTACGCCGATCCACCGACTTCCATAAGTACTTTACTTGGCCTGATGGCACTCCCGTCGAAACGATCAATGGTCGCAATCGCCATTGGGGTGTCAGTGCCTGGGGGCATTTCGGCTTTTCGCACTGGCCAGACGGTCGAGGCTATGCGGAATTCCTATCGCGATTTTTCACGGCCGACGATGCGAGTTATCGCGACCTGGGTCGACTCGCGCAGAGTGCGCTCTACTATCACGAAGGCCCGGCCGCTCCTACGGTTCAGACGCTGCCTCGTTTCGTGCATCAGATGCAGGTGCCCGCAGGCATTCGGAGGTCTCAGCCGTGGACGGTCTGCCTGTCCGGACTTTTCGATCCGCCGACCACCAGCCAGTTCACCCTCGATCGACAGGCGGCCCTCAGCATCTATCACGACAGATTGGGCATGATCGTGATCGGCGCCAATTCGAAACATCAACCGGAACTGGCGACCTTCATGGAAAAGGCCGACGACCGAGTGACCACCGTTCCTCAGAGTAGCCGGCTGCAAATGACCGACGGCGGGGACCGTCTTGGGCTGGCGTATCGCCGTTTCTTTGCGGTCGTCGAAGTTGCTCCTCCTGAGCCGGACCGCCTCGAGTTTCAATTTGAAGTGACCGAGCAGGGACGCGATCGGATGGGAGAGGTGCAACTCAATTTGCAGCTTGTCCTCAAAGAGGGCGTGCTCCTCGAAACGGCTCGTACAAAAATAGTGTTGAGTGAAGATCGCGTCGAGTTGGGGCCGGGCGAAATCGGTGGCTGGATCCGCCAGGGTGGCTGGACGCTTCATGTCGATCCGACATCGACGCTGACTTGGCCCGTGTTTGGATTCAATCCGTACCGCAATGCACCGGAAACAGAGCTCCAGTACGCGGTCGGCGTTCTGACGGTTCCGGTACGTGTGCAGGATCCCGCCGAGGGTCCATTGAATTGGCGCCGACAGAAGATTGCGTTTACGTTGGAGTCCCGCTGATCCGAACGCAACTCGTTTTGAGCGTGCAATACCATGAAACGATTTGACCACGAAAAACTGAATGTGTACACAACAGCCATCAAACTCGTTGCTTGGTCATCCGATCTGCTAACCAACATTCCAAAGCACATCTCGGTCCACAATCAACTCGACCGTGCATCAACATCGATTCCGTTGAACATCGCCGAAGGAAATGGCAAGTATACCTCCGCAGATCGTTGCCGCTTCTTCGACAATGCTCGTGGCTCGGCGCTCGAGTGTGCAGCCTGTCTCGATGTGCTGGTCGCAACAACGATCATCGAGGAATCCGCGACTGTAGAAGGGAAGCACTTTGCCAATGTAGATAGAGCCGTCGGTTGCCTGCCATCGATCGAGGTCACCGGGTCACGGCGAACGACTTTGATTTCAAAATGCCGCGCGACCCGCGACTCCGTGTGTATCGATTCGCCGCCGTACGCCCGATTTGGTGTCGGGCCTTAAGTGGTACTACGAGTAGAATGCGTAAGGTTGAATCATCGAGCAAGGAGAAATTACATGTCAGTTGCGGAACAAGCCAAAGCGGTTTACGAAACGCTGAGGGCCGCAAACTGGAAGTGGCGCATTTGGACGAATTTGTTGCGATTGAGCCCACGTCGAAATCACAGTTTCTGGGCAAGACGTTTGTCGAGGCAGCTATGGCCGCAAAGGAAGCGATCCCGGACCGAAAGTCTTTCGTCATGAGAGTTGGCCGGGATGCGGCATTTCACATCTGCGGAAACGAAGACGCGAACTCATTCGACTCGGCGTCCCTCGACGTCAAGCGATCCGGCACGCACGCAGTCGCAAAGCCTACTGGCACATGTCAAAGACAATCGCCAGTGGCGTCGGACTGACAAACGCATGGCTTGCCGAACAAGGAATGCTGAGCATCAAGACACTCTGGGCGGAGCTTGCTCCACTTCGTCGAACCGCCTAGTGCGGACCCGCACGCTAGGTGGTGTGGGGGAGACGGTCAGCGATGGCCGTCCTTATCCGATTCGGCAATGTTATGTGGAGCGCTCAGGCTACTTCTAATTCGTTGCCCAACTCCTCGATGTCTTTTCCCGTGGCTTCGGCATACAGCACATCTGGGCAGAAATCGACTCCATTAGGCCAAACCAGTGTGCCGGCTTCTCGATCAACCGTGACTTGGGCAAAGACGTTGATGTTCTCCAGAGATACAAATACGCCACCGCGCCCAACGATCCGTTTTCGAAAATCGAGACTTGCGACGATGCCGTCCGAAAAGCTGATCTCAAGTTCGTAGTCGTTAATGTGGCGAACGCCAGACACTCGTGGAAACATTATATTGGCTCCTAGTCCAGAGGATCAATTCTTTCGGGCGTTTCGTCATTGTGCAGCCGCTCCCAGTTGTCGAGCAACTCTTGTTGGTGCATCGCCGCCCACTCCAATACCATCCCGAGCGCACGTCGTGGAAACCGTCCACGTAGGACGGCGAGCGGATCAATGCCAAATTCGGCCTCCAAGCCAGAATAGATCGCGTGAAAATGTGGTGGATTGTGATCATCGAAGTACATGCGAATCGAGATCCCAAAAAAGCGGCTTAGTTCTGGCATATAATGTTAGGCTCCGTCCGTGGGAACAGCTTTATTTCTCTTTGTGCCGGGTAGCAGGCCAGACCACGATCCGATAAACGCCACTGCGACCGCTCCGAGGGATATTAGCCAAAACCGCAGCCGTGCCGGCCTGGGCGCCTGCCGCGGACGCATTTTCGGGGTCCGCCACGCCGGCGATGGCACCGGCAACAGCGCCGACGAGAAAACACGCAACGAAGTACAAGACGAAACACCAGACGATCCCAAGGATTGTTGCCTTAACCATTTCCGTAGGAGTTCAGTATACCAAATGAATTCTCCGATTGACGAAGTACTAGACGAGGGTAACTGCGGAAGGGCGACCGACCGTGGAGAGGAAGCCTGCGAATGCGTCGTCAAGCCGGCAACATCAACGTCGTCGGCCGCATTCTCGTCAAAGCTGCGAGGTTACAGACAGAAACGTCATCTAAGGCCGGGCCGGGCAGGCGAGTGAGCACAACATCACGAAGCCGTTCCCAGACACTCGACTTGGTAAATGACGAGCTTGCGCAGCGAAACATCACGCTCTTATTCCGGGGAGACCTGCAGAGACGCGAAAGCTGCGTAGGGGTCAGGTCTTGTTCTTTGTGTTTCGCTTCCATAAAGAGGTCGACCTCACAGGTCCGCTCGAGCGATCCTCCGTTCTAAAATGAGCGGCGCGAGGTCGGGCTTTGCGTTTCGTTCTGGATCTGATGGCGGTCTCGTGACGATGTCGTTTCCGGGTTCGCGCGACGTTTCGGATGCTTTTGAACTGTGCATCCATCGGCTAACGCCGACGGCTCGCCATAGCAGGCGAGCCGAACTGCCTGCGCGATTCTGCTCTTGATTTCGAGACGGAGGTGAGTTGGCCGGTTTCAAGGTCCTCACGGGTCCGACGGTGTGAATAGCTTGGCCTTGGCATGCCGGTAACGCAAGGCAAAGAGCTTCGCGTCGCCGTTGTTGCTCTGCGCTCCCAAGACAAGGAACATCACGTGGCTATGCGGATCGTACACTAAGGCCCGATTTTGACCGGACCAATGGTCTGAATCCGTTGTCGGCACGTACATGCGATGCCAAGTGTTGTCATCGAGCCGACAAACCCAAAATGCGAGCACGTTTCGGTCCTCGGGCGCGGGGCCGACGGTCACCATGATATCCTGATTGGGAAGATAGACGGCCTCGCGCATGCAGATGGGCGATTCGGCTCCCGGAGGGCTTGCAACACGGGGCGTAAGGTTTCGCCAATTCCCGGTCTTCAGATCAAAGGCCCACAGTTGATCTCGCTTTGCGCCGCCGCCATGGAGAAGGATGCGATCGCGTTTTGAATCGTGGGCCAAGCTGGTCATCTCGTAAAGGTTTTGCGGTGCGTTCTCGGTGCTGCCACCGAGACACGTCCAAGATCGTGTGGCAACATCCAACCGATACACATCTCGAACGTCGCCAGGTTGCGACTCACGCCATGGGAGCAGATATCCGGAATCGGCCAAACGATTACGCCAGTTGACCGTCACGCCCACGACGCCGTGGGTCGTTGTGACGAGTGTGTCCATGCCATAGGGTGCGCCACAAAGCATCTCCCACGAGTTGTCGTCGGGGTCGAACGTCCAGGTCGTCCACTTCGAGTAGCCTGAAGGCGTCGAGACGATGGCCGCTGACCGCGCGCGGGGCGCGCCAGGATAGTCGAGCAACAGGTCTGGATCGTAGCCAGTTGTCAGCCGCACCAGCCGAACCATGACCAGCCGCCCGCTCACCGGATCCGTGGCATAGGAGCGGCGTCCATGCGTCATCCAAGGACGTCCCTGGAACGTGATGCCAGCCAGATTAACGCCATGATCCCAGAGCCGTTCCGGAAACTCAGGCTCGGAATCGCTCGTTCGCCATGTATTTTGGCGAGCGTCGTAAGAATCAACGTCGTTGCCGCCGTAGCCACAATGACCGCCACCCCAATAGTGAATGAGCTGGCGACGAACGTCAAAAGTTGCTGAACCCCAAGTGCGCGTCGGGGCTTCGCGACTCGGGTTTTCGATCTCGATCCAACGGTTGATCGGTAGATCGGCCAGCTGCGGTAGCGTCGGCTGACTTCGAGAAGTGTCGTCAGCGTTGAAGTGGCTCGGGGGTACGACTCTCTTCGCCATCGGCTGATACGATTTCAGCCGAGTCGACTCGGACGCAACCAAGCCTTCCGAGTCGATGTGGTATCCGTAGGTCGTGCGCACTGGATACGTGGCGTTACAAGAAGATCGGTCCCCTGGACGCTTGGAATTGACGACTAACAGAATGAGTCGTCGTTGAGGATCGAGATCAGCCGTCAGATAAAACCCCGTGGGAACCTTTCCTGGGAGAGGTCTCCATCGATCTCTTGCCGCGTCGTATCCCCACATATCGGCAAGGTCACCGCGGTTGTAACCACCGCCGACGATGACGAGGCCGGTCGCGGGATCGTAGAGTGAAAAGTGACCGGCTCGCGGCGGTGGACCGGTGGTGGCTTTCGACTGGTGCCAGATGCGGGTCCGCAGGTCGTAAAGCCAAGTGTCGGCGAGGTAGTGGCTCTGCGCGTCGCCTCCGAACAAGACTAACGTGTTGTTCTTTGTGTCACAGACCAACCGAGTATTCATCCGTGGCGGTGGCTCGACACCGTGCTTGTTCGAGTGCCAATCGGACGACGCGAACGCGTATTGCCATGTGCCCGTATAGCCAACCGGTGTCCCTTGAGGGCCAGGTTCGACAACGTGCCCACCTCCGAAAAGAACCATCTCGTCGTGAACCGGATTGTAGACGAGCGATCCCCCCGCGACTGGGGGAGGGCGATGGCTCGGCGCGAGATCGCTCCAGTGGCGGCGCGTCACGTCATAAGACGCCGTCAATCCGCCCGTAAAATAGATAAGCGACTTGCTCGGTGGATGATAGGCGACCTGATCGAAGACGATGTTCAAGTCGGGGCGCGGCGCGGCGTCGTCACTGTCCGACGGCGAGCGAAGGATTGTCTGTTGGCTACCGGTCGTTATTCCGGAATAGGTTCGCACGACGGAAGCCAGTGGGAGCTTCTTTTTCCACATCGCTTCCCAGGCCGGTGGAAACTGGTTTTCCCAATGACCTTGATCCGGGTCGAACGAAACCATGTCATACTCGGGCACCTCCATCAACGGATGTTCCTGGAGATGGTCGGGGTTAGAATCCATAAAGCCCCAAAGATGAAAGGCGCCCGTCGCTTCAACATAACGAACGGCCGAACCGCGACGGGCACCGAGCGGATCCTTGCATAACTCAACCCAACGACTTGCCGGAAGATCGGCCGCCACCGCGAACGATCCCGTTACAGCAGAGCAAGCAAGAAGCTTGTACAGGGTCGACAAGATTGTCGGACGCCATTGAATCGAGCGACTGATTATCATGGATCTACCTTCTTCTTGTTCGTGCAGCTTGAGCCATCTCTCGGTCGGTAACCATTCGCGGCTTCAAGCCGTGAGCCGGGCCTCTCATCATAATCGTAATTCGTCGCCGCCTCGCTCGCAAATAACGCCTCGCTCGCAAATAATGTGTGAATCGTGGTAGACTCCACACGCCCGTTCTTGGCTACCTTGCCTCAGAAACGTGTGGGCCTCATCGACTACGGAAAGCAGCAAGGTGCTTAACAACTCATGACGTACATAGCTCGACGGTTGTCGCTAACTCTGATCGCGGTCTTTACCGCGAATTGCTTTCTTCGCGCGATACCGGCTGCATCGGCGGCCGGTAATCGTCCGAACATCGTAATCATTTTGGCGGACGACTTTGGCGTGGGAGACATTCAAGCTCACTATCCTGACAACAAGATCGCCACACCGCATCTCGATCAACTGGTTCGTCAGGGGATGAGTTTTACGGATGCACACAGCCCGTCCGCCGTCTGTTCTCCGACTCGATACGGTCTGCTCACAGGACGATATGCCTGGCGAACACGGCTTCAGGAATGGGTGATTGCCGCCTACGAGCCGCCGCTCATCGACCAGGATCGCCCGACGCTTCCAGGGTGGCTCAGGCAACACGGTTATCAGACGGCTTGCATTGGCAAGTGGCATCTGGGCTGGGAGTGGCAGGGGCCGCAGCCGAGTCGTATGACGGAAGTTCGCAACGGACAGAAGTCGCTCTTGTGGGATTTCAATAAGGCGATGCGAGGCGGGCCGACTCAGCGAGGCTTCGACTATTACTTTGGCGTCGATCTGCCCAACTTGCCTCCCTTCACGTGGATCGAGAACGACGGTGTTGCGGTGCAGCCGTCGGAAGCCTACGAGCTGGATGACAGGGAAGGAATTGTCTTGCCGAGAGGTTTTGTTGGCTCACCGATGGCACCGGGCTGGCGCCTTCAGGAGATCCTTCCTGAGATCACGCAGCGTGCAGTTCGACACATCCATGACCAAGCGAAGCTTGAAACGCCGTTCTTTCTGTATTTTTCGATGACGTCACCGCACGAGCCGGTCGTGCCGTCGAAGGACTTTCGCGGCAAAAGTGGTATCGCACCGATTGCCGATTTCGTGATGGAAACCGACTGGGCAGCTGGGCAAGTGATTCAAGCCATCGACGACGCCGGCATCAGAGACAACACCATCGTCATTTTTACCGGCGACAACGGCCACTCCCATTACACGGGCTGGGAGAAACTGGTGGACGCCGGCCACATGCCAAGCGGTCCCTACCGAGGACACAAAGGTGATGTCTGGGAAGGAGGGCATCGTGTGCCGCTGGTCGTTCGTTGGCCGATGCACGCCGAGGCCGGCGGGAGCAGTCAACAAATGGTCTGCCTCACCGACCTCTTCGCCACGTGCGCTGAGATCGTTGGAGCCGACTTACCTCCGAACGGTGCAGAGGACAGCTTCGGTTTCTTACCGTCCATCTTGGGAGAGGGCAACGGTCACGGGCGAACGAGTCTCGTCAACCACTCCAATCATGGCGAATTCGCCTACCGTGAGGGTCCCTGGAAGCTGGTCTTCAAAATGAGTGGTCCAAATCTTCTGATGTCGCGCGGCAAGCCGACGATCGTCCAGCTCTACCATTTGGATTCCGACATCAGCGAGCAGAACGACTTGTCCACGAAGCATCCGGAAATCGTTGCGCGAATGACCGAAGGACTGAGAACGCTGATCGAACGTGGTGCCAGCCGCGCCGGGCAAGAAGGTTCCAACGACACGGCTGTTCGCTTCGACATCATCCAGGCAAAGCGGTGGGGACCACGTTCGAAATAAGCGAGATTGCTTGTTGGCGGACGGGCGATCACGCAATTGTGGCGATTCTTGATCTTGCACGGGCTCTTTTTGGGGTGGATGTCTTGAGAGCGGTGATTCTCCCACTTACGGCGGTTCTTGGAGTTCGATTCTCCAAAGACTAAAGTTCTTCCTCCGCGCGTCTTTGCGTCCTTAGCGCCCTCTGCGTTTAGTCCCTCAATCGTGTTTGCCCTACCGATCTACCTTGACGTGTACCGTCGATCGGCGATACACGTGTCCCGCCGAGAATGCTCGAATAAAGGTTTTCGATGATAATATTCGTTGGAGTGACCGATAACGGAATACGCGACCGAGTATCGGTGTCACAGTTTTGATGATGGCGAAATCATGAACCGACGAGTTTCACGAATCTCGAAGGGCTTGGCTCTGCTGGCAATCGCGTTGCTACCGGTCCAACAGTCCCTGTCAGCGACCTGCTGTTGCCGGGGTGGTCAACGTCGTGTGAACCAGGCCGCCGAGGGATCGCAGGCGAGTTGTTGCGTGCAAGACGAAATACGCTGCGCCAGCGGTGCGAGCATTCCTGGGCAGTTGTGTTGTGAGAGTGGCTCATCCGGCTCGAAATCGAATTCCTGTCCGTGTTCCGGTAGATGCTCAAAGAATACGGTCCCCACAGTCGTTGAGCCGGCAACGGTCGCATCTTCTTTGCAGAAAGAGCCAGCGCTCACACCGCCCGAGAGCATGTCGACCAGCATCATCGAGATCACGACGAACGACTTGGTAGAAAACGCCCAAGTTGCCATTGCCTCTGCCGTCGCGAGCGGTTCTGAACGCTGCGCTCAGCTCTGCCGGTATCGGCTCTAGCTTTTTGTTCCAGGCCGGCTCGTGCCATTTGGCGAGCGGCAGACAAAATACAACAGTACGATGGACGTCCTCGTCCGTCGCAGCTGGACTCGACGGACGAGGACGTCCGTCGTACGGTAAACTCACTTCTGCCGTTCGCCTCAGAGCTGCAGGTCTTTGTCTGGTTTTCCACCGTCGTGGGTCCTACGATTCCACGTCGTCTCACCTTGCGTCGTTTGCCGCAAGGGTCGAACTTGTCTTTATGTTTCCGAGCTACACGGAGGTGATTCTCATGTCGAAGTTTCTTTACGCGACTGTGTTACTTGTGGCGATGACGTTGACCGTTAGTGCGATCGGTTGCCAATCGGCCGGAAACGGCGGCTCTGGTGGTGGGCACGCGGGGCATAGCCACTAGCCACTCGCCACTCGCCACGAATGGAAGCCGAATGATGGAGTTGCCGATCCTAAAGCCATGGGAATTTCACCCCATGCTCGTTCATTTCCCGATCGCTTTCCTGCTGGCCGGTGTGACGATGGAGCTGTTCGCGCTGCGGCGGCCGAACGAAACGCTTCACCGCGCCACGGCCTGGCTGTTACTGGCCGGCGCGGCCTTCGGTTGGCTGGCGGCGGCGGCCGGCGGATTGGCTTATTTGACGGTTCCCGCGCACACGGAGAGGGGCCATGAGCTGATGTACTGGCATCTGGGTCTCGGACTGTCGATGCTTGCCATTTTCAGTTGGATTTCGATCTCGTGCTGGCGTCGCAAGGAAGCCGCGCCCAACAGACCACACCTAATCGGCACGCTTTTTGGTGCCGTTCTGCTGATCTTAACGGGTCACTTGGGAGGGTTAATCGTCTTTCACCACGGCGCCGGAGTCGATCCTCGCATCCTGGCTCCAGAAATTCGTTCAGGCCACTCGCATCAGGGTGGGCATTCGTCCAGCTCGGACTCGGGCGCCAGTCACAATCATTCCGAGGCCACCGGTCTTGATCCTCATGGACACGAATAAGAGGACTGAATCATGACAACCTACCGCCAATTGATCTTGCTTGCGTCATTGTTCGTAACGATTGCATTTGGGCGTAACACGATCGTCGCTCAAGAACCAATCCAACCTCGGCCGTCCACGAAGATCACTTTCGACGAAGACATTTTGACAACTCTTATTGAGGATACTTGTCATCATTTCGAAGCGGCTCGAGACCAGTTTATTAAGCGTCAGTATCCGAAAACGGCCGAACACTTGCGAACCGCATCGGCGAATCTGCGTCTGGAAGCCGCTCGGGCGAGTCATCAGGAACGCGCTGTGTTGAACGCCTCGGTGCGAGAACTTCAGGCGATCGCTGTGGCGGTAGAGCGCGACCAGATTCGATCCGTCGAAGCGCTCGAGCAGACGTTCGCCCGCGCGCATTTCGCGCTGGCCAGCCACCATTGTGTCGAGAGTGCACACCGTTGCTGCCAACCGGCGACGTTGGTCGACAAAGACGAGATGATTCGCGCGGGCCGCGACTTGCGAGCCGCCGCAATTCACGTCGAACGTGGTCTAAGATGGACAGGAGACGATTCCGACGAAGAAACAAAAAAGGCGCTGCGCGCGTCGCAACTCGCGGCCGAGAATCTGATTCGACAAGAGAGTGGACCACAGAATGATGCGCAACGCGTGATCCATCGGCTACACACCAAACTGGAAGCGCTGACCCGCCGCAAGATAATGCTCGCCCGTCCCCTTACACGCGAAGACGACCAGCGGGGCCCGTCCATTTTTCGCTGATTCGTCTCTTCCGCGCCGACTGGATCGTCTTGGCGAGTTTCAAGAGTAAGCACGACGGCGTACAATGGATGCCGGCGTTGCTCGCTCTAGTGATTCAGCTTGATGTGACATTGCGATCCGATACGACGAAAAGGAGAAGAAGATGGGTTCCGCGAGAACGAATCGTACGTCCGGTCCCAGCCGCCGTGAGTTTCTGAAGACCGTTGCCGCGTCATCGGCCATCGCGGCAGCACCTTACTTCGTGCCTAGCTCGGTGTTCGGTCGCACGGCACCGAGCAACCGCCTGCACGTCGGTGTGATCGGGCTTGGAACGCGTGGCATCCCCGACATGAAGCTGTTCATGCAGAACGAAGATGTACAAATTCAGGCCATCTGTGATGTCAACACGGCCAGCCGGGGCTATCGCAACGAAGATCTGGTGATGGGACGTGAGCCGGCGCTGAAGATCGTCAACGACTACTACGGAGCCCAGCGACGGTCCGGCTCGTTCAAAGGTGTCGACGCCTACACCGATTTCCGAGAAGTCATGGGTCGCGAGGATATCGACGTCGTCGCGATTGTCGTTCCCGATCACTGGCACGCGCAGATGACGGTGATGGCGGCCAAGGCCGGTAAGGATATCTTCTGTCAGAAGCCGCTCACTTTGACCCTTCAGGATGGCCAGGACATGATTCATGCCGTCCGCAAACATGACCGAATTCTCCAGACGGGTAGCCAGTACCGGTCCAATGCAGCGGCGCGACGTGCCTGCGAACTCGTTCTGAACGGGCTAATCGGCGAGCTCAAGACGATTCGCGTCTACATCGGTATGAACAACAAGGTAGGTCCAGGTCCCGGCTGGAAGTCCATGCCCGTTCCCGACGGATTCGACTATCCGATGTGGTTGGGGCCGGCACCAATGGTTCCCTATCACAAGGACCGCTGCATTTACAAGTTCCGCTTCAATCTCGACTACTCGGGAGGGCAAATCACGAACCTCGGCGCCCACGCAATCGATGTCGCGCAGTGGGGGAACGGAACGAGTTTGACAGGCCCGGTCGAGGTCGAAGGGTTGCACGCCGAGTGGCTTCCCGAAGGGAGCCTGTTCAATACCGCGCTGAAGGCCAAGTTCCGAGCAAGATATGCCAACGGCGTTGAGTTGATTGGCGAAAGTTCCAACGAGAACAGTGGGACGCGATTCGAAGGCACCGAGGGTTGGGTGGAGTTCAAATACAGCAGGATGCTGGCTTCGTCGAAGTCGCTTGAGACGACGGTCATCGGACCCAGCGAGATTCACTTGCCCGTCTCGAATCCAGCGCGCACCGTGGCAGAGCCGGGGAATTATTATGCGGACCACATCCGGAATTTCCTCGATTGCGTCAAGACGCGTCAACAGCCACTCGAACCCGTGGAGGTGGGGCACCGCACCGCGAGCGTTTGCCATTTGTGGAATATCGCTATCAAACGCATGAACAAGAAACTCGCGTGGGACCCTGATAAGGAACGGTTTACGAACGACGAACTCGCCAACTCCATGCTCAGCCGGCCTGTTCGGCAATGGGCGTGAACGGTCCGGACGGGCCGCATCGAACTCAAGCCCAGCGGGCTGAGACATCCCTAGCCAGTGCCGTGAGGCACCGGACGAAACTCGGCGAACGTTATGCCTGCCCTCCGGGCATGCCGGACGCGGGAACGAATGCAATACCAGATTTTGCGCGGGCCAGGGCCAGTCTAACGCGTACGGCGGCTGACGACTTTCCCGTCGATCACGACGCCGATACAGTGCGTTGTGTATTCGAACGGATCGCCATCGAAAAGCGCGACGTCGCCGTCCTTGCCGACTTCTAGCGAACCGACTCGTTCATCGATTCCTAGGATCTTGGCGGCATCAATCGTCATCGCACCTAGAGCCTGCTCAAAGGAAAGACCGTTCGCGGCTGCCATCGCGGCCTCGAAAAGGACGACTCGTGTCTTCGGGACATACGATTCGTAACCAGCTTGCATCGCGATCGGCACGCCCGATTGTGCGAGCTTGGCCGCTGTCTCGAAGCTCATGTTCTCCAGCTCGCCATGAGGTCGGACCATCGTTGGGTGAACAATGACGGGCACATCAGCCGCCTTGATCACATCGGCCAACAAATAGGCCTCGGCCGCGCCATCTAGCCAGAGTGTGAACTCGAACTCCTTGGCTAACCGCAGTGCGTTGCTGATGTCTTGTGCCTTGTGAGCGGTGATCATCATCGGCAACTCATGCGATAGTACCTTCGCTAGCGTCTCTCGTCGCAAATCACGGGCGGGCGGTTCGATCTCGTCGTCCGCTCCAGCGGCATGGCGTTGGCGTTCGTATTCCTGAGCTTTGATCAACTGAGCTCGTAGCATTGACATCATCTTGCCCCGAGTGCCGGGCGACTTATCGTCTTGTTTACGAGCAGCATCTGACAGCGTCACCGCAACGGCGCACGTATCGACCAACATGGCCGCGTCGACGGTGTTGCCCGCGGTCTTGACGATAAGCGTCTGGCCAGAGACTAATTCTCCCGGTGCATGTCCGGTGTGAATCGTTGTTACACCAAAACTACGCACCCATCCGACCAGCTCTTCGTGGGCGTTGTACGCGTCGAGCGCACGTAATTCGGGCTGGATCGGTTCGGAATGCTCCAACTGATCTTGATCGTGGGCGACGTTCAAGATGCCGGAAAGGCCCACCGTGCAGTGAGCGTCGATTAATCCCGGCAATACGATCTTTGCCTTGAGAACTTCGTATCCTTCAGGAACCCTGACGCCGTCAGCCTTTCCGACCGACGCGATCTTGCCGTCGCGAATGATGATCATCCCGTTCTTAATCGGAGCGCCTGACGCCGTATGGATCGTCTCGCCTCGAATCGCAACTTGTGCCTCGGCGCACTTGGCGACGAGTGAGGACGTGACGAAGATCAGCAATATGCTTCGTAGTGCACCGTTCATCGTGCACCTCCCTGCCTCGCCTGATCAAAGCAACAGAAGTACGGTTGTTGGTCATGGCCAGCTCCATAGCCGCCGACAGCGTAAAGCCGATCCTGAGTGTCGCTACGATCGAAAACGCGTCGACCTTCGACCCACGTTTCCAGCACCTTCGTATAAACGCTCAAAGGGTCACCATCGAGTAGGATTAGATCGGCATCCTTGCCTGCCTCGAGTGAGCCGACACGATCGTGCAAGTCCAGCATCTCCGCTCCGGCCAAAGTCAAGCCTTCCAATGCGGCTTTGCGCGACATACCGGCTCGAACGGCAAGAGCCGCACTGCGAAAGAAATAGCGTGAGTCGAGAATCGGATCGTCGGTATGAAACGCGGTGCGCACGCCAGCTTGTTCCAGTATCTTGCCCGTCTCGAACGTCAGATATCGGGCTTCCAGTTTTCCCCCAGGTGAATCGATCATGATCATCGAACAGGGCACGCCCGCCGCGGCGATTTCGTCGGCCACCTTCCAACCATCGCTGACATGATGCAAGACCACACGGAAGTTGAATTCGCGCGATAGCCGGATCACCGTCATGATGTCATCATGTCGGTGAGTGTGGTGGTGGACGATTCGTTTGCCCTGCAGGACTTCCACTAACGATTCCAAGTGAAGGTCGCGTGGCGGCATTTCAGCGTCATCCCCTGCGGCATTGGCGTTCTTCGCATGGTATTCGCGCGCCTTAATGAACTCCTGCCGCATCAGAAACGCAGACTTACCGCGAGTGCCGGGAAACGGAGCCTCATGCATTGAGTTTGTTCCATTGGCCATTTTCAGACCGCCCAGATAGTCACCTTGAGCGTCCCGAATCAGGATGTCTTCAACCGTCGACGGCCCACCTTCGGCGAATCGAAGCTTGACGTAGATCGTCTGTCCGCTGGTCAAGTGACCCGAGCCGGGCATAATGTTCAGCGTTGTCAGTCCGCCGGCCAGTGCGCGCTTGAAGCCCGAGTCACGGATGTTGATCGAATCGAGCACTCGCACACCGGGTTGCACGGGACCGCTTCCATCGGCCGCGAACGACCCACCGATGTGGCTGTGTGTGCAAATCAAACCGGGCATCATCACACGTCCCTTGCAGTCGACTTGCTTAGCCTCTGCGGGGATGAGTACTTTATCAGCTTGGCCAACGACGATGATCTTCTTTCCTTCGATGAGTATCGTTCCGATCGGGATCTCGTCACCTGTGATCGGGATAATGCGCGCTCCGACAAAGGCAATGATGTCGTCGTCCGCGGCAAGGGGTGAACTGGCGATGGCCGTGCAGAGCGAGATAAACAACGCGAAACGCATGAGTGAAACTCCTGTCACAAGAAACGGACACCTCGTAAGGCGAGCGGCAGACAAGAATATACCGTACGATGGACGTCCGCGTCCGTCGATTCGAACTGCGACGGACGAGGACGCCCACCGTACCGAACGGCGACGTCCACCGTACCGATTAGCGACGGACGAGGACGTCCACCGTACCGATTAGCGACGGACGAGGACGTCCATCGTACCGAACGGCGACGGACGAGGACGTCCATCGTACGGTAAACTCACGTCTGCCGTTCGCGTAACGTGAGTGGCCATTTATAATCATACTGCGAGGACCCAACCCATGCGACTGTCCATCCACTCGTTCTTCGTCGCGGCAGCGGCATTCGTCTGTTCGACTCTGTCCTGTTTCGCGCAGGATTCGTCATCGGACCGCTTTTCGATGGGCGACTTTGCAGCCGTCGAGAAGATTGATATTCACTTTCATCTCCACTCGGACAACACCGACTTTGTGACGATAGCCCGGCGCGATCGATTCAGCTTTCTTAATATTGCGACGCACACGGGCGGCCCGGAAGTGATGAAGCAGAAGCACCGAACGATTTTCCTGCAGTATCAAGCGAACCCGGACCGTGTTGCTCCGATTTCCTCCTTTTCGATGGATGGTTGGGATGATCCCGACTGGCAACTCAAGACGATTCGCTTCTTGGACCAGACGTTTGATAAAGGTGCCGTTGGCGTCAAGGTGTGGAAGAATATCGGGATGGTCGATCGTGATGAGTCGGGCAAGCTGATCATGATCGATGATCCAAGGCTGGACCCAATCTTTGATCACCTCGAAAAGCGAGGCATCGTGCTGATGGGCCATTTGGGCGAGCCTAAGAACTGTTGGCTGCCGCTCGAGCAGATGACTGTCAACAACGATCGTTCGTACTTCAAAACACACCCGCAATACCACATGTATTTGCACCGTGAGATGCCTTCTTATCAGCAGCAGATCGATGCACGTGATCGCATGTTAGCCAAGCATATGAATCTTCCCTTCTTGGCTGCTCACTTGGCCAGCCTCGAATGGAGTGTCGATGAGCTCGCGAAGTTTCTCGACCGATTTCCCCACGCGGTGGTGGGCATCGCCGCGAGGCTCGGGCAACTTCAGTATCAATCCCAGCAGGATCGTGACAAAGTCGTCGCGTTCTTGAACAAATATCAAGACCGTGTGCTTTACGGTACGGACGCGGGGGTTGGGCCGAGCGATCCGGTGAACGACCGGTATCGGGAATCAAAGCGACGTTGGCTGCGAGACTGGGGGTACTTTAACACGGACGAAATGATCGAGGTTCCCGAGCTAGATGAACCCGTTCGCGGCTTAGCGTTGTCGAGAGAGGTCGTGACGAAACTCTATCGCACGAATGCACAAAAGCTGTTTCCGAACTCCTGGGGACAAACGAGCAATTCGCTCTCCGACTGACATGTCAGGGAGTCGCGGCGGCGCGTTGGACCCAGATGCGACCACGAGCTGGAATGGCAAGCTCGATCGTCAACTCGGTTTCACGCTCCGCACGGTTCGCCGCAAGTGTCTTTCCCGTGAAGGCGTCTCGGTACTGCGGTCGCCTTCCGGCGAGACACGTCAGCGTGAGCGTGCCCTGGACGTCGGTGTTGTTGAAATTCTGAATGACGTAGTCTCCCCCGCCATGATCGTTCAGCGGGTGGAGCGTGACACAACTGGGGACGTCGAGGACCGGTGCCGATCGGCCGCGAAACGCATCTCGAATCGTCCGGAGAGGCCGCCCACTGATGGCCAGAAGCCCCAGAGGTCGGGGAGCGAGCAAGACCTCACCAACCGCATCAAAGTCAGCCTGGGAAAACGTGTGCGTATTCAGAACGGACACGTCGCCCGTCGGCGTATGAGTTGTGGACAGGAACGCGTACTGTCGGTTTCCGACCTGGCACAAGAGATCACCCGGCTTTGGATCGAGTTCCAACGAAGACTCGATGTCGATCATCGCGCCCACGACGTCGTGTTGGCCGGTTTCAAACGACCGAGCGACTAGCTGCGCTTGCATCGGCTCGGATCGAACTGGTTGGCTGATGCCTGCGATTTTCGCGAGCTGATTCGCGTGCGTCGAAACGCTCAGCAGGCTTGTTGTCATAATCAGCTTCGCGCCGCGCTGGCGGGCGCTCCGCACCTGTGTGAGAAGTTGTGGGTCCGCCGCCGCATGCGCCGGAAGAAAGATGACCGGCGCATCTTCAGGGAATTGGCTCACAGGCACGAGGGGAATGCCCAACATGCCGAGGAAATCGAGCAGATACATGTCGCCACGCGGATCACTATTCGGCGGCTTGTAAGCAGGAATGCCGACGACAGGACGAGATCGAACTGCAGATGCAAGGTCGGCGAGTTGGGCGAACTGACTCACAAGCTTCGCGTGATCCGGATGTCCTTCCATGACATTGCCAAGGTTGAAAAGCACGAGCTCGCGGGCGCCTGCTAAGACGCTCATGTATGCCTGGTCAAGGAAGTCAAATTCTTGGCAATCACCATGATCGAACCACGCGCCACGTATCTTTTTCCGAGCGATGTCCGCCAGCCAGCGATAGTTGATGAAGCCTTCGTACGGTTGGACGAAACCGAACCGCCGTGTCGTACGCCCACGCGACTCGGTTCCGACCCACACTTGGTCGAAGATTTCGGGCAATGTTACCGTATCGTAGCCGAACCGATGGAATCGATCGTACCACTGCGGGTACTTAATGATTAACGTCATCGAAGGATTGACCGCTTTGGCGGGGCCAACGAACACCGACTGTGCCAGGTCGGTGAGCAGATCACGCCGGTACTGGCCCCAAGAACGGTCTCCCTTGGCCGCCTTGGACTCGTCGCTCACGTCACCCGTACAGAAAAAATCGTCGACGATCATTGTGTCAAAGATGCCAGCACTGTTTCGAATGACTTCGACTAGGTCGCGTTGAGTCTTTTCTGCCTGCCAGTTGAACCAGCCAAGAGGACCTTCTTGACGCACACCGAAATCACCGCCCGGCACCGTGGCGATGCCGCCAATCACGTCAATGTCCTGACCCTGTAACCAGTCGCGCACGGACACGAGATCCTCTCGCGAGACAATGTGTCCACTCCGGTAGACTTCGAGATACACTTTCGTTATGCCCATCCGCTGAATCGTGGCCCAAGCACGCTGGCGAACCGCCTCTTGCTGTGCCAACTGTTCCACAAGACGAGAGGTGGCATATACTTCCAGTCGCAAGTCGTCCATGCGAGCGCGAGCGTTTTCCATCTGAGACTGAGCGGCACAATCGGTCGCCATAAGAGACGCCGCTGTCGACAACACGACAAACACCACAACGCGAACCATTGCTTCGATTTCCTCTGATTTGCGAACCTTGGCTGCGGAACCTTTTGCCGTGGCTAGTCTTGCAGCGAAGGAATGATTTTCATCGCGTTGCGATAGTAGAATTTCTCAAGCACTTCAGAAGGGAGCTTTACGCCGGCGAGTCGCAACCAATGCTGCTGGTGGCCGAACGGCTCGATAATATCCGTGTGATCGGTTTCGAAGTACTCGAAATGACGTCCGTACAGGTACTTCGAACGTTCTTTCCAGCGTTCCACTGCTTTCGGATCGTCGGGGTCCGTGTTCATCAACGACGTTGAATCGCTGCCGTACAAGATCCGGTCCTGATACTTCACGAAGAAGTCTCGTACGGCATGCGGGTTGAGCCTACCCAAGATTCGCAGGCGCGCCGAACATTCAACGTAGAAATTCGGATATCTGTCCAGTGTTTCGCCCAAACGCTGTAGGTCAAAGGTCAGGCTACCCATGTGAGCGCCCACGAAAATGGTGTCTGGATGTTTCTCCAACACGTGGTCTCGCTGTTTCATTAACTCAGCGAAAATTGGCATCTTTGGGTCTTTCCAATACTCCGGTTCACCGAAGGCTTCCCATTTGTCACGCTCCGGTGTCTTCCCGTCTCGATTGGGGACGCCATAGTGGAAACTGTTATAGGTCCGCGGAAAGAAGTACTCTTTAGGATCCGCAGTGTGAATGAGGACGGGCAGCCCGAGATCGCCACATTTGCTCCAGAAAGGATCGAGCCGATCATCATCGACGGGCATTAGGTCTCCCTTGCGATCTCGAACGAAAAGCCCCAAGCTCTTGTAGATCTTGATGGCTTGAACGCCTAAATGGTGTTGAGCCACAACTTCAGTAACGAGATCCTGTGAATAGGTTGGTTTGTCGACGTCGCTGAAATCAACGTTCGCAAAAAGGACCAGACGGTCGGGGTGCTTCTTGTAGATTTCGACCCACTCGAACAGAGTGCTTTTCGTCCAGCCGCCATCGAGCACGGCCAGCTTATCGACACCCACCGCATCGAAAACCTCAAGATTGGCTTCGATTGCTTTGAGGCTGGGCGTATCACAGTGATGATGAAAGTCGATCACTGGGTAGGATGTTTTGTAGAGTGGTTTCGTATCGGCCGTCGACTGCGCGGCGACATTCGACACGATGGAGAGGAGAGTGACGCTCGCCAATGCGAGAAGCGAGCGGCCGAATTCCGACCGTCGGCGAACATCACAACACCTGTTGTATCGCCGTACTAAGTTCTTGTTGTTGCGATCGACGTGACGGATCTTGATTCCGGAGATTGAGTACATCGGCCAGCTGCCTTGTCAGTTGTATTCTTAGGGGGTAGGACTTTGGAAACACCGGTCAAAACGTCAGGGTAGCTTCGCGTGTGTTACGCGTCAATCAACCAGGACGAGGCCAGCGGAGGGAATCTCTGCATCCGGGCCAGCTCGGCGATAGCGGGCACGTCCACGATTCTCGCCCCCTCACCCCGACCCTCAGGTTTACCCACATTTGGGAACCGCGAAGCGGAGGTATTTGGTAGCCTGGGACGTAAGTCCCAGGTTTTCGGCACAACGGCACGACGAGCCGCAAAGCGGCGGCAGGCACTGGCCCTCGTTCCACGCCTGCACCTCCTACCGTCGCTTCGCGACTCCAACTTGTTTTTCGTCTCTTTTCCTGGGACTTGCGTCCCAGGCTATCGCATGTCGTCGCTTCGCGGCTAAAAAATGTGGGTAAACCTAAGCCCCGACCCTCTCCCCCACAAGTTTGCCGTTCACGTTGGTGCAGTACGGATGCCCACTCGGCGGCAAACTTGTGGGGGAGAGGGGGCAAGAAATGCCGGTCACGTAGGAGATTACCGCCATCGAAGCTCTATTTCGAGTCAAGGTTCTGTTCCGATCTTCGGGATTAACGCAAAAACATCCGAGCCAGCTCGGCGACACCCAGAGACGCCGTCAGCAAACTGAACAGCAACGTGGCGACGAGTCCCAGGTTCATCCATGTCTTGGCTCGATGCTCGCCCATCAACGGGCGCCGATTCAAAAGATAGAGAATCGGAATGACGACAGCCGGCAGGATGAAGGCCTGAAATGCTTGTGAGAAAATCATGATCGCCGGCGGACGTTGTTCGAGAAATTGCGTCACGAAGGCCAGCAGGAGCGCACCGAGGCCGAGGACACGGAACAGGGGCGACTGCAGGTCGCGTGGTTGCCCGGTGAAGTCTGCGATTAGCCACGGAGCGATTAGAGCGATCGGGAAGACCGTCGAGATACCCGCCGCCGCGACGCCCAGGATCAAGATCAACGCGGCGACTCGACCGCCCAGCGGCTCGAACAGTCGAATCAGTTCGACCGAATCGTCGAGCGTCAGGCCTTGGACGTAGAGCGTGCCTGCCGCAACGGCCATCACGGTCCCGCTCAATAGCAGCATCATTGCCGCCGAGACCGCCGCATCTCGCTTCTCTTGACGCAGGTCGCCCACCTTCCAACCTTTTTCTGCAACCACAATACTACGGATGATGAATACGGCGGCCGAGCAGGTCGTGCCTGCCATCGCCGCGACGAGCCCCATCGCCCCATCGACGCGAGGTATTCGGGGCACCAGCCCCCGGATGATCGCGCCGTAGTCAGGGTCAACCAAGAAAAAGACAACGACGAAACAAAGCGTCATGAAAATTACGCATACCGTTAGAAATCTTTCGAACGTGCGGTAGGCACCGGTCCAGAACAACCAATAAAGGGCAGCCACCAAGAGCATCGTCAGCCAGATCGTGTGGACTCCGTGGCCGAACAACAGCCGTGTGCCTTCACTCAACAGATCGGACACGATACCGAAAATCCCGATCAGCGCAAGCAGCTCGCCAAGGATCAGCGCGGCCATCACGTAAACCGCCAACGCCGTTCCGATGCCGGCCGGGATGTGGCGCCGGTAGTTCGCCAGCGCGGTCCGTCCGGTCACGATCGTCAATTGGCCGTAGGCGACCATCAGGACGAAGGTGAAGACACACGAAAGCGTTACGGCCCAGAAGAGCGTCATGCCGTAGTTTGCCCCGGCCTTGGACATGGTCACAATGCTGCCGGTGCCAACGTTGTAGCCGATCAGAAAGAGGCCGGGGCCGATGGCGGCCAGAGACCGCGCGATGAATGTTGCGACCGATGTTCTTTTTTCTACGTGCGTTTGCATGGTCATCGAGCACCGTTAAGACAAACCGCAGATAACATATGCCCGCACGATGGACATCCTTGTCCGTCGAACTCAACTGCGACGGACGAGGACGTCCATCGTACCGAACTGCGACGGACGAGGACGTCCATCGTACCGAACTGCGACGGACGAGGACGTCCATCGTACGGCAAGCTCACCTCTGTCGTACTAGCCCTTCGAATGCATCGTCTGTCCACCGACGACAGTGCGAACGACTTCGATGTTCTTGATCTCATCGGGATCGATGTCATGTGGATCGTTTGCCAGAACGACGAAGTCAGCCAGCTTGCCGGGCGTAATCGAGCCTTTGATTGTTTCTTCAAACGAAGCGTATGCGCCGTTGATCGTGCAGACACGCAGGGCCTCGGAAACTTGGATTCGTTGATTAGGTCCCCACACGCGGCCTTCAAAATCTTTGCGAGTCACCATGCTTTGGATCGCCATTAGCGGCTCGTAGGGCCCCGGGACGTAGTCCGACGCCGAGGCCACGCGAATCTCGTAATCCAGGAACGAGCGATGAGCGAACATCCATCGCAACTTTTGTTTGCCGTAGTCCGCCCACTTGTTTCCGTGGAAATGCACGTAGGTGTAGAACGGCGTCGGAATCGCACCAATCGCGGCGATGCGTCGCAACAGTTCCGGATTGATCAGCGTACAATGTTCGATGCGAAATCGCGGATCCGAATGCGGATGAAGTCTTAACGCCCGCTCATACGACTTCAACACCATGTCAATAGCGACGTCCCCGTTCGCATGCACGCCAACCTGAAATTGATGCGTGTGAGCGTCCTCAATGGCCTCGTCAAGTTCCTGTTGGTTCATCGTTAGGATGCCGAAATAGCCGGGTCGATCGGCATACGCCGTGCTCATCCGCATCGTTCGCTCGCTGCACGAGCCGTCGGCGAAAAGCTTCAAGCCGCCCACGCGCAGCCATTCGTCACCGAAACCGGTGCGGAGCCGAGCTTGCTTCATCGCGCTGAATAAGTCTTGGCCAACCATCGCGTAGACGCGGAACCGCATCTGGCCGGCGGCCAAAGCATCTTGATACGCGACGAAGAAATCTTCGCTTGTGTCCGCGTCGTGAACCGACGTGAGGCCTGCGGCGGTCATACGCTCTGAAACCAGCTTGACGCCCGCCATCCGGTCGCCGCGAGTAATCTCCGGTTCCGGAGCAATTCGATCGAACAGCAAGCGAGCTTTCTCGGCGACAAACCCTGTCAACTCGCCTTGCCCGTCGCGGCCGAACTGTCCGCCTTGTGGGTCGGGTGTATCCTTGTCGATGCCTGCTGCCTTGAAGGCGACGCTATTGTAGATTGCCGTGTGACCGCCGCGATGCAGTACTTCAACCAGATGTTCGGCTGCGACTTCATCCAGGTCGGCCCGCGTTAACGGACGGTTTTCGCGCAGTTTGGTATCGTCGTATTTGAATCCTTTCACCCACCGGCCGGGTGGCGTCTTTTCAGCACGAGCTCGTACGGCCTGCTTGATCTCTGCGATGCTGCGCAAATCGCAGTTTACGTTGCGCAGCTCCGAGACACCCGCGGACGCCGGATGCGTATGAGCGTCGATGAAGCCCGGCGTTACTGTCATCCCGTCCGCATCGATCACGTGCGTGCCGGTCCCCACAAGTTCGCGAATCTGTTTCGATGAGCCGACCGCCACAAATCGCCCGTGCTTCACGGCGAACGCCTCTGCCTTGGGCTGCTCGTCGTCGACGGTGTAGACGCGGCCGTTGAGGAGCACCAGATCAGGGGCCGGACCGACGCCAGTAGGTTGCCCGACCGTCTGGTCATCGGCCGCGAGTGCCGTCGACCAAGTCGCGCCTCCGACTGCAGCCGCCGATAGCGCGCCATGTTGAAAGAACTCGCGACGTGTATGGATTGACATGGAAAATCTCCGCACTGGTATCGCTACCGAAGTCATTGGATCTATAAATGCGAGAACTCGGGCGAGTCCAGCGACTGTCTATTCAACCGATCGTGCCTTCTTAAGTTCGTCGGTTCGTAATTCGACGGGCGGTGTGTCCAAAAGGTCACCCTGACGCTGTTCATCCAGGATTCTCGTCAGTTTCGCAAGCCGGTCCGGCTGCTCGTTCGCCAAGTCGGTTTTCTCGTAAGGATCGTTGGCCAAGTTAAATAACTCAACCCGGTCGCCCATGTTATGACGGACCAGCTTCCAGTCGCCTTGACGGAGCGCTAGCGTGGACCCGGTCGCCCAGTAAAGAGTCCGAGGTTGAGGTGTGGCGTTACCGAGAATCAGCGGCCAAATGTCTTGACCAGAGAGACTCCAGGATGATGCGGCGGGAGGACCCGACAACGCGCAGAACGTTGGCATCCAGTCGACGATGCATGTGGGTGACGCGATGGTCTGACCCGCGGGAATGTGCTCGGGCCAGTTCACGCAGCAGGGAACGCGTATTCCGCCCTCGTACAACTGTGTCTTCCAGCCACGCAGTGGCAAGTTGTTGCCGAGCGTCGTGTGCGGCTCGTACCGGCCCTCGTACTGGTCGTTCGGTGCGTCCCAAGCTCGCTGCCCACCATTGTCCGAAGCGAAGACGATCAGCGTGTTGTCGCGCTGTCCCGATTGTTCCAGTGCTGTGACGATACGACCAACGGCGTCGTCCATGTGAGTGATGCTGGCGACGTTGAGTTTTCGCCAAGGATCCTCGACCTTCCCGTCGTAGTGGGCAGACCACTTGTTCGGCTCGTCGAGTGGATAATGCGGAACACTGAACGGCACATACAAGAAGAACGGCTTCTCATGTGGCAAGCGAATCACGCGGACGGCCTCATCGGCTATCAGATCCGTGGCGTGGCCCTCTTCATCGAGTAGCTTATCGTTTCGGTGCCACGTGCGATTTCCGAACTTGTAACGGTGTGTGTAAGGATCGATCTGTCCGCGGAAGTAGCCGTACGACGTATCGAAGCCGAAGAGCAGGGGGCGGTAGTCCGGCGGAGCGCCGATGTGCCACTTGCCACTGATGTGCGTCGTGTACCCTCGGTCGTGTAACGCTGTGGCCAGAGTGACGGTGTCCGGCGGAAGACGCCCGTCGTCTCCCAGCGGCGAAAACACGCCGAATCGACTGGGCTCGCGCCCGGTCAACAGCGCCACGCGAGTCGGCGAACAGGTGGGCCACACATAATGCTGTTCGAGCCGCGTTCCGCTCGCCGCCAGACGATCGATGTTGGGTGTGATCGTGTCTGATCGATGGTAACCGATGTCTGCCCAGCCTAGATCGTCGGCCAGGATAAACACGATGCTCGGCGGACGGTCGGAATCGGCTGCGTTGGCCGTGCTCGCCACGGCGTTGGCCAGCGCCGCTCCCAACGCCAACACCAACTTGGCGAAAGCGATTGACTGGGACCAACGATTTCTCATGATCATTCTCATTTCTGTCACCTCGGTTCTGACAACTCCGCAAAACGAGATAGAATTGTCTCGGATCTGTCGTGCGGATCCGACTTTGCGAAGACACGCCATTCGGTCGGTGTTTCTAGTGCCTGGTAGGTTTCCGAAACCGGTCCAAGCGTCTCGGCGATCTGGCTGTCGGACGCCGGACGTTGGTCGCCCCGGAGTGGATTGATCAAAGTGACGCGATTTGGACAGAGGGAATGATAGACTTGCATCAGGTCGAAGTTTTCCAAGACACCCGGCACGAGGATGTCGTTTCGGTAGGTCGGTACTCGCGTTGTAACGACGCTTTCAAGGGATAGCAACGGTTCTTCCAAGACCAAACTCGAAACCGTGTCGTCTAACGCAGCAGCGATTGATGCACACGTAGCCGTGACTCCTTGCGCCCAGATATGTACGTGGCTGGCGCCGACCTCGCCTTGTGATAACCAGCGAAGGATCGATCGTACGTCTGCGACACGCTGGCTGAAGATTGGCTTTCCGGCCAGAAAGTCCCAGAATCTGTCCTCCAGTCCTGGCGCCGTCTCTCCGAAGCCGCGTAGGTCGACGGCGAGAATGCGAAACCCCTGTGTGAGAACGAGCTGGCGCACAAGACTCTCGGTGGCAAGGTGTGTCTTACCGAGATCGTGCAGATACACGATGACCGGCCTGTCTGTCGGAGGCACGGTTCTCGAAGCGATCGAGGATTCGACCCAAAGCCCCGGCAGGACGATTCCCTCTTCCGGGTGCATGACAATCGGGGTGAGTTTCATGTCGCCGGACATCGTTGCGGGCTTTATCGTGACTTCCGGCACGGGGGATTCGTCCGGCAATCCAAGCACGCTCGTGACGAGACGCCGTAGCCGCGCTGTGTGCCGCGCCAGCTCCTCCTTGCTCGAAACCGATGGCCAGGAGGGAGTATGTTCGCTCAGGTAGTCGAGTACCAGTGCGTGCGGCTGTCGACTTAGATCCTCGGTATAGACGTTGCCTTGGGGCGTACACCACGTATCGCGTTCGTCTTCGATCGGAAAGTCGTCTTCCCAATACGGTGTGAAATCGCCTCCCAACCACTTCATCATCCAGGCATACGTGATCTCTCGCTGCTGCCGGTTGTATTCGTGCGGAGCGCGAACCATTGTCGTCTTGAATCGCTGTGGTTCCCGGTGAGCCGAGTACGCCTTGTCAAGCCATGAGCTCAACTCCCAAACGCCCGCCGGTGGATTGAGGTCGTCATCGGTCGTGGCGTTGATCAACAGCGGCTTGGGCGACTGGCAGAACAACGGGTCTCCACGAGGGTCGATGCTGGCCGCAAAGGCACCGGCGAAAACCTGTTCGTGATCGGTAGCCAGGTCCGCATGGACTCGGTGAGACCAGGTGTTCGGATTGCACACCGGCACCGCGACGGTGATCCGCGGCTCGAATGGCAGTAGGTATGTCGTCATCATGCCTCCGCCGGAACTCCCCGTGCAGCCAATCCACCTTGGGTCGACTTCCGGCCGCGACACCAGATAGTCAATGGCTCGGATCGCGTCCCAGACCATGATGTTGAATACGTGCGTTCCGGCCAAGAACGCTTGTCTTCCGATGATCTGATGCAAGTTGCCCGGTGGTTTGCCGTACGATTCGTACTCAGACACCTGTCGTTCACCCTGTCCGATGGCGTCAATGGTCAAGACGACAAAGCCCTTGCGAGCCAAAGCGATACTGCGTCTTTGTTCTTTTTCGCTGGCTTTGCCGGCCGGCGAATGCCCGACAAGATTCAGCACCGCGGCCCGGCGAGTTTTACTGCTTCGTTTATTGTCCTTGTCGATCGGAACGTACAGATTGGCACTGACCAGGAACCCTGGCCGGCTCTCGAAAACGACTTTGTCCATGAAGTATCTTGGCCGCTGGATTCTGCCCATCACTCGAGCGGCCAGCGGCGTGCGTGGTGGGAAGTCGCCGGTCCAGTCCGCCATCGATTTCCTGATGAATTGGGCATGCCGAATCCAATCTTCGGCCGAGCGCAGGCGCGCCAGCATCGCCTCACGCCGATCGAACTGCTGGTCGACCAGAGCCGTTAGATACTCCTTCATCATGTTGGCGGCAGGCTTCGGGAGGATCGTCAAGTCCTGTGCGGTCAGGTTGACGTCTTCACCCGACACTCGATCTGTCATCAACGAGACCGCAAGGATCAAAAGAGACATGAGAGGCCAAACGCACGGACGAGCGACGGCTTGCTGATCGGTCATCATGACGGGTCGTTCCTGTCGGGTTGCGAGTGTTTTGCTGAGTCCTTCGCTGTTGATGTCGCCAGAGATACATGGCGCCGCTTGCTTGTTACCAGCGTGGCAAGGATTCCCGCCACGATCGCCAGGAGAAACGACGGAGCCAGCTCTTCGATGTTCGACACAAGGGGTCCCCACTTCGGAATCAGCGGCACGACGAATTTAAACAGCGGTACACACGCAAAGCCGGTGAACATCGACGCCAGCGCGCCGAAGACGTTGTAACGTTGCCAGAACAGCGACAGCACGATAACCGGACAAAACGTCGCCGCGATCCCCGACCACCCGAAGATGACGAACCAGAAAATCGTGCGGCCTGGAACCAACCAAGCGGCAGCTAGTGCGACCGCCAGGGCGACGAGCGCCAGTCCCAGCGTCATCCATCGTGAAAGTCGAGTCAGCCGAGCCATATCGACGTCAGGCCGGAAGCTCTGTTGGTACACGTCGCGAGTGACGGCACTGGATGCGACGACGAGTAACGAATCGATCGTGGACATCGTTGCTGCCAATACGGCCGCGATATACAGCCCGACGATTATTGGCGGGAAAATAAACTCGACCATAAGCGGCAGAATGTTCTGTCCGCCCGGACCAAGCAGTTTGTCCGGGCCAAATATTTCCGAAGTATCGCTTTCCGGGGCGATCAGGTACCTGCCCAGCAATCCGGCGAAAACCGCTCCCGTGTCGGTCAATACGGTAAAAACGATCGCCACCCAACGGCCGCTGCGAATCTGTCCTTCGTCTCGAATCGATATGAATCGCACAAACACCTGCGGCGAACCAAGAAACCCGAGCCCGATGGCAAGATAGCCCATTATGATGAAGACGTTTTCGGTGCTCGCCCCGCCAGGTCCCCACAAGCTGGTGAGTCCCGTCTGCATCGTTTCGAGTCCGTCCCAAATGTGCGTTTTGCCCGACAATACGAACAAGGCTGCAAGAGGCAGCGTCACCAAGCCGACAGCCATTAACACGCCTTGGAACAGATCCGACCAGGCGACTGCCACGTAGCCTCCTGAAAGTGTGTAGACGACGACGATCAGAAATCCGAAAATGGCGCCGGCGAAATAATTCCAGCCAAGGAAAGTCTCGAACGCCGTTCCGGTCGCGTCGATTTGCGCGCTCACATAAATCGTGACAAACAGAGCCAACGCCAAGGCGGGGGCAAGCCGCATGACGAACTTCATTCGCGGCGACTGGCCAGGAGTCACGAAACGGCTCACGAGGTAATCCGGCACGGTGATCGAGCCGTATTCGTCCGTTGCGCGCTTGAACGGGACGGCCATGAAGAACCACGCGAACGCCACACCCAGGCATTCGCCCACGACAACCCACATCGCTCGCATTCCGACGGCCGCGCCAAGGCCAGTCAGCCCGAGATACAACCAAGCCGATTCGCCGCTCGCCCGTGCCGAGAAGGCGACGACCCAGTAACCCAGCCGTTTACCGCCGACGTAAAAATCGCTCAGGTTGTGAATGCGCCGCGATGCGAAAGCTCCGATGAGCAGTAGGACGGCGAAGTAGGCAATGATGATCGCGTAAGTCATGGCGGCGGCGGTCGTTCCTACTTGGCTGACGCCATTGCGTCCGGGTTGTCTTGCCCCGCGTCCAGAACTCTTAAAGCTCTGACTGGCGGTCGGCGTGTCAGTCGTTCTTGCGAGAGACGATCGTCAACACGTGGTCCAGGCAATCGATGATAAAATCGGCATCGTCTTTCGTGATGCACATGGGTGGCTTGATACGGAGCGTGTTAGCATCGAGTCCGCCCTTGCCCAGTAGAAGCCCTTGCTCCTTCGTTAGTTCTAACACGTCAGCCGCCTCGCTGCTGGCGGGTTCCTTGGTTTGGCGGTCTCGCACTAGTTCCACGCCAAGCATCAGGCCCATGCCTCGCACCTCGCCGATCAGCGGGTGCCGATCTTGAAGTTGTTCGAGTCCCTGTTTCAGATAAGTGCCGATTTCGAGTGCATTGCCTTGCACGTCGTCTCGATCGATGATTTCCAACGTCGCCAGTCCTTGAGCCATGCTGACCGGGTTGCCGCCGAAGGTGTTGAAGTGAGTTCGTTTGGCAATCACTTGGGCGATCTCCGGCCGAGTGACACAGGCTCCTAGAGGCGCACCATTTCCGATCCCCTTGGCCATCGTGACGATGTCGGGCGTGACTCCCCAGTTTTCAAAGGCCCAGAACGCCGTTCCCGTTCGACCAAAGCCCGTCTGCACTTCGTCCGCGATGCAGAGGCCGCCGTGCTGACGGACGATGTCGTAGACGATTTGAAAGTATTCCGGCGGCGGCACGACCGTCCCACCGACTCCCTGAATCGGCTCGCCGATAAAGCACGCAACTTCGCCCGATGTTTCGTAGCGAATCAGTGGCTCGACGTCTCGGGCACATTTCACGTCGCAACTCGGATATTCCAATCCGTACGGGCAGCGATAGCAGTAGCCGGGCGTCGCATACCTTACGGGGGACGCAGGGTTTGACTTGAACTTCCATGTTCCATGCGCTGTCAACGACATGGCGCCTTGGGTACCACCGTGATAAGCGTTTCGCAAGCTAACGACTTCGACGTTGCCCGTGTGCTCGCGCGCCGACAGAATCGCGATCTCATTGGCCTCGCTTCCAGAGTTCGTGAAATAGCTTATCGAAAGCTCACTCCCGGGTGGCATGTGTTCCGCAAGTTTTCGACCGAATTGCCCAATCGTCGGATGCAAATAGATCGTCGTTGTGTGTTGGAGCTGCTCCGCCTGTTCGCTCATCTTGGCGATAATCTCGGGATGACAATGCCCGACCGACACCGTGACGATTCCTCCCAATCCATCCAAGTACTGTTTGCCCGTCTCATCCCAAACGTACTGCATGTGGCCTTCAACCAACATCAACGGTTCACGGTAATACGTGACAAGCCCGGGTGTCACGTATTGCGTTCGCATCGCAATCACTTCTTCTCGTGTCGGTCCTTCGTAGGCGCGCGGGATGTGAGTGCTCGACGGTGGCGCAAGTTCTCCTGAACGATTCGACTTATTAGCACACATGAAAGTACGTTCCCTCTAGTACTTAATGAGAAGTGAATCACATCGGACCAAATCATCGACGTCGAATCGATATTGAGCTTCGTTGTCAACAAAGTCGACGCGATACAATGTCTGCGAGTGCGATTGGAGTCCCTGATGAGTCTCATATCGATAGACGACGTCGATCGGACCTTGAATGGCGGACGCATCTTGTACCTTGAAGCGGATCAGGTTGCCTCCCGTTTGAATTCTCGGGATCGACATGATCCCATTTTCGAAAGTGAGATGCAGGTTCAGTTCTCTGAGTCCCGCTGTATCACGTCGTTGTGGATTGTCCTGGAGTGACAAACGTAACTGGAAATGATATTTGCCGTGAATCGTGACATCGGCTCCATTGAACCGATCGCGGCCGAGTTCAACGTTAAACTTGCCGGGGCCGGCGTGAATCGTTTGCCATTCGGACCAACGGTCGGGCGCTGCACGGTTGGCAGGTTTGGGACGCAACGTGCGCATCTGAATCGCCGGGCGGTCGTTCTCGACAGCTATCCATTCGCCGCGTAAGGTTCCATCGACTAGCACATAAGGGCAGTAGAAATCCAACAACGCATTGCCGGCGCCGGCTGTCTCGCGTGGACGCACATACGGGACTTCTTTCGAGAAGATCATGTCGGTTTGGATCCCCGCCGCGTCGATACTGGCGAGTTTGTCCCATTGCGGCGCATAGCTGATCTCGCCGCTTGCCTGACCGATCGTCCGGTCGCCGCGCATGGCAGCCGGATACCCTTGGTCTTGGGGAACGGTGACCAGGTAGGGCGCGCACCTCTGGTAGTTGGGGTCGTTGTGGGGCCAATTACCGTCAAACATGTTTTCGGTCACTCGGTAGAAGCGGCCGGAAGGCAAGAACGGTTCCTGCAATTTGCACGCCGGAACGTATATCGCGCTGAGTCGATTGTCCCAATACCGAGTGATCGTCGTTCCCTTGGGCAGGTGAAAGGACATGTCGTGAAACACTGTCCCCTGTTCGTATTGGGAATCGGCAAAAACGCACTCTTTCGGTGCACCGCCTGCGTGCCAGCTCGCCTCGGATTCGAAGAATCTAGGCTCAATCAGAAACGCACGGTCGCGTTCCTGGCCAAAGAATTCGAAGAACGGACGACTGCGATGGCGGTACTTCGCGTTGTGGATGATGTTTGCATCGACACCAACCTCTGCCCAGTCGAGAATCCGAGCGTTCGGGGCATCGTTTTCGATCAGGTAGTATCCGTATCTCGCGTCAAATGCCCCCCAATGGCCGTCGAGTTTGAGCCGGTACATTGTGTGGTAGCCGCCGTTGTCGTGCTGGGTGATCACCCGTTGCGCGCGGCTGGGCGTTTGCTTGTACTCAGTCCAAGCCGCCTCGGCAATCCGGCTATGAGTGTCGCAATAGCCCCAGCCGTAGACGAACAGGTTCTTGTGGGCGTCAACGACGTAATTCTCCGAGCCGTACTCTCCCTCATATGCCTGGAGCATTCCACCGACGGCCATCTTGGAAAAAAGACGAAGCCACCGAAAGAAAACCTTGGCTTGCTCCGTTTCTCGCGCCTCTTCGACTCTCTCGAGCCGCATGACATCGCGCGTCCACGTCGTCAGGTCCGTACATTCGGGCCAACGGTCGCTGATGACCAACGGTCCGACAAGAACGCCGCCGGGCACTCGGTCGTCGGGATGCGCCCCGGACGCCGGTGAGCAGCACGTGGTTATCGCCAATAGGGCCGCCGTCGATATGATTCGCGATATGATTCGCTTCCTGTACTGGTGCATTTGACGCCCATTATACAAAGCATCGTGCGAACGATAACTTTGAGCTTCGAATAACAATACGGTTGTTTTTAGCCGCGCGGAAAGAGTGTTTATAACCTCACGGGAAGAGGACAAACTTCCCCTCGGCCGTCACGACTCCCGAAGGCCGATCGCTCGATTCCGTCACTTTGGAGCCTTGGGGGCCTTTCGGTTTGTCTTCGACATCGAACAGTTGCCATTGGAGTTCGGTACCGTTCTTCCAGGCGACGAGAGTGTCATCATTGTGAGATCGGAGCGTGACCGGATATCGGCCACGGTCGGAGACGTGTATTTCGCCGGCAGCAACATAACGTCCGCGGTTGTCGAGCCGCGTGAAGTAGATCTCGCCCTTGGTCTCCCAACCGGCAACCAACCCGTCTCGATCGGCGCTCAGAAAACCGCCGGTCATCGGGCAGGCTGCGATGTACCAGGGTGTTTGGCTGATCTTCTCATGTTTGACTTCGTCGCTCCCCTGCGCGAGAACCGCTAGGTGCATGTCTCGGAAGTCATCTGCTTTGTCGCGATACAGAACCGTAAGCGCGCCGTCTTCAGTGTACGCTGTGCGGGAGGCACAGCATTCGCAAGGATCGGTCAGCATGTCGGCCGGCTCCGAGAACGATTCGCCTCCGTCGTTTGAGATATTGACGAACAGTCCTCTGGCCATCCAGATCACCGCGACATGGCCATTCTTATCGGCGGCTATTGAGAAGTTGTCACTTGGTGTGCCGTTCAGGTATCGGTCGGGCTCAAACGCGTCAGCGCCCGCATTAAGGTGTGAATACATCACGCCTGATTCTTCCTTGGGTCGCTTTTTCAGATAGGCAGCGTTGTACCAGATCACGTGGATTCGCCCGGCGTCGCCGACGGCAAGATCGGGACCTCGGTGCGCGGCACCCGAGGCGAATCCTAACTCCGAATTGACGCGAAGCGGCTCACTGAAAGACGATCCTCCATCGAGTGACCGCACGTAGTACACATTACCGTCTGAAAAGTAGGCCAGGTGAATCACTCCGTCGTCGATTTCAGCGTCCGGCACGATTCCGTTGTCCGGTACGGAAACGACTCGGACACGGTCGTCTGCTTCTTGGGCCGTCTGTGAGGGTTCAGCGAGGCTGGCTGACGTGTCGGAGTTGGTGAGCACGTCGGACCTGGCTGGCTCGCCTGATTTGACTTGCGCGAGGGACGCAGTACTGCCTGCCTCTTTTCCATCCAGATCGGTTGGCGTTCCCGTTGGAGTACACGCGGCCAGACCAACGAGCATGATGATGACACAAACCGACGCAGTGGGTTGGTCGATGTTCGGATAGAGTCTCATTAAGTTGAATGTCCCTTTCGAGTTAAATGGATGATTTGGATGAAGTGCACTACCGTCAACGTTAGTGTGGACTTTCTGACGCGACGGGTTCTCCCCTGGCATCGACGGGCTCGGTCACGCGGACCTTGTCATGCGGCAAGGTTGCAAGTAAATCAGGCAGATCGTACCATTCTAACGCTCCGTGAACGACGTTGGCCATTTGGCCGATCGAATCTTGCGTTCGGACGACCGTAGCCCAAGAGTTCAACGATCGGTGAAGTGTCATTGAATCGAAGAGATCCGGTTCGAGAGCGACGGCGTGCAACACGGCGGGACCCGTTTGGCCAACGCTGACGACATGGACTTCGTCGACCGATTCGTTGTTGGCTAAGAATCGGGCACTAACGAGCGTGTCTTCTGCGCGCATTCCTAGGAGAGTTTTGTCGAGCAGATAGGCGACCGTGGCGCTGTCCGATTGAATGCCGAAGTGATGAGACCACCCGCTCGATTCGGCGGGATGCGACGTTTCTCCGATTCCTCGCAGGTCGACCGCAAGGACGAGGTGTCCCGACCGGACTCGTTGGGTGATGGGACCGTCTGGTCCGGCGTCAAGAGTTTTTCCATCGCCGTGCAGGTAGAGATAAGCTTTACCGCTGGGGTCGCCATCGGGAACAAACGCAAGTGCCGGAAGCCAAATTCCCTCTTCGGGCCGCAGCACGAGCTTATCAACGTGATATCCGGTTCGCTGTATCGTCCCTACCGTTTCGATTTTCGGTTGAGGAAGTTCCGAGAGCGGGCGGATGCCGGCTTTTCGGCGAACCTTGGCGAGCGTCTGCTCGAGGTCGGTCTCGCGCCAATAACGTCGGCGTCGTTCCGCTAACCGCTCTTCTTGTTCCACATTAAAATCGAAGGATGACCGGGCGCCTTGGATCCGCAGCACTTGTCCCTCGGAAGTGCATTGCAAATCTCCGGGTGTCAACACATCGCATTCAGTCTCGGTAATGGGTAGGTCCTTGCCCTGCAACCAGCGGCTCATCCATCGAACCATGCCGACGCGGAGGGCGGGTGAAAACCCGTGTGTTGTATCCGATTCGATAATGCCGACTCGCTCCGCGTATCCGAGTCTTGTGTAGATTCGCTTTGCCTCGCGAAAAGAATCCCAAGTCCCTTGAATGTCAAAAAAATCTTGCGTCGCACAACAGACGAGTGTGGGTTTAGGTGCTCGCATCAGAAGGTAATCTGAATGTTCCAAGCCGCCAGCGACTTGGGCGTGAATATTCTGCTCGGCATCTTGCGGGCCGATCGTGCCGAGAAGGCGTCTGGAGCTAGTGATGTAACAACTGGGCGCGGCACAGGCGACACGTGGATCGATCGACATCAAATAGCTGGTCATCATTCCGCCGCCGGAGTTTCCGGTGCAGCCGATTCGGTTGGCGTCAACTTCCTCGCGAGATGCCAGGTAGTCGAGAGCTCGGACTCCATCCCACACGCGGAACGTGGCTGCGTTCTGACCGAGCAAGATACATCCGGTTCCCAACAAGGTGTGCTGTACGGTCGCGTTGAACCGAGCCTCAGTTCCGTCGTCCGAAAACATCTGAACACGTTCGCCCTGTCCGATGGGGTCGTAAATAAGAGCGGCCATTCCGTTCTTGGCAAGCAGAAGGCAGATCCTTTGGTTCATCTCGGCCGCCTTGCTGTGGCGAATATGGCCCGTGGCAACAAAGACTCCAGGATAGGGCGGCTTCGAATCCGGCAAGTAGAGATTCGCGGTCACATAAAACTTGGGTCGAGTTTCGTAAATGATCTTTTCGATCCGATATCCGTCCCGCTTCAAGACGCCGACGACGCGTGGATTTAGGGGTGTCTTATCTGGTAGTGGCCCGAGTTGCTCGAAGAAGAAGTGTTGAAGTCGTTTTTGGCGGCGTTCGATTTGCGGTTGGGTCTCGAGCTCTTCGTACTGTTCTTTGCGATGGTCCAAGGCTTGTTGGACCCTTCGATTCAGATAGGCGCGAGTCATGTCTTCTTTCGCGGTATCGTCGAGTTGATCAGGCAACACGGACCCATCTTCCAACGAGACGGCGGACGCAAGGTGAAACTGGCTAGGCGGAAGTGCTCGTGCCGTAAACCGGGCGTTGCGAATGGCACCGCGAAACCAATAGACCTGGTTTAGTCTCATACCGAGAGAAGTCTTTCCTGCACCTTGCGGTTCATATTTCAATTCGTGGGAAAGCTCTTTTTTGCCATCGACATAATGACGCATCTCCTTGCCATCATAGACGATTGCGGCATGGTGCCAACGGTCGGTCGGATGCAAAAAGTCTTCCGCATAAAGTGTGCATTCCTGGTCACTCGACTTGATATACGTATCCAGAAACCATTGAGTTCCGCCAACGATACGAGTTTCGAACATGATTCGGTTCTGATTGGGGCCGTCCTCCTGGATATGAAAAAACCGTTGTTCCCGCGGTCCATCTGACGTCGGTCTGAAGATGACTTCTACAGTAAACTGCGTCGCGCCGGCTAAAGGATGAGTCTTGACGACCAGGCCATCACCTTTGCCGTCAAAAACGATCGCATCGCCTTCGAGTGCTTCTTCAATTCGTGGAGTTCCATGAACGACGGTGTCGTGTTGTCCCACTTTGTCAAGGCGACTGAGATCCCAGATCGTTGACGGGTCTTCGTTTTCCATCGCGAAGCTCACTAGTGGCGACAAACAGACGACGCAAAAGGCGACATACAAGTTTCTTAGATTCGGACAATCCATCTTTTCGGAACTCTTCATGGGTTGAAAAAAGTGTCGTCGGTCCAGTCGGCCGTGCGAGGGTTAAGATAGAGCACGACCGACGATCCGACGGCGATCCATACTTGGGTTCGACAACACGCGGACATTCCGCACCAAGAGGCAAGGGTCCGTGTTCCGTGAAGGCGAACCGTTGCTCTCGGCCGATCCCCTGAGGGCGCGACTCGGTCGAACGCCAATGCCGCAGGTCGTCCACGTTTCATACTCGCCTAGTCTAACGAAATGAGGTCGTGGGACGAGATTATTACCAAATGACAATTGTTTTGTCATTCGGTCATGCCAGAAATGAGTTTATCGTGCCTGGTAATTCGCAACGCCCAATCCGCGTCGCCGGGCGCTCTCAAGCGTTGCGGGCCGCCGAGGATCGGTTTCTTGTGAGTCTGGAAACGACCGTCCTTGCCGTTTGCCGGGTTCCACCAGGCAACGTCATACGTGACCGTCGGGGCAAGATTCACGCTGACGTCGCCGCCGGTCGGCAGGTAAAGCGCGTAGACGTGACCAGGTTTGGCGAAGCAAAAGGCGTCGCCCGAGGTGACGAGTTCGTTGTGTGGCTGCATCTCCCAAAAGGGAAGAGACTCCATGAAGGTGCGCGTTCCTCCGAGCTCGCTCCAGGTCTCCTCCCATGCGGCATGGGGTTGGTCGTATGGGCCGGGCACATGGGCTTCCCAGACGGCGCCGCCCAAGTAGGCGCTCCACCAGGACCGGCGGTCGAGTTCGGGACGGCCTTCGTCGAAATTGACCACCAGGACGCGGCGGCCGAGCTTCTGGCAAAGGTGAATCCAATCGATGGCGATTCGATTGTGTTGCACAGCATTCTTAATGCCTTCACGCGTGCCGGGTTGCCCGGTTTGGATCGCGGTGAAATCCACATAGAGCGAAGCGACGTACTCCTCGTTGGGATCATTGACGTTGTGAATTCCAAGTGCATGGCTGTAGGGATCCAGCTCCTTGAACTGTCTCGCCATCTGCAAACCGTCGCGCAGCGCGTAGTTTTCGTTGTGTTCTTCGCCCAGATTGAAGACGATCGCGGGCAAGTCACCGAATCGGGCAATCAATTCGCGAAAATAACGTGGCTGGTTGTAACCGTTCCATGCACTGTCGTCCTCGAGTATCAAATAGGGGACGACGCCTTCCGTTTGCATGTGTTCGAACAGGTGTCGCCATGATTCGAGTCTGGCAACGTCGAAACGCACGTTGTCTCCGATGGCGTTCTTTTTGGCTTGTTCTGGTGTGGCGCCGACCCATGGCCAGACATCGTTATCGTCACCTTGGATATTGTGCGTCATGATGTACTGCGAGTTGATACCGCAGCGTGCCAGATAGTTAACGGCAGCTTTGCGTTTCGCGAGTGTATTGTAATTGCGGTAGTTGCCCAGAAGATTCTCTGGATCGTCGCACCCCGCTTTGAGCCAATGCGGACCGTCGCGGAACTTCAGATAACGGACTCCGTTTCGTGACGTACCAACAGATTCGAGCCTTCCCCATTTCCAAAAGCCCTGAGCGGTTTGGGAACTCTTCGTGACGGTAAATCGGCCGGTCACGCCATCGAGTATTTTCTCGTCGCTCTCGGTCTTGAACTTCCATGGTCCCAATTCGTCGGCCGAGAAGCGAACTTTCCACACGTTGCCGTTCATTCCCCCTTGTCCATCGCCGTCGTAGAAGCCGGGGACGAAAAACTGTCTGCCGCTCGGGCTGGTAAAGTTCACATCCAGACGTACTGCAAATGGGTTGGGATCGCCGAGGCCTCGCGAATTCGGGCCGGTGAAGGTAGTTTCGATCGTCGACCATTTTGCAAAACACGTACGCTCGCTCGCGACAGCCATCGCCGAACAGAATGAGAGCAGAAGGGCCGTGATGGTGAAGATAATTCGCATGTATTTCTCTGAAATCTGTGAAACTTGACGCATTCGCAAAGATCGTCCGGAGAGTCATTCTCTGACACTCGTCGACAGCTCAGTCCGAGAGGCCGAAGCGTTCCGTCCGCGTGGGGTCCGCTAATTCTCGCGCTCGTAAGCACGCTGGAGATTGTCGAGATCGAGTTGTTCGGCGCCGTCGCGATGCACTACTAGGCGATAACGAAGGACGGTCGGTCCTGTCCGTGAAAGTCCGACAGGGAGGCGCCCCGGGTAGACCGGATTCTGCATACTTCCCCGCTCGCGCAGCACCCAGTGTGGTGGAAACTGCGGCAGTGTTCGGTGACCGAGTATCGTCAGGCCGCTAACACGTTCATCACGTCCAAACTTCGCCGAGAAGTCGACCCAAGGCCCGACGTCGATCGCGCCAAATTGCGGTGTAATCGGACCGCCGCGTCCTGTAAAACGCAGGCCCTGCGGGAGTCTAATGCGCGCGGAGAAGCCGCCGTATCCTTTCTCATCTTCCGAGCCGCCGATCATCAGATTGTCGACCAGCGCTAATAGCCGAATCTCGAAGTCGATCTTCCTTACTCGTTCGGTCCTTGGATACACGCGAATGCAAGTTGTCTCTTCGACGATCGGCTGCCAATCGGCTGGGTTGGCTGCCGACGCTTCGGTCAGAGGGCATTTCCAATGGAGGGTCACTCGCAAGGTCGACGAGTGTGCACCGGCCGTCGTGACATCCGCACAGACATTCGCCCACTCGATGCGTTCGCAACTCCACGGATCGGCGATGGCTCGTCCATCAACGCGAACTTGGTGCCAGGCCCAAAAGACGCCGCGTTGATGCAGATGGTCGTCGGGAAAATCTTCGGTGAGGATATTCCCGTCGAGATCGTAAAGCGGGTGGATATAGTCAGCCCGTGGAAACTTACCGTCGATCGACTTGGTCTTGGACTGATAGAATAAAATCGGGTCGCCGTTTTCCTCGAACAGGTAGCCCTCGGGAGATTGTGTGATGCGGATCCGACTCCGCTCGGCGGCCCGTGCCTCCGTGGCGTCGACCACGCCGGAGGTAATCACCACCACCAGGCACGCGATCACCGAGTTTAACCCACGAGATAGATTCTCCATTTTGAACAAGCGCAATAGTCCACGGTTCATCAGTGTTCAATCCACAAAACGCGACGGCAAACACGCCGCAACAACCTCCGGCCGAGCCACGGCGAGCATAAGGCAATTGGCCTCGTGTATCAAGCGTTTTTCTTGGTGGCCCGCAACCAGCAGCAACACGATTCCCCTGTTGCCGAGTCTGGAGATAACTGCACGTTCTGAGAAAATGCGGCACGAACAACTCACAAAAACACTCTCAATCGGAAGCGATCGCGCCGAGATGTTACTAGAATAGCAAATCCTCCGTTCTTACCCCGCACCCTTGGCAGATGCCTGCCACCTACCTGTTCCGGCAACTTGCGACAATCCCAACGTGGCGAAAGAAGCTTACATGAATCGACGACCCGAATCGACAGTGACACCAACCGGCATTTATCGCACCGTGGTCGGTACCTTGATCTTAGGGCTTTGGGGGAGCCTGGTGTGTTCGGCCTTGTCGGCTGAACTCGGCCTGGAGCTTCAGCCCGGCGATCACGTCACCTATATCGGCAACACGCTGGCCGATCGCATGCAACACGATGGGTGGCTGGAGACCTACATCCTGGCATTGCACCCGGACCACGATTTGACGTTTCGTAATTTGGGGTTTCCGGGCGACGAGATCACCAGCCGACCACGTTCCGCGAATTTCGGCAGTCCAGACGAGTGGCTGTCCGCAACCCAGTCGGACGTCGTATTCTGTTTTTTCGGCTACAACGAAGCGTTGCGTGGCGCATCCGGACTCGCTGAGTTCGAGAAGAACCTCGCTGAGATGATCGATGCGATGAGGGAACAAAAGTACAACGGCGAGTCTGCACCACGTCTCGTCATGTTCTCGCCCATCGCGCACGAAAACCTGCACAGCCCGCATCTTCCCGACGGTACCGAGAACAACGCCAAACTTGCACTCTACACCGATGCCATGCAGCAAGTGTGTGCGGAGAGAGACGTTCTGTTTGTCGACTTGTTTCACGAGACGCAAAGACTGTACCGCGATGCCGACAGGCCACTCACGATGAACGGAATCCACTTACTGGAACACGGTAATCGGGCGGTTGCTCGTTTTGTGATTCGGACGCTGTTTCGGCATGCCAGTGTCTTGGGAGCCAGCGCATTCGAAATCGGTTCGCCCGACCAGTTGCGTCGGGCTGTATTGGACAAAAACTATCACTGGTTCAGCCGCTATCGCGTGGTTGACGGCTACAACGTCTACGGTGGCCGCTCGAAGTTGAATTGGCACGGACAGTCCAATGCCGACGTGATGCGGCGTGAAATGGAGATTCTCGACATCATGACGGCCAACCGAGACAAACGGATCTGGGCCGTCGCAAAGCACCAGGACTACGACGTCACAGACGACAACTTGCCCGACGAGGTTGTTGTCAAGACCAACAAGCCAGGGGTTCTCGAAAACGAGAAGCACGCCTACTTAGGTCCGGTCGAAGCGATCGACAGGATGACGGTCCACAAGGGAATGGAGGTCAATCTGTTCGCATCCGAAAGAATGTTTCCGGAGATGGTCAACCCGGTTCAGATGGCGGTGGATACCGACGGCCGATTATTTGCTTCCGTTTGGCCGTCGTATCCCCACTGGAACCCAACCGAGCCACGAACCGACCGCATCGTCTGCTTGCCGGATGAAGACGGCGATGGTGTTGCCGACCGGTGCATCATCTTTGCTGACGAGCTGAACAGCATCACGGGTTTCGAGTTCTGGGGAGGTGGCATGCTGGTATCCTCACCGCCGGAGATTTGGTTTCTCAAGGATTCCGACGGTGACGACAAGGCCGACATCAAGGTGCGCATGCTGCAGGGCGTCTCGAGTGCCGACACGCATCACACGGCCAACGGGATGTTGATCGGAACTGACGGCTGCCTCTATTGGTCCCGCGGCGTCTTCCACGTCACGAACATGGAGACACCAACCAAGACCTTTCGTTCGACGAAATCGGGCGTATATCGTTTCGACCCACGCACTTTTGAGGTCAATTTCCATTTTCCCATCGGCCCCAACCCACATGGAGACGTCGTTGATCAGTGGGGATACCAATTCGTTAATGATGGCACCGGCGGTTCGGGCTCGTATGCCAGTATCGGAAAAGGTGTTGGCAACAAGCCGTGGTTTAAGAAGCGTGTTCGGCCGGTGGCGGCAACAGGCATACTCTCGAGCGAGCATTTCCCCGAGGACATGAACGGGAACTTTCTTATCTGCAACACGATCGGTTTCCTAGGAGTTCTGCAGCACGAAGTCCACTACAACGGTGCAGACATTCACGCGGAAGAGATTGAACCGATTCTGTTTTCTTCGGACCCGAATTTCCGTCCGACGGACCTTGAGATTGGTGGTGACGGTGCGCTGTATGTATCCGACTGGTCCAACGTGTTGATCGGACACATGCAACACAACATGCGAGATCCCAATCGCGACCATGCTCATGGCCGGATTTATCGGGTGACCTACAAAGGCCGGCCCTTGTCGAAGCCCATCAAGTTAAAGGGCAAGCCGGTCGACAAGGTTCTCGACGCGTTTTATTCCAAAACAAAGAGTGTTCGTTACCGAGCCAGGCTTGAACTCAGTGCGCGTCCGACCGAAGACACCATGGTCGCGGTCCGCCGATGGGCCGCACAACGAGATCCAAGAGATCCCGATGATGCACAAGCTTTGCTCGAATGTCTGTGGGTGTTTGAAGAACATCGAGTACCGAACGCGCAACTCCTGACGTCCGTGTTTACCGCCGAGGAACCACGAGTTCGAGCGGCCGCGATTCGGACGCTCGGACACTGGGGTCCGCGAGTCTCGGATTGGGTACCGATTTTAGTTGCCGCCGCACGTGATGACTCAGCCCTTGTGCGTGCCGAAGCGGTTAAGGCGGCCGTCTCGTTCCAGGGACTCGATGCCGCGGAAGTGATTTTTGAAGTGGCGACACGCGAGACGGATCCGGAGTTGGATTATGTGTTGGACTACGCTCGACGCCAAATGAACGTGGATGCGATCGTCCAAGACAGTATCGATTCAGGCCGCAACCTCTCAGCCGCCGCACAGACCTACGTCCTGCAAAATGCCGAGGTGAGTAATCTGCTTAAGTTGGATCGGACCGAGGCGGTCTACTTGGCGCTGTTAAGTCGCAAGAATGTTCCCATCAGGCATATCCGCGAGTCGATTCGTGACTTGGCGGCGATCCGTAACACCGACCCACTGAACTTGATCCTCGACATGATCGAGCGGCGTGACAGCCGTAAGTCGTCGGACCTCGCCAGTCTTGGTCAACTGCTTCTTGAACAGTCGACTTCTGATTTGAACCGAGTCAAGAATCGCATCGAGCGGCTTGCGGTCGCATCGCGCACGCGCGAAGCGAAACGCATCGGATTTGCGGCTTGGATTACGGCCGACCAGTCTGCTGGTAACGCATTGATTTCCGCGTCACAGAGCAAACAGCGGCTGCGGGATTTTCTAGAAGCCATTCCGGCGCTTGCCGACAACAAGTTGCAGAGTAGCCTCTACGAGAAGGTCCAGCCGTTTATCGCCGAGCTGCCCGTTAGCTTGAAGGCGGAGTTGGGCGGAGCACGCTTTGAACAGCCGGGCATTAAGGTTGATTACTTTTATCCGAGCGCGTCGGACGTTGCCATCGAAACGCTTGCGAAGATGCAGCCGAAGGCCAGTGGCATCGTGCCCGAGATTGTCATGAACGTTCCCCAACGGCAGCAAAAGGATAAGTTTGCTCTGCGGTTCACCGGGACGATCCGGGTCACTCGCGCGGGGCGCTACACGTTCTACACGAAATCCGACGACGGTTCACGGTTGTACGTTGGCGACAAGCTGGTCGTGAATAACGATGGACTTCACGGCATGTCGGAGAAGAGCGGACAGATCGAGTTGATCGCCGGCGCTCATCCATTGATCGTGACGTATTTCGATAACGGTGGCGGCGATGGCCTGGCCGTGAAATGGTCGGGACCCGGGCTCCGGAAGAAGAAGATTCCGACGGATCGGTTGACCGTGGGTGGCGGTGAATCACTCCATGACGTTGCCATTAGGTGCCTCGCGTCGATTCCAGGTCACGAAGAAGAAAAATGTCGAGATCTGACCGCGCTGGTCAAGTCAGGAAACCACCGAGCCTCGGCAATCCAGACACTCCGCACGATACCGGTCGAGCGATGGCCCAGGGAAGTAATTCGTCCGCTCGTCGATAACCTGATCGGTTATCTGAGCGAGATTCCGGCTCAGTATCGAACGGGAGCACCGGCGATGGACGCCATCGCCTTGGCCCATTCTCTGGCCACCGTCTTGCCCGCAGACAGAGCCGAGTGGATTGAAGAGCGTCTCGACAACCTGAACGTGCGTGTCATCGCGATCGGTACCGTTCCGCACCGCATGATCTTCGATAAAGAACGAATCGTGGTGGAAGCTGGAAAGCCGGTTGAATTTCGGTTCTCAAACCTGGACAACATGCCACACAATTTTGCGATTACGATACCCGGTGCTCTGGAAGAAATTGGGCTCCTTGCCGAGGCAACGGCGCGCGATCCCGATGCGATGCAGCGGCACTACATTCCGGTGTCCGATAAGATTCTCGTCGCAAGCCGACTGCTGCAAACGGGTGAAGAGCAGGCGATCGCGTATGAGGCTCCCACAACTCCAGGAATCTACCCTTATGTCTGCACGTACCCAGGCCACTGGAGACGAATGTACGGAGCGCTGCTGGTCGTTGCCGACCTGAATGAGTATCTCGCGGGACCCGACAAGTACCTGGCCGAAAACCCATTGCCACTAAAGGACGAATTGCTTGCGCTGAACACGCGCGTCCGTGAATGGACATTTGACGAGCTTATTGAAGAAGTGAAGACGATGCCGCCCGGACGGTCATTCGAAGTTAGCAAACAACTCTTTAAGGTTGCCAATTGCATTGCCTGCCACCGCTTGAATGACGAGGGATTGGTCTTCGGTCCTGATCTCGCACAACTGGACGACAAGAAACGCACCTATGAGTACATTCTGCGGTCCCTACTACAGCCCTCCAAGGACATCGACGAAAAGTATCAGTCGCAGATCTTCGAGCTGGAGTCTGGGAAAGTTGTTACGGGTATGGTTGTTGAAGAGACGACCGACGCCGTGAAAATCGTGATCGATCCGCTCGCCAAGGGCGAACCGTCGGTGATTCAGAAATCGGAAATCGACAACCTCATCAAGTCTCCCGTTTCGCTCATGCCACAAGGACTGTTGGATCGACTGTCTCGGGAAGAAATCCTGGACCTGATCGCCTATGTCTACGCCAGCGGAAATGAAAAGCACGTGTTATTTCAAGACCACGAGCACAAGCAATGACGGCCAAGCGTCGGTGCGTGGCACGACGCGGGAGGGGCGAGGCCAAGAAGCGTAGGAGGATACGTCATGGCTTTCGGTAACGAACGAACGCGTCCGATCGGATGACAGAGTCCGCTTGCACGTTGACCATTGAACAACGTGATCTCGTCGAGAACACAATCCGCGATCCTTGCTGGCGCTGCGGGCTAGTGTGATTGGGGGCTAGTGTGATTGGGGGCTATCGTCTTGACCGAGAGGCTGATGCAAGAGCAAGAATGGCGATTGTCATGATCGCCATGCCGGACGGCTCTGGGACGGCACTCACGGCTGCTCGCGGTCCTTGTTCGTACGCACCGCCGGCGAGCGCCTCGACGAGATCACTGCTGGTGAAGTCGCCATCGGCGTCCCAGTCACCCGTGACCCAGGTGGAGTTACCCGTCACGTTGTCTTCGTATTGGCCGCTAGAGAGCGCGGATACCAAATCCGAGCTGTTGAACTCTCCGTCCAGGTTCACGTCGCCGAGGTACGTCCCAAACAGTTCTTTCACCCAGAGACCCAAATCCTTCGAATCCACACTTTGGTCAGCGTCAAGATCATAAATCAAGTCGGATGAGTTCGTCCGCAAGGCAGCGATCAGCAATTCGATGTCATCCACACCCAGTTCTTGATCACCCGAAAAGTCGCCAAATACCTGCCCGTAGTAGAGCGGAGTCTGTAGCGTGACGATTGGCTCTTGCGCTGATGTAACACCGGTGGCAATGATCTCGTCGCGCAACACACCTCCCTCGCCCGAAGTGATCACTCGAATGGCGTACTCTCCGTCACCAGTACCAACACCCGAAATCGTGTAATTACCGGTCTGCAATGCGTTGGGAGGAAGCTCGAGCACCTGCGGCTGGGAACCAGGTCCAGAGTAATATGCATCCGTTCCAAAGTCGTTCACGATGCTTCCCGATGTCGGATCGTAGCCGAGGCGTCGTCCTTGGCTATCTTCAAGCAAGAGATTGACGGGCGACTCACCACGTATTTGGATCTGTTGTTGCGGACGGCCCTCCATCACTTCAAAGTGTTGACCTCCGTGGAGACCGTTTCGTGGTCGTCTCAATCGTATCCCCGCGGATCCGGCAATTCTGTCGATGTCGGCTTGCGAAAGGACGGCGCTTTCGATCGAGATGTCGACGCCGGTGCCTCGAACGTGCGTTGATACGTCGGGATGGTCGACCAACAGCTTTCCCGTTGACTCATCGACCTCTAAACCGTGCTTGGCGATTTCTCGCTCCACATCGCGAATCACGCCACCGCATTTGCGCCCCTCGTCTCCCAATGTCACAAACGAGCCCGACTGGCCGTCGATCTCCGAATGGGCAATCAGAGCGTCATTCACACGACCGATGTCGAAGAAGTGGTCTTGATAATTTCGATTTCGCTGGGCTGACGTCACCGCAGACGAGACGTTCGGGTCCTCTTTTCTTAGCTCGGCTTCGAAACGAGTGACACGGTTCTGCATGTCTCGCGTTAGCGGGATCTCGCCGTTGTCCGTATTATCCTGAGAAGGTATCTTCCAAGGGTTCAACGTCTGTACCGTGCAACTATCGCGTTCGAACTCCAATGATGATGTCGATTGATAGGAGTACGATGTATCATCAAGGAAATCACGGACACTGAATCCCGTCGACATGTGGATGTGGTAATAAGTGTCTTTCTCGACAGGAAGAATTACGGAATCAGTAAACCGCTCTTGATACGTACCGGATTTGGCCCGGTACTTCTTTCTAAAAACGTTGGAGCGTGTTGCGCTGATGCCTTTCTCGACCAAAATATAGATTCCACCGTCGGCAGCGAGGCCGTCATCCGTTACCACGTTAACGAAGGCATCCCAGGATAATGCGATTTCACCATCTTCGTATGCCTTGAAAAACGTGTCGAACACTGCAGACGATCCTGCGGATCCGATATAGGGATCACCAAGCTCAATGTCCGGCATGCTTCCATTGATGGACTGCGAGCTTTGAAACCTTCCCGTGGAACTATCCTCCATCGTCATTACATAGCCCGCCGTGACTTGGCTCGCGCCACCATTCACCGAAACACTCGCGTTAGACAACTGTGAGTACGTGACGCCGATGCTTGCCGGCTCTGGTGTGCTTTTCAGATTGTAAACGACACCGGGAATAAACTCATAGCCGCTTTCGCTGTCGTAATTGCCAAGTGGTGAGACACTCGTCGAGGTCCACGCCTCTGCCGCACCGACAGGTTGTGCCCAAGTGGCAAGCAGCAGAACGATAGAGAACAAACTTCCGCCAGCCAACGTCCACCAACGCCTTGCTCTGCCCATATCACTCGCCCTCAATCAACTCGTGGCCCGCAGCTCGAAGCAGAACAACGTTCTGTTTTATCGTGTCGGGCCAGTCTATCGGGGGCAGCGATCGGCTGTCAACAAACTGCTCGCTCCAAAACGCGAGGACGTTGTGGAGCGGAGTGAGATACTGCCCTATCCGTCATCCTAATCTGCAAGAAGCGTCAGTATCTACTACTTGTGAGGCTTTGAGATAATGTGGCGAGATTTCATCGAGGTTGTTCACGCAGCAACTGTCACGGTGATCGACGTACTCGACCTTGCGGGTCGGCGCAGAAAGTTGGTAAAGCAGTTCACCGTCGAGTTAAGAAAGTTGAACGATACTCGTGCCGCGTCGACTCTCAGCCGTCGCACGCAGCGCCCCGGTAGGAAAAACTCATCTTGCGCTTGACCGCCGCGTCGGCCACGAAACGAGTCCATCGGGCGCGCGACTCGATTAATTGGGTTGCTGCGAGGCACCCTCAGCCGTGTTCTTTTCCCACGTGTCGATGGCCGACATCATCTCCCTCACGCGCGCGGGATTCTTTTCCGACAGGTTGTTTTGTTCCGCAAGGTCGTCGCTCAGATCGAAGAGCATCGGTCGTTTTGTTTCCGGCGAGATCGCGATCAGTTTCCAAGTTCCGTCTCGCATCGCCCGGGCGTTTCCATGTCGCCAAAACAATTTGCGCGGGCCGAGCGATTGTCGCGCGGTGAGGACAGGTAGCAGGTTCACACCGTCGAGGCTGCGATCGCCAGGAGGATCGATGTCCGCGCTGGCTAGAAGGGTTGGCATCACATCAAGCGTGATGGCCAAGTCATGCGACACGCTGCCTCCTTGGATTGTCCCGGGCCACCACGCAATGCACGGCACACGGTGGCCACCTTCCCAGACTTGAGCTTTATAGCCTCGCAACGGGCCGTTGCTGCCGCGCCGTGTCGCGCCGTTGTCGGAAAAGAACATCACAAGCGTCCTACGCTCTATTCCGTGTTCTTTCAACGCGGCGATGATCTGACCGACGCCTTTGTCCATTTCTTCGATCATCTCCTTGTACGCGCGTTGCACGTCGTGTTGTGATGGCTTCGTCTCGTGGTTCTGTCGTCGTTTTCCAACTGCCCGTATCGGCTTGTCGCTCGGGCCCTGATACGGATAGTGCGGCGGCTCGTACGGCACGTACAGACAGAACGGTTCATCCTTGTTCGCCTCAATGAATGCAAGCGAATGCTTTGTGATCAGATGGGTCGTATAGCCGGACTCGTCTTGTATTTCGTCATCTCGCCACCAGTCGAGTCGACCGGCCTGGTCGACGTGCGAGAAAAAATCGACGTTACCACTGACGTAGCCGCGAAACTGCAAGAATCCATGACGCACGGGATTGTAATTCTTCGAGTAGCCGAGATGCCACTTGCCGAAGATGGCGGTCTGGTAGCCAGCCTCGACGAGCAGCTCGGCGAAAGTGACTTCGCATTCCTGAAGGCCGTGCGTGTGCGTCCGGCGTTTGGGATCGGCGACGATGACTGACGGAATTCCCGCTCGCTGCTGGTATCGTCCGGTCAACAACCCGGCACGCGTTGGGCTGCACACCGCACCGCTGGAATGAAAGTCCGTGAAACGCATTCCTCTCACGGCGAGGCGATCGAGGTGCGGTGTCTTGATCCGTTGGCTGCCATAGATGCCGATGTCTGCGTAGCCCAGATCGTCGGCCATGATGATCACAAAGTTGGGACGCTCGGCGGCGCCGAGTGAGTTCAGCGGAGCGAGCAGCAGCGTGACGAGCGTGGCGAGTGAAGGTTTCATGGCATTCATGTTCCTGCTTGGGTCATCGGCAAGGAAGGGACGTTAGTGTACATTGGAGTGCTGCGAGAATGGCATGATCTACGTCGCGAACTTCGCAATAAAGGTCGTAATAGCAATGTGCCGCACATCTTGGTTTGTCGTTGGTCTGCTGGTGCTCCGGTGCACCTCCGGCGCGGTGGCCGTGGACAATACGCAGAGCTCGAAGTTGTGGGGACGCTCTGGCGAGCGATGGAGTTCTGAGAGTCGGTTGCCGGACTTTTCATACGCCGGGTACCATCGTGGCGAGGCGCGCTTGCCGGAGCGAACGGCCGAGACCAATGTCAAATCATTCGGCGCGGTTGGTGATGGAAAGACGGACGATACGTCGGCCTTTCAGCGAGCCATCGAGGCGTCATCAGGCAAGGTCTTAGCAGTTCCGGCTGGCCGTTACAAGATTACCGATTTTCTTCATCTCCGCGCCAGCGAAACCGTCTTGCGAGGCGCGGGAGCTGGCGAATCGGTGTTGTATTTTCCCATCCCTCTGAATGACATTAAACCGAATTGGGGCGCCACGACATCCGGACAGCGAACCTCCAATTACTCCTGGTCAGGTGGATTCGTTCAAATCGTCGGTTCGAGTTTGCGCACACCGCTGGCTCGAGTAACGTCGCCTGCAAAACGGGGCGATCGCTCGCTCGAAATTTCGGACGGTAAGGAGCTCGAAAGTGGTGACTTCATTCAGGTCGTTTTGACCGATACGGCCGAAAACGGCTTGGGCAGGCACCTCTATATGAACGACCCTGGACCGATCGCGAACCTCAAGGGCCGCTCACGAGAGACCTTCTTATGCCGACTTACGAAGGTTGACGTCGCGGCGCATCGCATTGAATTTGACCGACCGCTCAGAATCGATGTCCAACTACAATGGAAGCCGCAAATCTATCACGCCAACAGTACGGTCGAAGAAGTCGGCATTGAAGAGCTCGGATTCGAATTTCCCAACACTCCCTACGAAGGTCATTTCACGGAAGTCGGATTCAACGCTATCGTGATTAGCGGCGCACGGAATTGCTGGGTTCGAGGCGTTCGCATCCACAACGCCGATAGTGGAGTTTTTGTTGGCGGGACGAACATGACGCTACAAGACATCGTGATCTCATCGGATCGAAAACAGGAACGATCGCGCAACGCAACAGGCCACCACGGAATCACGTTGGGAGGCCAAGACAATTTACTGACACGTTTCGACATCCGCACGCGGTTCATGCACGATATTACGTTGACTCGCGGCTCGGCCGGCAATGTCGTCTCGTCGGGGAGCGGTGTCGATTTAGCGCTTGACCATCATTGTCACGGTCCGCATTCGAATCTGTTCACCGATATCGATCTCGGCATCGGAAGTCGAATGTTTCAATCGGGTGGTGGCGCTTCTCTGGGACGCCACAGTGGGGCTTTCGAGACCTTTTGGAACATCCGCGCGGAACGACCACAGAGTTGGCCGTCTGGATGGGGCCCACCGCAAATGAATCTTGTCGGAGTTTTCAGTAAAGCGGGCTCCGTTACCGATGCCAACGGTCGATGGTTCGAGGTGATCGAAACGGGACAAGAACTGGTTCCAGGCAACCTTCACGAGGCTCAGCTCGCTCGGCGCCTCGCGAAACAAGAGTAACCGAAGATGTAAGTGATTGGCTCGTTGAAGCGAGGTGCGAGAATGTTACCTACCACCGGGGGCAAGCGATGAACGCGGAAGGCACAACGATCCACCGGAGAATCCTGAGCGTCTTCGTCGCCGGCTTGCTGGCCGTTAAGGCCATATCGGCCGGAGAGCTCTATCCTTGCGTCGAAGTCGAGGAGGACGTCTACAGCTACGAGCCGGCCAGCAATGGTTCGGGCCCGATGTGGTGCCACGGCAGTACATGCATTGTGCGCGTGGGCGACCGAGTATTTGCGAGCGGTCTCGAGACGCTTGCCACCGCCAAGCCGCTTAACAACTGTGTGCCACTTCTTTTTTTCCGCGGCAACGACGGGTGGGTTCAGGTGTACCGAGGAACGGAACGAACGCGGGAACCCAGCCCCATGGCCGCCTTTTCGGACGGCCGTGTGTTCCTTTCCAACAATCCGACGGCTACGGAACCTGATACCTACAACGGCCCCGCTCGCCCCCAAGTTCTCGAGTTCAAAGCGACGGAGCCGGAAGGAGCGCCGAAGATTCTCGACCCGACCTGGGACGGAAGCCCGAGCTTTACCGAGCATTCTTACCGAAGCTTTGCCGCCGATGCCGATCGGCGTGAATTCATTCTGCTCCAGAACGTCGGCTATGCACATGCCGAGTGGAGCTTCAGAGACCAGAAGGGTGAGTGGTCCGCCGCCGGCCAGCTCGCTTGGCCCTGGGAGGCGAGCTACGAGAAGCCGGGGCCGGTCCGCGTCTGCTATCCTGCAGTGGCACTAAAAGACAAAGCGGTCTACTTCCTTGGTGTGAGTGACATCGTTGAGCCGAAGAGTGCCTGGCGCCTGTACAAAAAGGAGCTCACCGGTCGAGATTGGGACTATGACTTTCGAAGGCTCTTTTTCACCTGGAGTGACGACGTTACGTCGGGCGAGTTTCATGACTGGGTGGAAGTCGCGAGCCGCGAAGAGACCGGTGGGAACATCATGCCGGCCGATCTCTATGTGGCGCCGAACGGCGATATCCACGTTCTGTGGACGGAGCGGGCGCTCGACGAACGGCTACGCGAAAAGTTCTTTCCGGACGAGAAACAACGCCACTCGCTGGAGTATGCGATTCTGAGGAGCGGTGAGGTCATTCGGCGAGTGACGCTCGCGGAAGGCGGTGACGGACTCGCAGACGAGCGGCCCGGCTTGGGACGCTTTCATGTCAACAGCGACAATCGACTTTGGGTCTTCTATTACGTCGGAGGTCGAAACGCCAACGGACAGTCGATCTCCGAAAACCGAATCGTTGAAATCGGTTCGGACGGAAGTTTCGGCGAGCCCGCGACGGTCGAGCTCCAGCAGCCCCTGAGCTCGTTCTTTACGTCGACGGTGCGCGCGGGGTGCCAACCGTCCAATGTGCTGGATGTCTTCGGTGCCGTGAGCAGCACGATGCGTTACGCCCGGATACGAATGGGTGCTGCAGCGAAGTCGAGGCACGATCGCGTCAACCTGACACCGGTCGAGCCTTTCTGATATAGTCCGGATCAATGTCGATGCCGAAGCCGGGACCGCTGGGGACGTGAATGACGCCGTTCTCGCATTTCAATGATGATGTACTGCAGTTAAACGGTACGTTGCCATCTCCTTTGAATTCCATGTGAGCTCCCGCGTTTGGGATGTAAGACATGAAATGGAGCGCGTTGAGATAGCCGAGACCCCAACCGGACATGTGTGGCGTGCAGGGCAATCCTGCGGCCGCTGCCATCCGGGCGACACGTGTGCAACGAAGGTAGCCACCGAAATAGTGGAGATCGGGCTGCACGACGTCCAACCCCCGATTCGCGATCGTCCAACGAAACCGACGCAAGCTGTACTCTTGCTCGCCGCAGGCGATGGGGATGTCGAGAGCATCGGCCACTTTCTTGGTCTCCCAAAGATCATCGAACCGGCACGGCTCCTCGAAGAAAGCATAGTCGTATTCCTCCATCAGCCGACCGATGCGGATGGCATTGGGTGCATCATAGGAGCTGTTCGAATCGGCATAGATCGTCATCGTGTCGCCGAAAGCGTCACGCACCATCGGAATCAGAGCTTCAGACCTGCCGGGGCGCGAATCTCGGTTGTTGCTCATCATTCCTCCGACGCGAAACTTCAGGGCGTTGGCACCCGTCTCCGCTACGAGCTGCCGTAAATGGTCGATCTCTTCCTCAGGCGAGTTTCCTCGTCGTCCGCTGGCGCGATACACGGCGATGTCCCGACGGTGCGTACCTCCGAATAGCTGACCGATCGATCGCTCGGAGATTCGGCCGAGTAGCTCGAGAATCGCCATTTCAGCGGCGGCCACGCAAACCCATAACGCCAGCCCCTGAAGCTTGTAGGTGATGCGTTCTCGCAGCAAGTCCTCCAGCAGAGTTTCAACCTGCCGCGCGTCTTTACCAATAAGAAACGATGCGACTCGATGGTGAAAGATCGGAAAAGTATCTACAAGCCAACCCGAGTTGCTGACGATCACGCCCTCAGAACCGTCCGTTGACCGTACCCGGACCAAGTACTCGTTACCGTTCCGAAGAAGTTCCATCGATTCAATGATGACGGAATCGCGGAGGCCCGCTAGATCGAGTAATGGTTGCGAAGCGACGCGGTCGAGTTCTTCTACCGACACGCGGTCCGCCGCAACGGCCGTCCAGCGACCGGACGCGACGAGTGGAAGGCTGCCTGCCGCGGCGGCAAGCAACGAACGACGTGACATAGGCATAATCGACTCCCGGTAGCGAAGTTATCTTAGGCGGGACGCTCCTCGATTCGGCTACAAAGCTTGCGAAACGATTCAGGAACCATTCCACTCTACCGTAGCTGGATTCGCAAGAATTCAGAGACTTGTTGCCCATGACCGATTCGACTGAATTCTTGCGAATCCGGCTACGACTCGCTCCAGTCTACAGTTGGCCGAACTGCTACGATATCATAGACCTCAGTGAAAATACCCGTCCTCTAGCTTTCGACTCAGGAAAATGCACCGTCATCTATCTTTGCTTTCGACTCTCACAACGCTCACAGTACTAATGTTCTCCGACATTGCCGCGGGAGACTCAGGGAACCCTGAACTCGACATCTATCGCAACTTCGCTCTCGCAAACGTCGGTGACGCCACGGCAGGTGAAATCGTGTTTCGTGAAAATCGGAAAGCGGTCTGTGCCGACTGTCACCGCATTGTCGGAATGGAAAAAAGCGGTCCGAATCTTGATGGAATCGGTGAGAAGTATTCGCGCGCCGAATTGATCACTCACATTCTGGAACCGAGTGCGTTCATTAAACCTGGATACCGGCAAGCGAATGTGGTGATGGCGACGGGGCGAATCCTCAACGGAAGAATCGAACGGGCAAACAAGCTGATGGTACGATTGCTCGACATCAAAGGCGAATCCATCGACGTGGCAGCGAGTGAGATCGAGTACGTGCGGTTTTCGGAAGTGTCGTTGATGCCGACCAATTTAGTTTCGGCGATGTCGAAGGAGCATTTCGCGGATCTAGTTGCCTATCTCGCTTCGCTGAGGTTTGGTGTGAAAAATGGATTAGGCAAGGGCGGTCAGCACGTCGACATACCGCGGCTGCGAAAGCCGATCGCGTTCGTTCCGATCCATACCGACTTGATCGTGTTCGAGAATCCTGTCTGGTGTAGTGCTCTGCCCGGTGCCGTCGATCAATTGCTTGTCGTCGAACATCAGCAGGCGAGAGTTTCGCGATACGTTCGAGATCCACACCATCCTCACAAGGAGCTTTTCGTCGATCTCGGCAGCCAAGTTCACATCGACGGTAATCAAGGGTTGACCAGCATTGCGTTGCATCCCCACTTCGAGAAAAACGGACGGTATTTCTTAGAGCATGAGGTGCGTGAGAACGGACACGTAAAAACAACGGTCGTTGAGCGGCGAGCTACGGCGGACGGTTTGAGAGATCGTGGGCAAGAATCGATTCGTTTGCTCGAAGTGGAGCAGCCGGCAAATAACCACAACGGCGGGTGCATCGCCTTCGGACGCGACGGCATGCTGTATGCCGGATTCGGTGATGGGGGTCCTCAACGAGATCCGGAAGGCTACTCACAAAACGCAAGCGAGTTGCTCGGCTCCTTCGTGCGAATCGATGTGGACGCGCGGGACGACGGTAAAGCTTACGCTGTGCCAGATGACAACCCGTTTCTGACAGCTCACCGAGACGACGCGTCGATCCGTCCGGAAGTTTGGGCGATCGGGTTTCGCGAGCCTTGGCGGTTCAGTTTTGATAGCTTGACGGGTGATCTTTGGGTCGGTGACGTCGGGCAAGATAGGTTTGAAGAGATCTGTTTGGTCAAGCGTGGTGAAAACCACGGGTGGAATGTCCGAGAAGGGTTTGCTCCTTTCTTGGATGAGTATCGTCGCGAGGGTGAGGAGTTTGCCGATCCCTTATTCGCCTACGAACACGGCTTGGGTTTCTCGGTAACGGGCGGACACGTCTATCGCGGCGATCCCGAGTCGTCGTTCTTCGGTGTCTATATTTTCGGGGATTACAACACGCGACGCGTCTGGGGTCTTCGTCAGAAAGATGGCGAACTGTTGGAGGTTCGCGAACTCGGAACGTCTCCGGGCGGAATCGCCTCTTTTGGCGTGGATGGTCGAGGCGAAATCCTTCTTGTAACTTACGCCGGTCAGATTCTTCATCTCGATCTGGCCGAAGCCAAGTACGAATAGCCAGCGTCGGAGAATTTGGCGCTGTCCAGCCTTGCATGAATTAAGTTTGTGGATCGGCACTTCCTGAGAAGAGTTCGAAATGCAGATGTCAATGAGCGAACAAAACGGGGCGAGGCGGACCAGTGTAAGGCTTGGCGCCCAATTGTTTGTTGCGGACACGATCGACTTGAAGAAGAGTGGGATCGGTGGCGTTGGGCGGGGTGATAAAGCCGTGGTATCTTCCCATCCAATAGGCGAGGAGCCAGGCACCCGGTTCGATCACGTGGGGATTGATCGAAGAGCCACCGTCCGGCTGCATGGTCCAATGATCCCATCGCATCGGTTCGGTTTCGCGCGGAGAGAACGTCCGAACGCCGGCCTTGTATACACCGTAACCGTCCGGAGTGCGTAGGTCGGAGCGGTGCGAGTTTTGGTAGGACCAGACGCGAAGGTCGAGCGGCCACTCGCGAAGGTGCTTCACCGACTGAGGCACTTCGCAATCGTTGCCGGTCAGTGCACCATAAACGAAATTAAACCACGGATTCTGCTCGATGCGCACGATCTCGTAGGACCGTTCGAGACTGCGATGATAGGTCGCTCGGAGCAGAGGATCTTTCTCGTAGGCTAGTAGGTTGGAAAAGCTCCAGAAAGCTAGTTCGTCAAGGAAATGAAGGACGCCGTCCGGAGGAAACGTATTGCGTTGGCGGAGCGTGTGGTCAGGATATCCGAGCTCAACGAGTTGCCGGTAGGCGGCGCCGGCGTTTGGATCATCCGCGAGAACGTCGGCCGTTTTCATGAACGAGAGAACTTGCAAGCACTGGAGTCCCCGGTCGTACAAGCCTTCTTCGGTCGTGAAATATTCAGGGTTCCATACGCCCCACCGAGTTGGTTTACCGTCCAGGTCGATCAGCATCCATCCGTTCTTGGCGATGTGGCTCGCGATGCTGGTGAGGTGCTGTTTGGCCTGACGAATTTCATCGCCCTGGGCGACGTGATCGAGGAAAAGTTTCACCGCGTAGAAGTGCGAGCAGACTTCGTCACTAGAGGTATCGCCTTTCCACTCGAACAATCCGTCAGCCGTGTCGTGCCACTCGGCCGGTGCGCCGCCGGAACCATGGTCGGCTTGGTGGCCAACTTCGCCCTTCGCCCAGACGGATCGGGCGATGAATCCGGGCATAGGCGTCATTGCCTCGAGCCAGCGGAGGGCTTGGAAAGTGCCGGCGGCTTGTGTGCGCGCCTCGGGATCCTTGGTGACTGCAAGTCGGTACGCCTGGGCGGCGAGGTAGTTGCCCGTGTACCCGCCGTCATTGTCGCTGACTTCACGAACGTATTGCTTGAGCTTCGCGTCCCATTCCAGTTTGTGCGTGAATCCCAGTCGACGCTGCCCCCACTCATCCAAATGCCTTTCGTAATAATCGGCTTTCTTTTGCAGCGTGTACGGTTCGTATTGGACGATGCCCAGCCCTTTGTCGGTGGCAAGATAAACCGCGCGGTGGGCCGTGGCGATGGCGTTGACGTGTTCGTCCGGAAGCCAGCGCCGCCCAGCAAAGTAGTGAAAATCTCCGTCGACCATTCGTATTGCACCGCGAGTCGTGCCTATCCAAAGGTCGTTGTCGAACCCCGTGGCGACGCACGTCGTATCCTCGTAGCACAGGCCGTCCTTGCCGCGAATACTGGTCAACGACATGCCTCGCAACACTGCCAGACCTCGGTCCGTGGCGATGTACAGCCGGCTGCCTTGACTTACAGCGTCTCGTGTGTTGAGCGATGGGAGCCGGCCCCAGTCCCATGTCTTGTCAGAGGCCCATCGGTAGACGTTCTGGGCGCCGATATGCTCGCCATCATAGAATGTCAGCCGACCCTGCCCGTGAACATAGAGCGTTTCGCAATGAGAGATGACGCGGGCAATTGGGAACGGTGATTGGGCATCGACGAGAGGCGTCAGCGCATCGCCTTCAACTTGCCAAAGTCGGCGGCCGGTGGAGACGATGATGTTTCCCAAGTGGTCGGTAACGTCCGAGACCGGGTCGCTAGATATTCTCGTCCAGGTCTTATCTTGATATCGGTAAAGGCCGTCGCCGGTGATGGCCCATAGCGCATGACGCGTGGCGACGAGCCGATCGATCGACTCACGCCGTTCCTTCACTGGAATCAGCCGATCGTCGTCAAGCTTCAAGAGTCCTTGACTTGATCCAACATAGATCCGGTCATCGAAGACGGCGACGGCCGTAAGTGGTTCCGAGAAACTCACTTGACGACCGACTTCCTGGAGAAACACGTCGTCTTGGACTGGCCGCCAAACCGGTCTTGGAGCTGTCTGTGGCTGGGCGGTGGCGCCTCGTATCGCGGCTGTGGCCAGAATCATGGCCATTACGAGTGCCAGTTGTTTCGGAATGTCGATGAGTCGCGTCATGGGTGAGGTTGCCATTATGGAGGAATCGGTACAAAACCATTGTCATGCCCCAAGCTTTGAAACGCAGATTTCGCTGATTATCGCAGAGAGACCTACCGCGCGCAAGACACAGGCCGTTCCCTCTCCTCTCCCTCGCGCAGTGAGAATAGCAGGGGGAGAGGGTAGGGTGAGGGGGAAGAGATCGGTAACTTATTGTTGGACGAGTACTTAGTTCATCATTCGACATTCCTTGCTCGATACTCGATATTCACAAAAACCTTGGATCTCTCCTGAATTCTTGCAAATCCAGCTACGGCCTGAAACCGTCTGCGCGGAACGCAAGCCGAGCCATCCCGTCGGGACTTGTCTTGGAAACCGGCTTGGATACCCAGCAATGAATTTTTGGGCTACTTTCAAAATTCCCTTCGGGAAAAATGGCATGTTACAGGCCTTTCAGTTTGCGTGGCGCATTCCCCTGTATCCGCCTGTCTGCAGGAAGCTCAACATGTCTGTAATCTCGTCTTTTGTCAGCACGTTGGCCAGTCCGTTGGGCATCGGAGAAATCTTGGTAGGAAACTGCTCCTCAATGTCCTTTCGCCGAACGCGTTGAAAGGCGTTCGGAGTTAGCAGATTCGTCATGACCTTGTAGTCGTCCTGTGTCTCTTGAACGATGACACCGGAGACGACTTCTCCACTTTCCAGAAAGAACTGGTGCGATTGGTACTGTGGGTTGATCTCCGACGAAGGTTCCAATACTTGCTGAAGCAGCTTCATCCCTTGGAAACGTTTGCCGACGTCAGTGAGGTCAGGACCCAGGTTGGTACCATGTCCAGCCACCACATGACACTGAATGCATCCGCCCTTGACGAACGCCTGCATGCCTCGCATCAACGTCGCTTCGTCGCTCATGATTCGCGGCTCATTGAAATCTGCGAGTGACCAAGCTTTGACGATGGTTGGCTCGCGCGCCGCCAGCATTGAGGGCACTTCAGACAGATCGTTCGCGACGACGATATCTCCTCTCATCACCACCCAGTGGCCCGGGAACGTGCAAATATACGGATAGATTCCAGGTTGGCTCGGTGCATTGAGTCGAAGAACAGTAACCTGCGATTTGCGAGTCGGTCCGATCATCGGCGATGCATTCAGGATCAGGTGTTGTTTTTCGATCGGGATGAAGTCCGAGTTTGCGTTCTTCGGGTCGCGAGCCATTTCATTGGCGGCCATACCGACTTCTGCCGCTGCCCCCGGTTTGATGATCACCAGGTTGTGATCGGTAGCATCCGGGTTGGTGAAGACGATCTTGACCGGCTGTCCGGTTTCGACGGCGAACTGATTGACCGTATAGAGCATGCGTTCGGGCATGCAGGAGATGCGAACGGTCTTGAGGTCGTCTTGGTCATCAAACTTTGCCTGCGACGAGGTCGGTGCAGGTTCTTTCAATTCGCTACTGCGTTGAAGGCGTTTCAGCAGCAGTGCGACTCGGTGCCCTTCGCGGTTGTCCCAGTGTCGTCGCAGCGTATGTGAATTCAGAGACGACTGGATCGCATAGGCCAAGTGGCCTTCACAAGGATGATTGAGTATCTGTAACGCGACATCGAGTGCGTCCGACGTGCCAACATAACTGCATGCAATGGCGGCTTGCATTCGGACGATGGCGTTCGGATCATTGGCGGCGGTGGCCAGCAGCGCTATGGCGTCTGGCATCATTGTGTGCCAGTAGCGAATCTGCTGAACGGCGGCGGCCCGTGCGAGATGTTCGTCACAGCCGAGCAATTCTCGCAACAGGTCGGTATTACTTGCGCCGATGTTTCGATACGCCCAAATGGCCTCCAGTTGGTGATGTCGAAAACGCGGATCCGAAGCATCGAGCTCGGCGACCCATTGATCCAATACCGGCCGGACTTCGTCCGATGATTGTTCCCGCAACTCACGTTTCGCCCAGTAGCGGTATCGGTACTCACCTCGCTTGAGTAAATCCAACAGTGCGGGCACGGAAGCTCCGGCGATCGTTGGTGGTTCCTGCGTCGGCTTTCCCTTGGCCGTGATACGCCAAATACGGCCGGAGTGTCTGTCGCGGCGCTCATCACGGAGCGAATACTGAGCGTGACCTTTGACGGGGTTGTACCAATCGCACACGTAGAGCGCGCCGCGCGGTCCGTAGCGCACGTCGACGGGAATGAAACTCAGGTTGGTCGAAAAGATGAGATCGCTGACGTACTGCTCCTCGTATCCGAACTCTGTCTCTTTCCACTGGTGAATCTCCACTCGATTCGTCGGCTTGTAGCGAACTTTGACGAAGCAACCACGCAGCTCATCGGGGAACGTCGAGAAGTCGATGAACTCCTGGCCACAGGTTCCCGAGTACGCCTGAGTCCCGAGCGGGTTCTTGGAGTGTTGCTGCGGATACGGCGGGTCCAACGAATGGAAGGCCGCCGCATAGACCGGGTGGCTCGCCATGTGTTGTCCCCAGTCATCAAATGTGACTCCCCACGGATTCGTGCTGGGGTACGTGCCAAAGCTGGTCAACCGATGGATCGTTGGTTCGAAACGGAACCATCCGCTGTTCTGTTGGCGAACCGGACCATACGGAGTTTCTACTTGCGAGTGATGAAATATCGACTCGCGAAATATTAGATCTCCGTCAGGGGTCCAGGTGAAGTCATGAAGAGCATGATGCGAATCTTCCGTTCCGAAGCCGGTTAACAAGATGCGTCGGAAATTCGCTTTTCCGTCGCCATTCGTGTCCTTCAGAAACGTCACATGCGGCTGTTCGGAGACGTACACGCCGCCGTGACCGAATTCAAACGAGAGTGGAATGTGCAGGTCGTCAGCAAAGATGGTTGACTTGTCGGCTCTTCCATCGCCGTCCGTATCCTCCAGAATAACAAGCCGGTCGCTCGGCTCGTTGCCCGGATAAACGTGCGGATAGGTCGTCGAGCAGGAGACCCACAAGCGGCCGAGCGAATCCCAACGCATCTGAATGGGGGCGGCAATTTCTGGGAATTCTTCTTCACCGGCGAACAAGTTGACGTTGAACCGAGAATCGATTTTGAAAGCCTTCAGTTCATTGTCTGCCGTGATCCACCGATTCGCTCCACGGCTCTCCTTGGTGTCCGGCAGCGGTGGCAAGTTGGTATCGTCGACGGTCGGTAGTAGACGCTCGCCGCGCGCTAAGCTCCATGCACGCTGATCACGGTTGCGCACCATGATGTCAAAGTTCTTCATGGCCGGCAGGAAGTCGAGATAGCCGTAGTCCTTGTTTCTCTTCCCGACATAGTAAAACGAGTTGACGGGGCGGTAGCGATGGAAATACTGTCGATTCTTGTCGATGACTGTCGCACGCAGCTCGTCGTCGACCGCCGGTGCTTCTTCGTCGAATACCGCCCGGTAAAGCGATCGGGCGAACAACGCATAGCCCCGTTCCAACAGATGAGCACCGTTGAGTGTCAGGTCGGTGTCGGCGCTGGCCATCGCGCGACGCGTGTCGTCAAATACGTTTGCAAATCCAACGTGCTGGTCCGCTGCAACTTGCCGAAGAACCTCGACGTAAAGCTTGATGTTCGTGTTGTTGTCCGTCGCGGCCGCAACTCTTGCGATATTCTCGTTAGCGATCGGTGAGACAAGGACGATCTGTGGACCGGCTGTTCCATTGAATGCTTTGGTCTTCAGTGATTGAACGAATCGCGTCATTGAGTTTCGGAAAGGCTCTAATCCGGCTGGTCCTGCAAACGATTCGTTGTAGCCGTAAGAGACGAAGACGATGTCGATCGATTCGTGAGTCAAATGCTGATCTTGGTCCGCGAAGTTGTTAGGGCGAGGTCGCAGATCTGCCGTGTCGGCGGACCATGCAAGATTGCGAATGACCAACTGGTGCTCCGGATATCGTTGATGGAGCATCGTTTCGAAATACCCGAAAAACTGGGCTCGTTCCAACAAAGTGTTGCCGATAAGGGCGATGCGCGCCCCTTTCTCAATCTTCAAAGGCAATACGGTGTTCGCAGCTCGAGTGCTGCTGGCGTGACGTGCCGTCTTCGCGTAGATGCCATACTTCTGGTATTCGGGATCTTTCGGAGGATCAACATTCCCCGTCGGTCTGTTGCGTGCGTCGAGAACGTTCTTCGGCTGCCGCTGTTTGCGGCGGCCGGGAAGCTTCGTCGCAGACTTTGATTGAGGCGAGCTGGCGACAACGGTCTTGGGCGCAGGCTGAGTGTGCTCTGCCTGCGAGATTTGCACATGATACAGGCTGACACAAATCGTTAGTAGAATGGCGAGAAGTTGTTTCATGATCTTATTGTTGTTTCCCTCCCGCTTGGAGATCGTCCGGTGTTGTGGTTGTTCACTGGAGCCAACCTTTTACTCTCCCGCTCGCGGGAGAGTCGGACGTTTGAACGGCACCGCATCACAGTTCGTACTGTGGAATCTTCAGCAACTCGCCGTTCTTCAGCGCCGACTGGTGCGACACGATACCGGCGACCGTCATGTTGAGTGCCTGGGCGATATCGACGAGCGGTTTTCGGTCGGCAAGAATCGCCTCGACAAACTCGCTCATCAGCTGGCCGTGCGAGCCGCCGTGACCGCCCGCCTTGACGCCGGGTGGAAGGGCAGGGCGCCGCGTGTCGGGCAGTTTCTTTTTCAGTCCTTGATACTGGCCCTCGAACGAACCCGTCTGCCCACGAACACGACCCTTTTCGCCGCCGAAACCGGGGGTGTCCCAACTGACGCCCATGCGAGCCATGCCGTCTTCGCTCGTGCGTAGGAGAGCGATCTCAGTGCCGAACGGGTTCTTGTATCGGTTGTTTTCGGCGCGAAAGCGTGCGATCGTACTCGGGGCTCCCATGCATGACACTTCAGTAAAGCTGTCTCCGGTAACGCCTACATAGTAAGCGTTGGAATGAGTCGGATACCATTGCGGCGGCACGCCGATCCGCCAGCCCTTGTACGAGTCGATCTGTTCGAGGCCGTAGTGGTAGTATTCCCCTTCGGAGTAGATCAGCTTGCCCAGGCCACCGGCGTTGTAGATCTGCCGCATCGCGTGGACATCTTCATGGAAGTAAGATGTCTCGAACATCATGTATTTTCGGCCCGATGACTTGACCGTCTCGAACAACGCGTCGGCGTCCTCAAGAGAACCAAAAACCGCGGGTACGGCGCAGGCGACGTGCTTGCCATGATTGAGTACTTCCATGCAGTGTCGCGCGTGACTCGGGGCGTCAGTTGCACAGAAGACCGCCTCAATCGTATCGTCCTTGACCAACTCCTCGAGCGACGGGTACGTCTTCTCGCAGCGGCAAGCCTTCGCCAATCCGGCGCACCGGTCGGGAAACAGATCGCTGACGGCCACGACTTCAACATTCGGGTGGTCTTGGAAACTGAACGCCGCCCCAAAGCGGCACACGCCGTACCCGACAATCCCGACACGAATCTTGCGGTCTGAGAACGGCGTCCAATCTTTCGACGCGTTCGGGTCTGTCGGTGTTTCTTCAAAGCCTTGAATCGGTTGTTGTTCCTGGGCCCGGCTCGGCGCGGTCATTCCGAAAGCGGCGGCGCCGGCACTTACGGCTTGCAGGAAGAAGCGTCGTGACTTGGAAGTTGCCATGGCGGAGAGTCCTTGAGATTCGACGACATTGTTGGTCAAATTGGTGACCCTCAAAGTCTATCAGAATGAGCTCACGCTAAGCCGCGAAGACGCCAAGAAAATAGGCAACAGGAAACCTCAGAAGCGTCTCGTCAAGAAACTCACCGACTGAGCGCGTAGGCTGGTAACAAGGTCGCTCCGTGCCGGAACAGCGCAAACACACGTTGAGACGAGATATACTCTGTCGGTGAACAAGCCCGTTGATTGGCGACCGAAGTTCCGGCACCGTCAGTGTTTGCTCGTTCCAGCCTACACAATGCAACGTCGTAGCCCCCTGCCTCGTTGACACGAAGTACGGCCTGCGGGGCAAACTGTATACCGTCCCCAACCGAGCCGGCGGAGTCCCGATCGAGGACTTTGATCGACAGGTCAACCAATGGCTGGACCGATGCCTCGGCAAGCCAAGAACAGTCGACGCGCAATAAGTGGCTGTGGCTTTCAGCCTTGTCATTACCCAAGTTTTCGTGATCGCGAGTGGACCAGCCGCATTTGAGAACACGGGTTTTCCACCGTGGACGAGTGTCGCCGCGGGTTTCGTGGCGCGAGTCCATCGTGACCGCCCTCTGAGGTGGTCAACGCAGAGCACGCGAAGAACGCCGAGACGCGCAGAGGAAGAGGTTCTGATCTTCGAGAAGCGAACTGGAAAAATCACGGTCGTTCGTCAATCATGGCTCCGAAAAACAGGGCAAAAACACACCCGTTAAGAATTCGTCCTATCCCTCCTCTGCGCGTCTCTGCGCCCTTTGCGAACTCTGCGTTTCCACTCTTTTTCAAAAAGCACAGAGGGCAAGAAACTTGGGTAATGACAAGGCTTTCAGCCGCAGTATCGGGAGGGTCTAGGCCCTAGACCTTCGCCACCTGTTGCATTCGGCGCGCCGATCGGCGAACCTGTCGTTGAGAGAATCCGATGATGAATCCGACGGTTCGTTTTTCGATTGGAGCCAAGCCATGCGAGACAATCATATTCGGCCGAGTAGGTCATCATGCCAGGTTAATCGGCGCGAGTTCATACAGGTATCCGGCGTGGCTGGTACGGCAGCGATCCTCGGACATCCTGCCATTGTTCACGGCCGGAACCTGAACGAGAAACTTCGTATTGCGGTGATCGGTTCGGGTGGCCGAGGACGATCGAACTTAAACTCAGTCGCGAGCCAGGACATCGTCGCACTCTGTGACGTCAATCAGCAAAACCTCAACAGTGCTGCCGAGAGGTTTCCGCGAGCGCGCAAGGTGACCGACTTTCGCCGGATTTACGACCAGTCCGACGACTTTGATGCGGTGGTCGTCAGCACGTGCGAGCATACGCACGCGTTCGCGACGATGCCTGCACTCGAACTGGGCAAGCATGTTTATTGCGAGAAGCCGTTGACGCACAGCGTTTGGGAGGCGCGCGTCATTCGTCAGGCGGCGGCCAAGGCAGGCGTCGCCACGCAAATGGGGACGCAGATTCACGCGGGTGATAACTATCGTCGCGTCGTCGAGTTGATTCAATCCGGCGCGATTGGGCCGGTCCGGGAGACGCATGTGTGGGTGTCGCGCGCCTGGGGATGGCAGCCCTCGCGCGAGGAATCGGAACGACACAAGGACATCGTGTTTGTGCAAGAGCGACCGAGCAAAGTGGAGACTCCGCCTGCCGAGCTCGATTGGGACCTGTGGCTCGGCCCCGCGCCGGCGCGTCCGTTCAACAGCGTTTATGTTCCCGGTCCGAAGTGGTATCGCTGGTGGGACTTCGGTAACGGCACGATGTCCGATCTCGGTAGCCATTGGATTGACCTGCCGTTCTGGGCACTTAAGCTTGATCATCCACTGACGATCGAAGCCGCCGGGCCGGCGCCGCATCGAGAGATCGCCCCCGCTTCGATGCAGGCACGTTACGAGTACGGCCGACGCGGCGAGCTGCCTCCGGTCAGCGTTACCTGGTACCAAGGCACCAACAAACCGACGATCTGGCAGGAAAAAGAGATTCCACAGTGGGGAAACGGCGTGCTGTTCATGGGTGACGACGGTATGGTGCTTTCCGACTACAGCAAGCATGTGTTGCTGCCGGAAGAAAAATTCGCCGACTTTCAACCGCCCGAACCTTGGATTCCCAAATCGCTGGGACATCACGCCGAATGGATCCGCGCTTGTAAGACGGGCGAATCGACGACATGTAATTTCGACTACGCCGGTTGGCTTACCGAGGCGAATCATCTAGGGAACGTCGCGTTTCGTACCGGGAAAAAGCTAGAGTGGGACGCATCGCAAATGCGAGCGACGAACGCTCCAGAGGCCGACCCGTTCGTTCGGCGTGAGTACCGCAAAGGTTGGCGGTTGGTGTAACGTTAATCGTAATTTAAATTTATCGGAAGAACATCGGCGGAGTGTGCGTCTTGAGAACACGATTGATTTCAGCGGCGTCGTGGGTGCTTGTGCTGCTAGGGGGAACGACGTGGACATCGGCGACCGAGCCGGCAGAGTTTCGTGATCTGTTCAACGGCAGCGACTTGAGCGGTTGGGTGGACGTGAACACGAGCGAGGAAACGTGGAGTGTGCGAGATGGTTTGCTCGTTTGCACGGGGCATCCGATCGGCGTCATGCGGTCCGATCGACAGTATGAAAACTTTGTTCTACACATCGAGTGGCGGCACATGGAAGCGGGCGGCAACTCGGGTGTGTTTGTGTGGAGTGAGGGTGCAGTGCCCGAGGGAAGACGGCTGCCCAGTGGGCTCGAAGTTCAAATGCTGGAGCTCGATTGGGTCAACCAGCACAAGAAGAAAGACGGCACGCTGCCCCCGGTCGCCTATGTACACGGTGAGCTCTTCGGTGCCGGCGGTTTGATCACGACACCCGATAACCCGCGTGGCCGTCGTAGCAAATCGATCGAAAACCGATGTAAGGGGAAAGGTGAATGGAACGTGTACGACGTCGTGTGCGTCGACGGTGTTGTCAAACTGTCGGTCAACGGCAAGTTTGTCAACGGTGTGAGCCATTCGTCGGTCAAGAAAGGGTATCTCTGCCTGGAGTCAGAGGGTGCGGAAATCCACTTTCGGAACATCCGCATCATGGAACTGCCGCCAGGCATCACGACCGCTGATCAAACGGCGCCGGTCGTCGAATTCCTGAGCCGTCAGGAATAGAGTCGGTTAGTAGCGAGCCAACGCGGGGTCAATTTCCTGGGCCCACTGGTCAATCCCTCCGGTGATGCTTCGTGCTTGCGCGAACCCCTGCCCACGCAACCAAGTCGCAACGCGAAGGCTCCGCATCCCGAGATGACAGTAGACGATGATTTCCTTCTCGCGATGCGGCTCCAATTCGGCGATGCGAGCCGGAAGGTCGTTCATCGGAATCAGCGTCGCGCCGGATAAGTGGACACACTCGTACTCGCTAGGCTCTCGACAATCGAGTAGCAAAAAATCGGCACCGGCGGCGAGCTTCTCACTCGCGTTTCGGCAGTCGATCTCGATCGAAATATCGTTCTCGTCGCGCACCACAAAGCCCCCCCGTGCTTCATTCATGATCAAGTGCCAATCATCGCGTATGAGCGACGGTTTGTGAACCACGATTCGTGGTAAGATCTGAACTTGGCAAAGGAATGCAATGGCGCCAACACGTCTGAGAGTTTGAACGTGATTGTGAAACACGAAGGGTACGAATTGCGTGAATCGGCGCTCGTGGTATCAATGAAGTGCCATCGGTCAACGATCCTCTCGGTTCTTGTCTGTCTCTTATTCGTTGGCAAGGGCCGTTCGCAGATTCAGACGAGTTACCTGGATACGGTTCAACAGAATATCGAGGGATGGACGGTTCACGTTGACCGCGAGCTCGTTCGTGGTGAACATCGCGACGAAGGCGAGAGGGCATTGCAGATGCTGGCGAATCACCTTCAACGCATCAAGATTCTCGTGCCGGCCAGAGCACTTGCAAAACTCCAGACCATTGAGTTTCGGATCGACCATCATCACCCGCGACTGCACGCAATGCAGTACCATCCGAGCAAAGCGTGGCTCGTCCAGCACGAGCACGATCCGCGACTCGCCCGAAAAGTTCACATCACCGAGGCCAAATTGCTACTGTCGAGAGAGCAGATGCTCAAGCACCCGGCCGTGGTCTTGCACGAATTGGCACACGGTTACCATGATCAGGTGTTGGGGTTTGACAACGACGAGATCATCAAGGCGTTCGAAGAGGCGAAGGAGCGAGGGGTTTATGAAAACGTGTTGTCGTTCACCGGTGATACCGTTAGGCACTATGGCCTGACGAACCCTAAGGAATACTTCGCCGAAGGCACCGAAGCGTTCTTCTATCGAAATGACTTCTACCCGTTTGTGCGCGCGGAGCTCAAACAGCATGACCCGACGCTGCATGACTTGCTCGATAAGGTGTGGAGCTCAGCTGATTGAGCGGGTTGCGTTTTCGGAGAGGCGTCTGAATTCTTGCGAATCCAGCTACGCCTGAATTTCTGAATGCTTGCGAATCCAGCTATTCGTCCAGACCTGCTTCGGACAACTGCTTGCTGACGTCGACGCCTTTGCCGCGAAGCTTTTTGGCGATCGTTTGCACGGCCTGGGACGCATCGTCCTTCAATTCGGGACGCTGCATCGCGCCAATTGCCAACCTGAGTGTCTCCTTGTTGGGATAGCGTTTGAGAACTTCCAGTACGAGCTTCTGCTCGGCCGGCCGAGTGGAAGCGGCCAGCGCTTTTCGGCACATTTCGGTGCGCTGTGAGTCGGGAATCACGAACTGGCGAGCGATACGAATGTAGCCACGAAGGGCTCGAACGCGATACTTATTCCCCGGTGCTGTCTTCGACAGGTCGAGTAAGACCGGAGCGGCGTCGTCGGTCATCCACTCGCCAAGCAGGCGGCTGCTAACGTCCTGGAGTTCGGAATCGGAGCTCTTGGCCGCGCTTCCAATGGCCTCTAATGCTTCCGTCCCGCCAACGGCACCGAGGATCCGCAGCAATGAGCTCTTGGTCGGCACCGACTCGGTTTGCGTGAGCGCTTCGGCGAGTTCGGCCGCACAGATTTCGCGGTCCGGCATTCGGACACTCGCCGCCATGAGGGCTTGTCGGGCGGCAGCGATGTCTTCACGATGTTTGGGCGCAATAACTTGTGAGACCAGCACAGAAAGGTCATCGGCGTTAACCGTTTCTCCCAACGCGGTCAAAGCGGCGCTGCGCACCGTGGAATCGGCATGCTCCAACGCCTTCAACAGAGCGGGCGTCGCATCGATTCGTCGTCGCCCAATAATCTCGATCAGCAATGGGTACATGGGGCCGTCGACGTCGGTGATGCGTGCGACGATTTGCGAGTCCACGTCTTCACCCGGAAGCTTGGCCAGCGTCGCCTTGGTCGTCTGTGCCAGTTCGGCGTCGGCGTCGAGGCCGATCTTCAGCAGCGCGGGAAGGCACGAAGCATCGCCCACGCTTCCGAGTGCCTTAATGGCAGCGATTCGAACCGGTCTGGCACCGTTCTTAGCCGCGTTCAACACCCCAATCAAGTCGACGGTCTCTTTGCGGTCAGCCATCGCCTGAACGATCAGGGTCGCTCGCTGCGGCGTTGCATTTGCCATCTCGGCCGCGAGTGCCTTGTCGACTTCGCTACCGGGAAACTCACGAGCCGTACCCAACGCAAGCTCGAATCGCCCCTTGTCCGGCGACCGAAACAGCTCGACCAACAGTGGGATTCCGTCTTGGCCCCGAGCGAGAATGGCACCACGCGTCGCCTCGATGATTCGCTGCTCGGGAACATCGGCACTGCGAACTTCATCATAAATCTCCATCGCTTCGGCCGAGTTCCCTTCCGACCGTGACCGTTCGGCACACAACACACAGCCCTCGGCCACCGCCGAGCGAACTTTGTCGGAATCGACGGCCAACGCGTGCCGGAGCGTTTTGGTGGCGGCGGCACCTCCGATGCGACCGAGCGCGACGGCCGCGGCCGACGCCACGTCGGTGTCGTCGTTTTTCAAGAGCGCCGTCAATGTATCGATGGAGCCGGCATCCCGTCGGACGGCGATCGAATTAATCGTGCCGACGAGCAGTCTTCCTTGAGCCGATTCGGTTGCGCTGCGAAGTGCGTTGTCTGCCTCTTCACCCGGAATCACCTCGAGAGCGATTCGAGCCCACGAGGCCAGTTGTGGGTCGGTCAGCAGCCGCGCCAGTTCGGGAACCGACGCACTCGATCCGTTGACGGCCAACAACTTGCATGTGACCGCCTTCTCCGCAGCCGGAACGTCTGATCGGAGGATGGCGAGCAATTCATGTTCTTCTTTAGACGACGGGCTTCGACCGTCTCCAATCGCGGCCCACGTGGTGGACACGGCAGCCAATGTTACCAAAAGGATGACGAAGTGAGAGAACGGTCGATGTATGTTCATGGTTCCGTGTCGACTTGTTTATCGAGGTCCGAGTTTTGCAAGTGTTCGTAGTTTGAGGCCAGTGTTAGACGACGGGCACGCGACGGCTCCTACAGCCTCCATGGCTCGCGCAACGCTTCGGACCGCAATCGATTGGCCTGCTCGTCATTTATAAACACGTGTTTCTTGTTGTCGTAATTCACTTGACGATCCAAGTACAGCGCGATGTTCGCAGCATGGCAGGCGATGTGCGCGTTGCAGGCCGCGTCGGCGTTGCCCTTGGGCAGACCGCGTGACTTCACGCAGTCGAGGAAATCGCGAACATGGAACGTCGCAGGATAGCCGCCGATCTCCGCAACGGTTCTGCCGGCCAGCAGGCTGGGTGAACTCAGGACAAGTTTGCCACTGTCGCCCGCTTCGACCCATCCCGTCTCGCCTTCGAACCGCACGGGGCACGACCCGAGCGGAATCCAACCGGTCTCACGGAAAATCAGCTCCACACCATTGTCGTAGCGCGCGACCAACTGCCCGTCCTTCGGTGCGTTGTACTCGACGGGCGGCAAGCAATCGTCGACGGCCCATTGACAAAGATCGACGCAGTGAGAGCCCCATTCGAGGACTCCACCACCCACCAAACCGCCTCCCTTTTCGAAATTGAAACCGTCCAACAGTTTCGCGTTGAACGGTCGCCAGGCGGCCGGACCGAGATACATGTCCCAGTCGACGATCTCCTTGTCCGGCTCGGTTTCGGGTACCAGCCAACCGCTGGTCATTGCCTGCATTCCCGCCGGGTGAGCGTAAACTCTCTTGAGTTTGCCAAGCTTTCCGGTTCGAGCCAGCTCGCAGGCGAATGCAAAATGCGGGAGATTCCGCCGCTGGGTGCCGGCCTGGAACACACGTGCTGTGCGCCGCATCGTATCGGCCAGGATCAGGCTTTGCGCGATGTTCTTCGTGACCGGCTTCTCACAATACATGTCCTTGCCGGCTTTTGCTGTAGTCATCGCGGCCGTCGCATGCCAGTTTGGCCCCGTGGCGATCAGCACCGCATCGATATCTTTGCGGTCGAGCAGCTCGCGAAAATCACGATACATATCGCACCGTTCAGTGCCATACAGTCCGTCGACCCGTTTCTTGACCGCGAGACGACGCGCCTGCTTCACATCGCACACCGCCGCGAACTGGACGTCCTTTTGTTGCAGGAAGCACCCCAGGTCATAGGTCCCTCGGTTCCCGATGCCGATGCCGCCAATAATAACCCGCTCGCTAGGCGCGACGGTACCGTTCAGGCCCAAGGCCGAGCCGGGAATGATCGTCGGCGCCACCATTGCGGCACCGGTCACCGACAGTGTGGTCTTCAAGAACCGACGCCGATGAAGTTGAGACACCTTCTTCGACATAGTTGATCTCCTGATCGTTGGGGAGGGCGTGCCAGCTACGTGGCCGTGGCGACCAGCGCTGTCATGCCCCAATTTTTGAAACGCAGATTGTGCGGTCCCGCTTGGAGGTCGTGCAGCTTTCAAGTGGTTTACCGGAATCAGCTTTTTACCCTCCCGGCGGAAGGGTGATGCACGTTCGCAAAGCGTGGAATAACGAGAACTTAATCACTGCACGACCTCCTTATTCTCGTTCCGTGCTAACAGCATACACCCATAGCATGCCGCTTGCCACATACTTACTTTAAGAGTTGCTCCATGGCGGACATCAAGACGTCCTCCACTTCCGGTGCCACTTTCGAGGCGCGAGGACTGTCTTCGTAGCCCCCTTGCCGGTAGTGTTCCTTCAAGCAGATATAGCCGGGAGCGTATTCACCGTAGGCCGCCATCGCCACGAACAGATCGGGTCGCATCTCCTGCGCGGCCAACTGATATTCTACGACCAACTCGCCGGGCATGTGCACAATGCGCGCCGGTCCGAGCGTCAGGCAGGTGACGTCGATCGTGTCACCCGACTGGCATCGGCGTAACCATACCAGATCCTTCGCCACATACGTGCGCTCGGCCCCACCAACGTTGCGGTCCCTCAGCTTCGCCACCAAGGCTTTTTCGTTGAGATGCGTTGAAGGAGGCAGGGCAACCGGAACGGTTTTCCAATCAACGTCACCGGCAGATATCGGGTGCTTTTCGGTCGACTGAAACGCCTTGGACATTGCTTGTGCGAGGCGAACGGCTAGGACTTGGCGATTCTCATGCGAGCCGTCGTTGTACTTGCCCGCACCAATGTTTCCACCTGCTCCATTGAAATGGACGTGCGTAAGGCCGTTGAGCGTGGTCTGTCGCAGGAAACGGGCCATGCCGGGAAAGTCGGCGTGAGCGACACCCGTTTGGTAATAACTTTGCGGATGAGTGGCATAATACGTAAGTACGACGGTCGGTTGGTCTTTGTTCCAGAAACTGATCGATTTGACCATCGGGTCGATCGTTCCCTCCGGCTCCGCACGTACCTTGGGATCGGCGCAGGAAGTGTAGCGGACCACTTTCACTTTGCCATCGGCCCCAAGGATTCGGCGATTGGACGCGACTTTTTCGACCTTCGCTTGTCCAAGCCCGACGTGCGTCACGACGGTAGCGCTGTCAGCTGCCTTTTTCGCAGCGTCGGCAACCTGATGAATCGTTTGCTTCGCGAAGTTCAGGTCGAACATGATTCCGCCCAGGCCTTGCTCGACCAGCAAACTCTCGGCGCTAAAATCGCAACGGGGAGCGTCATGCTGGTGCAGCGTATGAACTGACACTCGTTCGGGCGACGTGTTGACGGCTCTCGCAATCGTCTCGCGCCAACGCTCGTAGCCATCGTTGCTGATACCGATCCAATCGACAGCGCACAATACGATCGGGTTACCCTGGCCGACCAGAACGATGCCGCGCGCCGTGAGCGGCATGCCGACAGCGTCGCACCGATTGTACGCAAGTGGACTTCCAACTGGCGGCGAAGCGTCGACGATGAACGTCCCCACACGAAGCGGTGTTTCGCCCCACGCGGTTACCGGAGACAGGGAACATGCCACGAGGCACGCGAGGTGGCACACGAGGCGTCGAACGCGCAGGACACAAGCAAATGTGCGAATCATAGTCAGCCGTCATTTCGAGGAGGGTGTGAGTCTTCCCGATTCGATTCGAAACATGAAGTCGCTGCAGCCCAGCTTTTTCATGAACGCCGCCACGGCGCCTGCGCCTTCTTCGAATCGTCCTTTGGGAATCCAGTTAAGTGTAATCATCACAGCATTTCCAGAGGCCTCGCCGTCGGAAGAGAGCTTCGGATCGTCGGCAAGGGCTTTCATTTCAGGCGATGCAAGCGTTGCTCGGATCTGTTGCACCACATCATGGTTGGGAGCTTGGCAACGAAGGGTCAGCGACGTTGGCAGTGTCGGGTCCTTGTCAGCAAACGGAAAGATGTCCGGAACAATCCCAACGTTCGTGGTCACCTTCAAAGGTGTTGGCGCGCCGACGTCGTACGTCAACTCGACGAAGAACGCGGTCCACCCGCCGTCGGGTTCCGCCACTTTCGCGACGTAAACGCCGTCACCCTGATCTTCCAGGGTCTGGCTCGTGTACTTGGGGCCGAGGCTCTCGAGCCGGAAGTCTCGGGCGTCGGGATTGGTCGCCTTCCACAGCGTGACCTTTTCGGGTTTGTCCGTGGTTACGACTCGAAACGCATTGTCAGCGGTGCGCTCCCATGAAAAGTCCGGCCCTTCTTTTCCTGCAAGCACCAGCGAGTAGAACGCCACGAGGCTTTCCAGTGCATCGCTTCCGTTTAATCCGTGATCTGCATTCGGAACGTATCGCAGGTATTTTTCGCCCTGCAGTTCGTCGAAATAGTAACGAGACATATCGGGCGGAAAAAACTGATCGCCCGAGCCGTTGAGGATGTACTTCGGCATCGTGAGGCGATGGCGGTAGTGGTACGGGTCGACCAGAGCGAAGAGTTCTCGCATCCGAGGATGGTTCGGCACTTGAATCAGCTTATGCTCGACGTAATCGCCGACCGAGGGAGCGAAAAACCCATAAGCGGAAAAGTGATGGCCCATCGATTTTTCCAGGTTTAGGATATCGATCACGATCGGAGCGATGCCGACGACTCGCTTATCGACGGCGCCGACGAGCCAGGTGGTCCAGCCACGTTTCGAGCCGCCCGCGACAACGTACTTGTCGACGGTCTGTTTGCCTCCTTGCTCGGAGGCCAAGAGTTCTGTAACGGCATCCATCGCACGCACCACACCCTTGACCATCGGATTTCGTGCAGGCCAAGTCGCGTCACCGGTTTCAAGGAATTTCACCCAGGTGTAGGCGACTAAATCGTCTTCGCTGCGTCGTTGGCCGTCGTTGAAGAACACAAGCGGCTGATTGGGAATCATACGAATCTCAGCGACGACCGTCTGGGTTGCCTGAGCGATTCGCTGAGTTTCGCGATTCGGACCCTCCGGAGGATCACCGCCATTGCCGCCACCCCCAATAAACATGAAGCCGATGTTCGACTTTACCTGTTTTGGAATGGCGACCGTTATCCAGTGCTGCCAAACTGGGCGATCGACTTCGTCCTGGGTCCGCCAGGTTTGTGAGTTCATGCTGAGGACAAATGTCTGCATATCGTCTGAGGAATCGGTTTTAACGACTTTCCAGCTGAACGTATCGTCTTGACGCTCGACATAGTCGTCCAACGCGGTCCGATCCGGCAGGGTGGTCGCATGGGGCGACCGCTCCGCCAGCACGGCCTCCTCGGCCGCATAAACGGAGCAACTCGGATCGGTGCCGACGAGGCCAATGACCCCCAGTCCAGCGGCCAGGGCCAGCGTAATATTTACATGTAACAAGGTGTTTCGTCTCACTTGAACATCCTCTCGCGTATTGTATTGAATCGGTGTGTTTTCGGTTGCGCCAGAAGTCTGCCCGATGACTGAGGCGATGAGACGCTGTGGGCCGACGGTGCAGGCCGCTGGCGGCAGACACCAGCGTTCTTCCATAGCAGGGCCCGGCGCCAGCGGGTCCGGCTCACAGACGGGGACAGACTCCGGGGTCGCATGGCGTCGGCAGCCACTTCATTGTTGCATATCTAGAGCGAAGTTTCGATTCCAATGGGGCCGGGGCGGTGGGTGGCCTGATGAAAAGGTGTCGAGCATCGGTTTTAACTTCCCCGTGGGGAGGTCGGACGCAGTAGCGGCCGGGTGGGCTTTTTCCGCAACAAACATTGACATTATTCGCGAAACACATTTTCACGAGCTCAGGCGACGGGGGTACGCAATCATTGGCGGATGTTTTACCATGGATGGCATACCGTGAACGGGCACACAGTGGAAAAAGGCGTCACATCCCGTCGGATGCGCCATCGGATGGGGGTGTAGCGGGTTCGTCGTAGACCGGAGCGTCGTGGGATGTCTTCCCTTGAGCTGATTGCAACGTCGATGTTCGGGCTGGAAGCCGTTGTCAAACGAGAACTTGTCGCGTTGGGCTTTCAGCCGGAAGTGGTCCAATCGGGCCGCATCGCCTTCAGGGCCGACGCGCTCGCTTTGTGTCGGGCAAACATTCAACTTCGTACGGCCGAACGAGTGTTGCTATGTGTCGGGCGGTTTCCGGCGAGCGACTTCGACCCGTTGTTTGAGCAGACGCGAGCGATGCCGTGGAGCGATTGGATTCCGCCGACGGGCTGCTTTCCCGTGAGCGGAAAATCAGTGAAGTCACAGCTATCCAGTGTGCCCGCGTGCCAGCGCACTGTAAAGAAAGCGATCGTCGAGCAGCTGATGAGCGCCCACGGCGTGACGGTGCTGGATGAGAGTGGTCCGAAATACGCGGTCGAAGTTGGGTTGCTCAACGATGTGGCCACGCTGACCCTCGATACGACGGGCGTTGGGCTGCACAAACGGGGATATCGCCCTCTGACCGGCGCGGCACCGTTACGCGAAACACTCGCGGCCGCCTTGGTCATGCTCAGCTTTTGGCATCCCGAACGTCCTTTGATCGATCCGTTCTGCGGGACCGGCACGATTCCGATCGAAGCGGCGATGTTGGCGCGGTGCATCGCGCCGGGGCTCAATCGCGACTTCGCGGCGGAACACTGGGCCGGAATCGATTCTCGGTTGTGGCGACAGGCTCGCGACGAGGCGCGAAGCCTCGTACGCTCAGACGTTCCGGCACACGTTACGGGAACTGATATTGATGCGCGCGCGTTGAAGATGGCGCGACATCACGCCGAATCCGCGGGAGTCGCCGAGTGCATCCACTTTCAGCAGCGGAATTTCGTCGATCTAACGAGCCAGCGCGAATACGGCTGCGTCGTCTGCAATCCGCCGTACGGGCATCGTGTGAGCAACCGGGACGACGTCGAGACGCTGTATGCTGGTTTCCCACTTGTTTTGCGACGCCTACCGACGTGGTCCCACTTTATCCTCACGTCTCATCCCCGGTTCGAACAGGTCGTTGGCCAGCCCGCCGACCGGCGCCGCAAGTTGTACAACGGGCGGATCGAATGCCAGTATTTCCAATTCCATGGTCCTCGTGCTCCGTCGGAAGACAGGACGTCTGTTTCGCCTGTAAAGCGAGCGGCAGATTCGAAGGTACCCTCGCCACCGCCCGCGCTGCGGAATAGCGGGGGAGAGGGAAGGGTGAGGAGTGGTGAATTCTTGTCTGCCGCTCGTCTTAAGCACGACGAATCATCGCAACCTGCTCGCCAGACGGCCTTTGGGGGCCTCGACGAAGCGGCCAGGCGACCGGCCGAAGAATTTCGGAATCGCCTGCGAAAACGCTCACGTCACCTTCGGCGGTGGCCCGGCCGTGGGATCACTTGTTATCGTCTGTACGAGCGCGACATCCCCGAGGTTCCGCTGGTGGTCGATCGGTACGAGGACCACCTGCACGTGTCCGAGTTTGTCCGGCCGCACAGCCGAACGCCCGCCCAGCATGCCGATTGGTTGGACCTGATGATCCAAACGGCCGCCGAGGCGCTTGAAATCGAACGGTCGAACGTGTTTGTCAAGTCACGCGATCGCCAACGAGGCCTTTCGCAGTACGAGCGAGTTGGAGCTGCAGGTCGAATTATTACCGCGAATGAGGGCGGCCTGAAATTCCGGGTCAACCTGTCTGACTATATCGACACCGGGTTGTTCTTAGATCATCGGCTCACGCGACAAATGGTGCGCGAGCGAGCGACGGGTAAGAGAGTGGTTAACTTGTTTGGTTATTCTGGCAGTTTTACGATCTACGCCGCGGACGGGGGTGCCACGACAACGACGACGGTGGACAGCTCGCAAACGTACCTCTCGTGGGCACGTGACAATCTTGAACTCAATGGCTTTGACGCGCCGTCACATCGTCTCGTGCGAGCCGACGCCATGGACTATTTGAAAGATCTGAGCCGAGGCACTCGTTTCGACCTCGCCGTCGTCGACCCGCCGACATTTTCCAACAGCAAGGACCACGCGCAAGACTGGGACATACAGCGCGATCACGTTCAGCTGTTGCGACGGCTGGCCAATCACATGGAGCCGAAGGGCCTGATATTCTTTTCGACCAACTTTCGACGGTTCAAGCTGGCGGCGGAAGAGTTGCCTCATCTGAAGTTTCATGAGATCAGTAAGCAGACCGTTCCGCCTGACTTCCGAAATCGCCGCATCCACCGTTGCTGGCGTATCGAGTGTGGCGTGTCCGCGTGACGCGAAGTTGCATTGCTCGCGCCATTCAAACATTCGATTCACACGATCGGACTTCAGCCATGCACCGAGTGGCACTAGTATTCGAATTCAATTCGCTCAACGGCGGCGAGCATTCGTTGCTGACAGCACTCGATCAACTCTCCAGGGACTCGTTCGAGTTTGTCGCGCTGGCTCCGGTGGGTGGTCGGCTGGCACAAGCACTACAGCAACGAGAAATTCAACACGTTCCCATTTCATTGCGTGACGCGTCTGGCAGTCGACGGTCGCGGTCGGAAGTTTGCGAAACGATACAAGAGGCGGTCAACAGCGTCTCGCCGGCGATCGTCCACGCCAACAGCCTCTCCATGGGTCGGCTGACGGGTGCCATCGCAAATCACATGGATCCTCACTGCGTGGCCCATCTTCGTGACATCATCAAATTGTCGCGTGCTGCGGTGGATGACCTTAATCGAAACCGGGTACTGCTTGCGGTGTCCGAAGCAACTCGAGCGTTTCATGTCCAGCAAGGAGTGCAGGGCGAGCGAGTGCGAGTGCTGTACAACGGTGTCGATTGTGACCGGTTCCATCCACGCCCTGGCACGAATTCGATCCGACGTGATTTGGAATTGCCCGAGGGTTCATTTCTTATCGCCACCATTGGCCAAATCGGACTCCGCAAGGGACAGGACGTGCTTGCAGAGGCCGCATCTCGGGTCGGAGATCGGGTGGTCGACATCCATTATCTGGTCATTGGTGAGCGTTTGTCATCCAAGGCGGAGAGTCTGGAATTCGAAAAGACGCTGGTACGTCGGTTCAACGAATCAGGACAAGGCGAGCAACTTCATCTGCTTGGATACAGAAATGACATTGACCGTCTAATGAATGAGGTGGATTTGCTGGTCCATCCGGCTCACCAGGAACCACTCGGGCGTGTCCTTCTGGAAGCCGCTGCATCCGGTTTGCCAATTGTAGCGACGGCGGTCGGCGGAACCGAAGAAATCCTCCGCGATGGTCACTCCGCGCGGCTCATCCCGCCCGCGAACTCCCGGGCGCTCGCCGATGCCATCGTTGAGTTGCACCACGATGGAACGAAGAGGCACCGCGTTGCCGCCGCGGCCCGAATGCGAGTGGAGTCGACGTTCAACGTCAAGCAGACGGCTCAAGAATTGGCGACCGTGTGGAACGAGACGATCGGTTGATATACGTGGCTATTGGCCGACGGAGGTAGACAGGCAAGATGCGGAAGTCCCGTGCGTCGGCGCGCTGCAGCTGCACTGCAAAGCCCAAGCCGGACAGCATGGAGAACAGAATCCACGACTTCGACTGAAAGAACACACGCATGAACGAGAACGCCAGCTCGTCGCTCATGGAGCTCCATGCGATCGAATCGGCACCAAAGTTGTACATGTTCACGAGTAGCACGCCGAAGAGAGCGAAGCCGCGGACCCTGTCGATCTCAACGATGCGCGAGGCCGGTGCAACCGGTCCAGGGGGCTCTCGACTCAACGCAGACCGTTTCGGAAGCTGTTTCATTCCCATGACCAGAATCAGCAGGTCCGGTTTGAGATACCGGACCATGACCTTCTCGCGCCCGTCGAAAGCTTCATCGTGCAGCAAGTGTCAGCGGGCGCGTCAGCCCACCTTGCGCACGCCCACGCCATTTGACCGGAGGTTGGGCTCCTGGCTTAGGCCGTCGCCTGCTACAATGGCCCGGTGCGCCGCACGTATTCTTAGGCAACTCTTCACACACTCAACGAACCCAAAATGACAGATAACATTGAACAGGATTACGATCGCGTTGTACACGACGTTGGTGAGACGAGATTTCTCGAAGGAACCTCGATCGAGATTATCCGCGAGTCGACCGACATACAGCCTCCGAAACATGTGTTATTTGATTTCGATGGCACGCTAAGCCTTGTTCGTGAAGGCTGGCCTGAAATCATGGTGCCGATGATGGTGAAAGTTCTGACCGAAACGGGCACGTCCGAATCGCAAGAGCAGCTGCAAGAGCGTGTTCAGAACTTTGTCATGGAATTGAACGGGAAACAGACGATTTACCAGATGATCCGACTGGCTGAAGAAGTCGAACATCGCGGAGGTAGCGCGAAACCACCCATCGAATACAAACAGATGTACCACGACCGGCTAATGACGAGGATACGTTCGAGGCGTGAGGCTCTGCAGTCCGGCACCGTGCCGCCAGAGCACATGCTGGTGCCCGGCAGTTTCGATTTGTTGCGCGCGCTTAAGGAAAAGGGCGCACAACTGTATTTGGCCAGTGGCACGGACGAAGACTATGTGAAAGAAGAGGTCGATCTGCTGCAGCTGACGCCTTTCTTTGGCCGCCACGTCTACGGCGCCGTCGAAGACTATCGATCGTTTTCGAAGGCACAGGTTATCCAGCGAATCCTTCAAGAAAACCGGGTGGAGGGTGCCGAGCTGTTGGGGTTCGGCGATGGATACGTCGAGATTCAAAACATTAAGGCCGTCGGCGGAACGGCCGTGGCGGTTGCCAGCGACGAAAGCGGGCGGAGTGGCAAGCCCGATCCTTGGAAACGAAATCGACTGATCGGTGTTGGCGCGGACGTCGTGATACCGGACTTCGGTGAATACGAACCTTTGATTGGCTACCTGTGGGGCGATCGCTGAAAGGAGTTGGCAACACCATGCCTTACCAACCATTCGACCGATTCGCGATCAAGATGGAACCGCTCTCCGCGCGCACGAACAAGAAGTATATCGACAAGGACCATATTCCCTATGACGCAACGCCTCAGGCATTGTCGGCGGCGAAGACGGATCTGATCGAGGAACTCGCTCAGCGGATTCGAGACGCCCGCGGCGACGATCGTCCTGTCATGATTACTTTCGGTGCCCATGCCATCAAGAACGGATTGGGGCCGGTGCTGCTGAACTTGATTGAAGGGGACTGGGTCACTCATCTTGCAACCAACGGTGCCGGCGTTATTCACGATTGGGAGTTCGCTTTTCAGGGCCAAAGTTGCGAACACGTTGGGCCAATGGTGAGCGAGGGGAAGTTCGGAAATTGGGAGGAAACAGGGTTCTATATCAATTTGTCGTTGAACGTGGGCGCGTACGAAGGACTTGGCTACGGAGAGTCGGTCGGAGCGATGATTCACAACGAGGGGCTGACGATTCCGGCAGTCGTTCAGTTGGAAGAAAGCGTCGCCAACGAACTGGCGAGTCATCCGGGCCGAGCCGCCGCCGCGGCCGATCTGTTGGGTATTGTTCGACGGTTCCAACTTGCCCCCGGTTGGATGTCGATTCCTCATGGTTGGAAGCAATACAGCGTTCAAGCTGGCGCGTTCAGCAAGCGAGTTCCCTCGACCGGGCACCCGATGATCGGCCATGACATCATCTACAATCACCCGATGAACCATTGCGCGTGCCTGGGACGTACCGCCGAGCGAGACTTTCTGACATTCGCGGAGAGTGTGAGCCGGCTGGAAGGTGGTGTGTATATCTCGATCGGTTCCGCCGTGATGAGTCCTATGGTCTTTGAGAAGTCTTTGTCGATCTCTCAAAATCTGGCGATCCAGCAGGGCCGTCATATCGACAATCACTACATCTTCATCAACGATTTGTCCGAGTCGACGTGGGACTGGACAAAGGGCGAGCCGCCGGAAGATAACCCGGCATACTACTTGCGATACAACAAGTCATTCAGCCGCATGGGAGGTGTGATGCGGTACCTGCAGGCCGACAATCGTGACTTCCTATTGTCGTTGACTCGGCTGCTCGCGAGCGAGAGCAACTCATGAGGACGGTGAAACTTTCTAAGGCACGATTGGAAGATCTCGTCGGCCGATTTTCCAATTCGCGTATCGCGGTGCTCGGCGACTTCTTTCTGGACAAGTATTTAGACGTCGATCCTGATTTGGCTGAACCTAGCGTTGAGACGGGTAAGACGGCGCACCAGGTGGTTGGTGTGCGCTGCAGTCCGGGTGCGGCAGGGACCGTTGTTTGCAATCTGGCGGCACTCGGCGCCGGGCAGCTCCACGCGATTGGATTTACGGGCGACGATGGCGAGGGGTTTGATTTGCGCAAGGAGCTGGGTCGGCTGGGATGCCGAACCGAACACTTGATGGTCGCACAAGATCGATATACGCCCACTTACTTGAAACCGCGTGACGCGAACGCCATCAGCTTGGCCGCTGAACATTCGAGATATGATACGAAGAATCGGTCACCGTCCACACCACAAATCGAACAGTCGATCATCCAGTCGCTGGATGCCCTGTTGGCTGAAGTGGACGCTGTCGTGGTGATGGATCAGGTCGAACAGGATAATTGTGGCGTCGTGACTCAAGCGGTGCGACGGGCGCTTTCTCAGCGTGCCGGCAGCGTCCACGATGTCCTCTTTTGGGCTGATAGCCGTCGGTATATTCACGAGTTCCCGAAACTGACGATCAAGCCGAATCAGTTCGAAGTGGTTGGTGTCGACAATCCACTGCCCGATGACAAAGTGTCGGATGACACGCTGTTGAAGGCGATGCATCAGCTCCGAGAGAAAAACGAAGCGCCCGTCGTTGTGACGCGAGGTGCTGATGGGATGATGGTCAGCGATCCCGAATGGACGCTTGTTCCCAGTGTTCGAGTGACGGGTGAAATCGATCCAACGGGTGCCGGTGATAGCGCAACCGCCGGCGCCGTATTGGCGCTCTGTGCCGGTGCCGAATTGCCCGAGGCTGCGTTGATCGGGAATCTTGTGGCGTCGATCACGATTCAGCAAATTAGTACGACGGGTACAGCCCATGCCGATCAGTTGGGCGAGCGCCTGTCAATGTGGCACCAGCAACAGGAGGACGGGCACCATGCCTGAACAGCAATTCGCAAAGTCTTATCTTCACGGTCTGGCTGATGTCGTCCGGCGCATCGACACCGATTCGCTGGAGCGGGCGATCGTCGCCGTGCGAGACGCTCGCGATCGAGACGGTGCGGTTTACTCGTGCGGAAATGGCGGCAGCGCGAGTATCGCATCGCAGATGGTGGTCGACATCGTCAAAGGTGCGTCGTACGGCAAGGCGAAACGTATCAAGATGATGGGGCTAACGGACAGTGTCGCGACCATTACTGCGTACAGCAATGACGTGAGCTACGAATGCGTCTTCGTCGAACAGCTCAAAAACTGGGCTCGGCCCGGTGATGTTCTGATCGCGATCAGCGGCAGCGGAAATAGCGAGAACGTCGTCAAGGCCGTCGAGTATGCCAACGAACAAGGCATGGAGACGATCGGCTGCACGACAGGCGAAGGCGGGCGGCTCAAGGACATTGCAACGATCCCGCTCGAAGTTCCCTCATCGCACATGGGCCACCTCGAAGATTGCTTCTTTGCAATGACGCACGTCCTATGCTACGCCTTTATCGAGGACCGATACTAAATGAATGTGTCCGAAGACTCTAAGCAGCTTTCGTTCGTCGATCGGTATCTCACGCTTTGGATCTTTCTAGCAATGGCCGTTGGAGTCAGCCTCGGCTATTTCGTGCCTGGTACGGAATCGTTCATTAATTCGTTCCAAGTTGGGACGACGAACTCTCTTTCCGCAGTTCGAAAAACCGATATCCGGGAATTTCTCTAGCGGCTTGCGACAAGACCGCTGTGATTGAAGTCGTTGCGTAAAATCCCGTGCGTCATGCTGGCGCCAAATTCGCCGCCGGCTCACTCCGCCAGCGGCGCGTCGCGAGCACGATTCTAGACACGAAAATATTCACGGCGTCATGCGCGAAAAGCAGTTTCTCCGGTTCCAGTTAACGATGCTCCGTCGGGCCGCGGATGTCGATCGGATCGATGGGATTCTCGGCCACCGTGACCGAGTTGCGAGTTCGCATTGTGCGCGCTGCGAGAGTCGGTGCAAGTGGAGTGTTGACGATAAAATCGATTTGGAAAAACTTAGGGAAAGTGACATCGACGTAAGTTGAGAAATTCTCGACTTACGTCGATGGCATTCGTCGTAAGTGTCGCAGCAGAATATTTTCGTGCGACGATGTGCTTCGCGCTCGGCGGTCGATTCTTTATACCCGTGGCATGAACAAACGCAAAACGTCACCCGAAGCCAAAGCGAACGAAGGTTATCTTGCCCAGTCCGATGGTGTCACGCTACGCAGCTGGACCGTCGGTGCGCTTCCGATCGTCAATCGAATCCTGGAAGAGATGCGACTCGAGGAGATCCTTCAGACTCATCTCCCTCAAGACGGGCCGCGCATGACGATCCCGACTTCACGCGGGTTGATGCTACTGGTCCGCAATCTTTTGCTTTCGCGAGAACCGGTTTACGGTTTGGGCGAGTGGGCTCAGCGACATGCGCCGGATCTGATCGGAATCTCGTCACCCAAGATGAAACATCTCAATGATGACCGACTGGGGCGGTGTTTGGATCGATTGTTCGAAGGCATCGACCGATCGCTCATCATGGAGCTGGTCAAGCACGTCATTCAGCACTTCGACCTCAGCTTGGATGAACTGCACAACGACTCGACGACCGTGACGTTTCACGGGTCCTACGAAGAGGCGTCGGTCCCTGGACGGCGTCAAGGTGTGCCGACGTTGGGAATCACGTGGGGCCACAACAAAGATCATCGCCCCGACCTCAAGCAGTTGCTCTATATCCTGACGGTCACGGACGATGGTGGGGTACCGGTTTACTTCACGACGGCCAGTGGCAACACGGCCGACGATCGAACGCATCTGGAAACGTGGGAGCTTCTTCGAGAGTTGACTCAGCGCGCGGACTTCTTGTACGTCGCGGATTGCAAGTTGGCGTCCAGTGCGAACCTCAAGGCGATCGACCAGCGCGGTGGCCGGTTCATTACCGTGCTGCCTCGCACGCGACGTGAAGACAAACAATTTCGCCAACGCCTGCTGGACGAGACCGATCCGATCACCTGGACCGATCTCTATCAGGAGGTGAACGATGACGGACAGATCGTCGATCATCTGCGTGTGGCGAGTGAACCCGTGCACACGTCCGACGGATTTCGCCTCCTCTGGTTTGACAGTCTTCGCAAGTCACAGCAAGACGCGGCCACTCGGATTCGCAACCTGGACAAGCTGAAGCAGGAGCTGGACGATTTGCAGCGCCGGTTGCAATCTCCGAAGACTCGCTTTCGGACACGCTCCAAAGTGGAGAAGGCTCTCGAAAAAGTGCTTGCCGCCTCCACGGTCAGCGTTTTCGTGCGCGTCGAGATTCACGAAGAAGAAAAGGAGACCTTCACGCAAACATCGCGTGGGCGACCCAGTAAGGACACGCAGTACGTGCGCCGCGTGGAGACGCGGTATCGCCTGGTCGTGGATCCCAACGCGGACGAAATGGTGAAAGCGACGAAGCGCGACGGCAAGTTCCCGTTGGTCACCAATCAGGACGAGATGACGGCCGAAGCCATCCTGCAGGCCTACAAGCGTCAGCCTCTGGTGGAGAAACGATTCTCACAGTTCAAGAATGACTTCCAAGTGGCCCCCGTCTTCTTGAAGAGTGTCAGCCGCATCCAGGCGCTCTTGGCGGTCTATTTCTTCGTGTTGGTGGCACAAACGCTGCTCGAGCGTCAACTTCGGCGCGCGATGGAGCAGCAGGATGTCGAAGATCTGCCGCTCTATCCGGAGGGCCGTCGGTGTTCGGCTCCGACCACCAAGCGAGTGATCGACCTGTTCGAGCCTATTCAACGCCACGAGCTGAAGCAGCACGGTGAGAGCCAAGTGTTTGTCACGAAGTTGCCATCCGTCCATCGGTCCGTGCTCAAACTGCTGGGCATCCACTCTCGGCAGTATGGGAAGTGAAAAGCGATGGTTGAACACAGGGAGCCTTGGCAGTGAACGGAACACTTATCTTCACTCATCTTCCCATGAGCGCAGATAAGCGAAGATCAGTGTTCCCTCTCCCTAAAAGCGAGAACACCAACAACCAAACGCCGACGTGCACCCCATCCCTCGCCGAACGACGAGGCGTCAACGGGTCACACCCACACCGGACTCAACGGACGTGTCAAGAAACGCCGCGTTAGAAAAAAAACGGGGCCACCCGACAAATTCCCGGATATTGGTTTTCCGAACTGCGGAAAGAGAGTTACATGACTGATTGTTAGGCATTTTTTTTGGACAGCTTGTTTGCAGGACACGTTGTCTTCAGCGCGGCCTGCCTGTCATGGGATCGGCTTGCCAACCGTCCGGACGTCTTAGCAGCTGGCTGCACTTTTTGCTTACCAGCGGCGGCGAACCGTGATAGCGCCAACTCATGACAATCACCGCGGTGGCCAATAGCAAAGGTGGAGTAGGGAAGTCGACGACGTCCGTACACCTGGCCGCTTGGCTCAGCGAACAGGGGCACCGTGTCTTGCTGGCCGACTGCGACTCGCAGCAGAGCTCGTCCGAATGGATCGCTGAAGCGTGCCCGGAGATTGAGGCGGTCCGATACAAGAAGCCGGACGATATTCTCGACAACCTACCCGAGCTCGCCGAAGAATTCGACTACGTCGTCGCTGATGGGATCGCGAGCGAAGAAGGCCGGCGACGAGGTACGGCGCATTTTTAGTGAGATCTTCCCCGAAGCAAAAGCGCGGAGGAGAACGGCGAAACGAAAAGGAAGGAGAGCCAAATGAAGGGACGCAGAGCATTGGTGGAGGGCTTGAACAAGAGTTCGGATCTATCCGAAGCCGAACGGGATTTCGTTTACGGAGACGACCAGACGGCTCGCCCGATTGCGGCACCAGCCGTGGAAACATCGACACCGCCGCTGGGTCAGTCCGCGGAAACTAAACTAGAAACCAAGGTTTTGCCACAAATGGCCGGTCGAGTACCGGTCACGGTCCGCTGTCGTCCTGAAGTCGCCTCGGCGATCAAACGCGTGTCGCTCCAGCGGCAGCTCGATGGCATCGAACCGTTCTACGTCCAGGACATCATGGAGCAAGCCCTTGAGAATTGGCTCAGCAGAAACGGCTATCCCACTTCCAGGTGATCGAGTGATCCGGACTTCAGACCGTCGACCGTCGAGCGGCGCTCTGCCGTGACCGTGGGGGGCGATAGCGTGATGTGAGGGTGCAACTACCGTGATCGGAGGGAGAAGATGCCGTGACTCTGGGGAGGACTTGCCGTGATCTGAGGGAGGAATCACCGTGACTCGAGGGAGAAAACGCACGGTAAGCGACTGGCAAACAAGGCGTTTTTCGCCCCTAAACACTAAAACAAACTAAACAAGAGAAAACAACATCAAACGCGCGGACGCACGAAAGATCCGTCGGTCGGTGGTGGTGTTTTCTTTCGGATCTTGAAGGGAGACAGGAATCGATGCGTGAAGGCAAGACGTGCGCCATCATGCAGACGCTACCGAGTCTTTTTCCATGACCGCCACGAGTCGCGTGTCATGGATTTTCTCCCCCGAGTCACGGCAAGATTTCACTTGCCTTTCTTCGATCTGGCTGGCAGTGTCGCGCCATGGCCATTCCCAAACCTCAACGTCGAGCAGAAATTATTCGCTTCCCTGCCGACGCGTCCAACGCTCGCGATGAACTGAATCTGTGCGAGTTCCCGCTGGCGGTTCTTTCTGACCGCTCACCCAAGAGTTGCCTGGAACTCACGTTTACCGACACGCTTTGGGATGAATCCGAGAAGAAACGAATTGAACGGAAGCTCCACGTCTCGGCGCCCCCCAAATACGGCTTGCCGACGGCGAAAGACGAGGAGGTGCTTCTGGCCCTCATCCACCTTACCGACCAGTTCAACCAGTTCTCGAGCCCGACGGTTCACTTTACGCGCTATGAGCTGATCAAGTTGCTCGGTTGGAACGGCGGCGGAAAAAGCTACCAGCGAATCACCGAATCGCTCGCTCGGTGGAAGAGCGTCACGCTTGACTATCGAAATGCATGGCGGGACCATCGAGCGAAGTCATGGGTTTCCGAGCTGTTCAGCATCATCGATAACGTGACCTACTACGAGGCAGATCAGGTCGATGATGAGCATGAGCAAAGGCAGTTGCCATTTTCCAGTTTCACATGGAATCGCGTGTTCTTCGAATCGATGCAGGCGAAATACTACAAGCGACTCGACTTTGGTTTTTACCAGCGTCTGCGAACGCCGACCGCCAAACGACTGTTCCGGTTTCTCGACAAGCGATTCGGCACCGGGCGGCCGCACTGGGAGTTCGACCTGCGTGAGTTTGCCTTCGAGCATATCGGCATGTCACGCAGTTATGATGTCGGCAAGATCAAGGAAAAGCTACTCCCGGCCATTCATGAACTTGAGGCGGAAGGTTACTTGCAGCCTCTGGCGCGGGACGAGCGTTTCCAGAAGAAGGGAAAGGTCTGGCGGATTCGCTTGGCGCGGGCGGCGAAGCAGCCTCCAAAGCCCCGCCAGGTGACCGGCCACGCTCTATCCGTATTGCTGACCGATCGCGGCGTCAGCGCCCGGACGGCCATCGAGCTAACCCAACAATTCGACGAAGCGGCGATTCGGTCGCAGGTCGACGTCTTCGACTGGATCATCGAGAACGATCGAGAGAGCCTCAAGAACCCGCCCGGGTTCCTTGCCGAGTCGATCCGTGCCGGCTTCGAACCGCCCGGCAGGTATCAGTCCAAAGCGGAGCGGGAGCGCCTGGCGCAACGAAAAACCGAAGCCGCCGAGACCAAGAAGCAGGCCGACCGAATACTGCAGCATCAGAAGAGGGAAGTCGCCGAGCAGCGTGAGCATATTCAGGCCATTCGAGCTCAGCTCTCGCCGGCCGAATTGGAAGCGATGGAGCAAGAAGCTACCGATCTGGCAAGCGAGTCAGAACGCAAGATCCTAGCCGATCCGGTCTTCCGAAAGTTCCAACTACAGATCATGGTCGACGCTCTGATCGCAAAGCGTTTTCCACGGAGTCAGAAACCGACCCATTAGACCTGCACGATGACTCAGTCTTGCATCATCGCACTCAATGAACCGTTTTCCGTCAACGATAATTCGCTCACAGTAAGAGTCATTATTCGCGCCGAACCCAAATACTGCTCCGGCTACTTTTGGATGTATAGCCAAACGAAGCCGGTTCGGTCTTCGATAATGAAATCCGAACGTCGGGCATACAGCTCTTGCATCTTGTCGCTCGCCGCACGGAGCTTGCTCTTGTCGTCCCCAGCGGCGCTATACTCCACGGAGATGGCGTTCATCTTATCTTGCCATTCCGCTTTCTTCCTTTCCGACTCGTCCTTGCTCAATCCGTCTGGCAAGGCGACAAGGGTGACCGAGTCACCGACCAGAACGTCTAGCTTTCCGTCGGAGTTTACATCGTCCACCCAAACACGCGTCGAACTCGCAGGTCCCGTCAAGTCGGCATCGTCGAGTAAATCGCCTCCACCCAAGCGATTTGTGCGAACCGGCTCGATGAGATCACGAAACCCTTCGAACGTCGGCGATTCGCCCGCAGCTGCTTGGTTTTCAGCCCACTGCACGCCGCCGTTACCCGAGCCACTCAGCAAGTCGATGTCTCCGTCGCCATCCCAGTCCACGGGAAACGGATCGCTGTGCGCACCCTGAATCGTCAGCGGTCCGTCATCCGTCATGATCCTTGTCGGCTCCGGTACGAACTTGCCGTTTCCCTCGCCAGTGAAGACGTAGAAACTTCCGGCGAAGTTCCCGACGACAAGATCAAGATCGCCGTCTGCATCCCAATCGACAGCCGTTGGTCGCGTACAAATGTTTTCGACGATCGAACTGGGGTCGGCGGGAATAATGAGAGGTTCGCTGTCCGTACCCTGCAGGACGGAAGCTTTCTTGAACGAGCCGTCGGGCTGACCCCAGAGAACCTGGAATAGACCGGCCATGGGCTGCGACATGCGGGAGTAGGAACCGGAGAGAATGTCGTTGTGTCCGTCAACATCGAGGTCCACCAACTGTGGAGTTGAGCTCGTGCATCACCAGACGCCAGGAATCTCGGCTTCTGCGCCGTCAGCCTGCAATCGGACGCCCGCGGCAAGATTGCCGTCGCCCAGATTCTCGTACACCGTGATTCTTCCTTGGCTGAATTGCCCGACGAGAAGATCCTTCTTGCCGTCGCCGTTCCAATCTGCCCAACACGGAGAGGCATAGCCCGGGCTGTCGACGCGGACTGGTTCACCGGCTCCTTCCAGACGTTTAGGACGCTCGAACTCCACAGCACCGACCGTATTCGTAAAGCCGAACAGCAACAGGACCGGGAAAAAGGATTTCTTCATTTTGCCGCCTCCCCTAACAAGTGTGGACCAGAGCTCGTCACCTTGCCTGCCGGCAGTATAGTGATCTGTTCTTCCGGCCGTCAAACGAGATCGAACCCGACGAATGACTACTGCGCCCAGAACGAATTGGAGACTTTATCGCCTTTCGCATCATGACAGAGTCGCAAGACGAGAGTTTTGTCAAAGACGGGACGCGATAACTGACTTGCTTAATCGATCACGAAGCGCCCAAAATGGCGCATCGGGGCAACGAACAAATCCTTGATTCGTGTTTGTGGTCGCGTCATCTTATTGAACCTCGTTCACGTCAGGAATCTATCGTGCAATCTCACCGACCGATTCGGGACGTTTTCAAGCTCGCCGTTGGCTGCCTGGTCGCGATCCTTTTCATCAACGTGAGTGGATGCGCACGCACCGACTCCGACCACACAGCAGCGACGGACGTGACTTCGCGAGGGGCGGTTGCCAAGGCTAACGTCCAACCGGCGTTCGAGGATTCAGATCAAGTCTCCGACGACCATCGCACGTTGGATCGCAGCAGCGACCTTTCACTGGATGAGCCGACGAACGCCAAGCCACTGTCCGTCGCTGCGGCTTTCTCACCCAAGCAAGCCGGGCCCGGTGACACGATCACGCTTGAAGTCCGCGCCAAGACAGCCCGCGGCTGGCACATCTACGCGGTGGACAAGCCGACGGGAGTATCGGTTGCCACATCGCTGAAGCTGACGCTCCCCCAAGGAGTGACGGCGAGCGGCCCATGGCGATTGCCGGAACCGGAGCTGGACATAAGCGGAGGTAGTCCAACCTTTGTTTATCATGGAGAATTGTCGTTTCGCCGCGAGCTTCGAGTTGCCAAAGACATAGCTGCGGCGCAATACAGCGTTACGTGCGACTTCGGCTATCAGGCTTGCACCGCGGCATCGTGCTTGGCTCCCAACAAGATTCGATTGACGGTGCCGCTCACAATTGTGCCACGGGATCCGTAGTCCATCCCGAGCGATTGAAGAGCGCCGTTCTCGGCAAGATTGAGAGTCGCTAGACAGCGCAAGGCACCAAGCGTTTGATTGGACGCTGACTTGAACGAGAGCGGGTGTCATGACACCTGTAAGCGGACATTTTCGGGCGCCAACGGGCGTTCGCAGAGCAGAGCTTATTCCTCGCAAGTCGTATCTGCAAGGGTGTTTCCGCCGTTTCTGCGACGAGCCCGGGGAGAGCCTTCTTTGAATTATGATTCCGCTGCTCTAACCAACTGAGCTACTCCGCCGCCAGATTGCCATCGACTTGCAAGAAACGAAACAACTTGCACGCCGACCCGTCACGGTTATGAGCCGGACGGCTGGCCGGTCGTGCGAGACCAGGCCGATGGCCAAACTGCAGTACGGATTATCGTCGCTGGAACCGGGCCCGTAAAGTGGTCTCGCTCTGACACTGACGTAGGCGGAACCAATTCCGTGAGGCTGCGTGACTCATCACACAGGGACATCACACAGGCGGCGTCAGGCGATCAGTTCGTCGATGACTTTCGCCGGTAGCACGCCTGTCAGACGCTGGTCGAGTCCCTGATACTTGTACGACAGTCGCTCGTGATCGTAGCCCATCAGCTTGAGCACCGTCGCATGAAAGTCGCGAATGTGGACCGGGTTTTGCACAATGTTGTACGAGAAATCATCCGTCTCGCCATAAATCGTCCCGCCTCGCGTTCCGCCGCCGGCCATCCACATGGTAAAGCACCGAGGGTGGTGATCCCGACCGTAGTTGTCGTGGGTCAGCCCGCCTTGCGAATAGATCGTTCGACCGAACTCACCGCCCCAGATCACGAGTGTATCTTCGAACATCCCCCGCTGCTTAAGGTCTTGGATGAGACCGTAGCACGCCTGATCGACATCCATACACTGATCGGGAAGACGGCCGGAGACGTTCGCGTGCGTGTCCCAGTTGTTATGGTAGATCTGAACAAAGCGGACACCACGCTCGATCATGCGGCGCGCCAACAGTGTCGTGTTGGCGAATGTTCCCGGTTTCCGAGCGGCCTGGCCGTAGAGCTGAAACGTCGACTCGGGCTCGCTGGCAATATCGGTCAGTTCCGGAACACTCGATTGCATTCGAAAGGCGAGTTCGTATTGCTGGATCCGAGTATGTGTTTCAGGATCTCCGACTTGACGGTAGTTAAGGTCGTTAAGTGCCTTGAGGCCGTCCAGCGTACGGCGCCGTACGCTACTCGGGACTCCGGGCGGGTTGTTGATATAAAGTATCGGGTCGCCGCTCGTGCGAAACGACGTCGCCGCATGCTCTCCGGAAAGGTAACCCGATGACCAAAGACGTGCGGAGATGGCTTGGACTTGCTCGGTGTTTGTCGAACGAGCCATCATCACGACGAACGTAGGCAGATTATCGTTCAACGTTCCCAATCCGTACGACGCCCACGCTCCCAGACACGGACGTCCAGTGATTTGGTTACCCGTTTGCATGTAGCTGATCGCCGGTTCATGGTTGATCGCCTCGGTGTGCATGCTGCGAATGAAGACCATGTCATCGACCATTTTTCGAGTCTGCGGCAGCAACTCGCTCACCCACATACCACATTGGCCAACTTGCTGGAACTTGTACTTCGACGGCGCGATCGGAAAACGCGCCTGGCCGGACGTCATGGTCGTCAGACGTTGGCCCATTCGCACGGCCTCGGGTAGGTCCTTGTCGAACCACTCGGTCATGACAGGCTTATAGTCGTACAGATCAATTTGCGACGGCCCGCCAACCATATGCAAATATATGACCTGTTTGGCTTTGGCTGGGAAATGCGTCGGAACGGCGCCAGGGTGGCCGGCAACCGCTAATGAATCGCTAGTATCGGCTCGCGCGGAATTCGGCAACACCGAATCGCCCACCAGCCGAGCTAAGGCGGCTGTTCCCAGGAGGTGCGAGCCTCGCGCGAGAAAATGCCGACGCGTGATATTCTGTCGAAAATCGTCAAACAACGTCATTGATGCGTCCCCGATCACGTCCTCGAATGCGCCAGCGGCTTGTCCAAAACGGGCCAAGTCGTTCGGAAGCCGGCGTCGAAATTGTGTCCTCTGGCTATTTGTTCAGAACTTCATCCAAATTCATCAGCTCGTTCGTAAGCATCGTCCAACCCGCCAGTGCGGACGCGTCCAAATCTTCGTTCGGCGGCGACGCTCCGACGCGTATCAGTTCCCCCGCCTCGGCAGGATGAGATTCATAGAAAGCGAGAAGATCATCCAGTGAGCGACGCACGATCTCGATCTCGTCGGGGTGAAACTCGCGAGCCAGCAGCCGGCTAGCCAACCGCTGAAGCCGCTCGTCACAACTTAGATCGGCAGGCTGTAACATCAGGGCGGCCAAATGACGGGCGGCTTCGATAAACTGCTCGTCGTTCAGCGTGACGAGGGCCTGAAGTGGCGTGTTCGTTCGCTCGCGACGGACAACACAAAACTCGCGATTAGGCGCGTTGAATACGTCCATCGACGCGGGTGGCGCCATGCGTTTGACAAAGGTGTAAAGGCTTCGACGATACAGGTCGTCGCCGTCGCCCTGAACGTACTTCCGCGTATTGCTAACGTTCATGGCGATCGCCTCCCAGACGCCGGGCGGTTGGTACGGCTTGACGCTTGGGCCGCCGATCTGAGAAACCAGCAGATCGCTAGCGGCGAGTGCGTAGTCGCGAACCATTTCGGCATCCATCCGAAATCGGGGTCCTCGCGAAAGCATTCGGTTCTCCGGGTCACGGTCAATCTTCTCGGACGTCAGGACGGCGGATTGTCGGTAAGTCGCGGAGGTGACGATCAGCTTGAAGAGTTCCTTGACGTTCCAGTCCGACTTGCGAAACTCGATCGCTAACCAGTCCAATAGTTCTGGGTGCGAGGGAAGCTGACCGGACACGCCAAAGTCGCCCGTCGTCTTGACAATACCCGTGCCAAAGACTTCTTGCCAGAAGCGATTGACCGCAACGCGAGCCGTCAACGGGTGTTCGGGTAGCAGTAGCCACTTGGCGAAGCCCAGGCGGTTGCGAGGATAGTCGTCGGGGAACGGAGGCAGAACGTCGGGCGTGTCCGGTGTCACGGCATCTCGCTGTTGATCGTACTCTCCGCGAAACAGCACGTGCGCCATCGGCGGCTCGTCGCGTTCTTGCATGACGTGAGCGATCGACCCGCGGGCCTTGATCTGTTGCTGCTGTTTTTCTAGATCGCTCACCGTCTGCTGTCGCTGTCGATACGTGTCATCCCGCGTCGTCAGCCAATGATCGTACAGCAACTCCACTTCGTCCTCACAGCGCTGCACCGGCGCCTTGGCGAGAATCTGTGTGAACCGATTGGTCTTGGCCAATGAAGCGATTTCGCCGGCATCCAGGTGGCGGCGATAAACCCTCAGGTCCTGAACGCCGCCCGTAAATGCGTCTCCCCCACTTCGCTGGCCGATTCGGAACGGCACGTCCGTCCGAATCTCGCCAGTAAGTCGGTTGTTTTCGACGTGGGTCTCTTGCCGTTGACCGTCGTAGTAAACACTAACTCCCGATGCCTTGCCGGACCCATCGTAGCTCACCGCCACGTGGACCCACTGATTGGCCGGCACTTGGTTACGGCCTACCACCTTCAGGCCTTTGTCGGGCCAGGCGTTGACAATATGCATGCCTACGTGACGTTGCTGCATCCAGAAGTCCCAACCTCGATAGGCCATGGCGTCGTCCATCCGAGCGCAGATGGCTCCGTACCCGTCGCTCGCCGGGACACGAATCCACGCTGCGCAGGTAAACGCCTGCTCGCTGTCAAAGTCGCCAACACTCGGGATCTCACAGGCCGCGCCCTGCACGTGCAATGCCTTCCGACCGGCAAACGTCTCGTTCCATTTCGCCGTTTTCTTTAGCACGATGTCAGAGTCATGGCCGTCGACGGTTACACGAATCTGCCGGCCCTTTCCCTCGTCCAATCCCGCACGTAGGTGCAAGGCTTCGTCCGATACAGGAGCACCCAACGAGTCGGTACTCGCCTCCAACAGCCAGTCATCGAACTCGGACCGAGCCAACTCTCGACGGTCCGCGACGTTCGATTTGGCCTTCGCGATCAGTGTGGACAGCTCGCGCCAACGTTGGCGATCGACTTCTTGAGGAACGACGACTACCGGAGGTGTATCCTGCACATTTCCATCGCGAACGGCCTGCGTCGTGTTGTTGAAAAACGCAGACATCTCGTAGAACTCGCGTTGGCTCAACGGATCGAACTTGTGATCGTGGCACACGGCGCAGTTGGCCGTGAGTCCTAGCCATACTTGCGATGTCGTTTCCGTGCGGTCGCGCGTATACAACACGCGGTATTCCTCGTCGATGATTCCTCCTTCGTTCGTTGTCATATTGCAACGATTGAAGCCGGATCCGATTTTTTGGTTGAGTGTTGCGTTGGGTAACAAATCGCCGGCGAGATTTTCGATCGTAAACTGATCAAACGGCATGTTTTGGTTGAATGCCTTGATCACCCATTCGCGATAGGACCACATCTCGCGATAGTTGTCGAAGTGGATTCCGTGTGTGTCGGCATACCGAGCGTAATCCAGCCAGTATCGACCTCGATGCTCGCCCCACTGCGGCGAATTCAATAGGTCGTCGACATACCGCTCGTACGCATCCGCTGAAGCGTCGTGGACAAACTGGTCGACCTGCTGAGGTTTCGGAGGGAGGCCTGTCAAATCGAGGCTTAGACGCCGAGCCAGCGTGTGTCGATCCGCTTCCGGGGCCGGATCGATTTTGATCGATTCCAGCTTAGACAATACGAATTGGTCAATCGGATTGCGAACCCACGCCAAGTTTTTGACCGCTGGCAAAGGTGAGAGTTTGGGGGCAATCAGTGACCAATGCAACTGATACGTCGCTCCTTCGCGAATCCACGTAGCGAGTCGTTCTTTTTGCAACGCCGTGAGCGTCTTCTTGGTCTCCGGCGGAGGCATCGCCTCGTCGGGGTCGTCCGTGAGAATACGGCGAATCATTTCGCTGTCGTCTGGTGCGCCAGCGACGATCGCTCCCATTTCGATCGCAGCGTCTCGATCATCCAGCCGCAAATCGGCTTCTCGCGCAGCGCTGTCGGGACCGTGGCAAGAAAAGCACGCGTCGGCCAAAATCGGACGAACGTCGGCGTTGTACTGCAAGGAATCTTCCGCGCGAACTGCAATTGGCACGGCGAAGAGGCCGATCAGCAGCGCGATCACGATCCGTGCTAAACGCAGAGGTGCGTTGAGGGCCGCGGAGATTTCTGTCGAAGGCATCGTCCTGGCACACTTGCCCTTACGCGCCGTCCGACCAGCAACGCGAAACGTGATCTTCTGTTTCCTTGGTTCGAAAGTACGGCTCATTTCCTTATCTCGCTTGATCTCAGACCCTGCGGCCCACTGCGCGTCTCTGATGCGTTGAACGACCGCGTGTACTGACAGCCAACTTGTGCAGACACTCATTTCCACGGCGGGCCCGACGCTAGTGCGTTCGGCTCACCTATCCGGACAGACCCCTAGCGCCAAGAAGGACATGTATCGATCGATCTCACGAACTTGGTCGAACGATCGGCGTGAATCGCGATCAGGCAGGTCATGAGTGTGGCTCGGCAAAACGCACTCACCGCACTCATCTTTCCCCGGGCCCTGATTGTATCCGTTCGGACAACCCATGTCCACGATTTCCAAAGCGCCCGATCAGTGCTCCTGGCATGGGGTCTCTTGACAACCAGAGGGGTTTCTCGGGCTTTTTCGGCCGGCGCCGGACGCCTGCTGTGTTTGCCGAATTCCCGAGTGTCGGCGGTCGACGAGGGTGCATGAAGTGACGGTCGCACACCCCACGGCGACTCGTGGTGATTTAGTGCAACACGCGCTAAACGCCTGGACACAGTACACCTGGTACGATCCTGTTGATAGGTTGGTGAACGCGTACTGATGCGGTCGTCCCATTGCGTGTTTCGTCGAAGACAGTACCGGGAACGGCCGAAAATGAGCTACATAATTTAACTGATACGTATAGTCCACTGATACGTATAGTCCGCAACTCAGTTTCGCAACGCCAAAGGCGCCATCGATATGGATCTGGGCCAACCGTCTAATCTTGGTAGTCTCATTTCGGCCGTGCTGGTCGGGCTGCTCGCACTGGCCTCGAATCAGTATGCCCGCATGGATCGATCCACGATGACGTCGTTCGTCGAGGGGATCCATCTTCCAGGACGGGGCTATGAGGCTCCGCCAGAACCCGTTGATGAAGGCAAGCCGACACTGAAAGAGACCGAGGCACGCATCGCGAAGTTGGAGTCGCGATTGTCGACGATTTTCGAACAGTGGAAGGAAGGAAGGATCCGGGCGGACGACCGGCGACTCGAGCGGATGTGGAAGGCGATTCATCAGCTGAAGGATAGGCTAGACAGCAACGATGACCTCGCGGAATCCCTGTCCACTCGAGCTCGTGTGAATTACGTATGGATCGTGTTTCGGGCAGCGGAAATGAATCCAGAGCAATTCTCTGACTCGTTTCACGCGATGTCGGAGGATATGTCCTCGGAGAAAGACCAGACCGTGCGAGCGCAGGCTGCGGTCCTCGAGATTTATCATGGCTACGATCCACTTGAGCCGGACGTCGGAGCGCTGAACGAGAAGCTGAAAACGTTTGCTCGCGAAAATCTCGACATCGGCGTATTCCTCTATCTGATCATTTCCCGCGAACTGTGTGATGTCGGAAACCGCGAAGCAGCGGAAACGATTCTGCGGCGAGGCATTCAGGTCTACTCCACGCGTCATTCGCACATTGGACGCATCAAGCTGATCAACGAGCTGTTTGATCAGCAGATGGGCAAGTGACGCGTCGGCAATGCACGAGCGTTTTGTGACAGGTCGGTCCTAGGATTGGGTGCCAGTGGCAGCCTAAATCCCAGCTGTGACAGAGTACTAGCGGCAATGCACGCGACGGCCGTGCAACTCGAGACGCCCTTCGGCGAATCGTTGAATCGCCTCCGGGTACACTTCGCATTCAAGTTCAAACACGCGCGCGGCCAGTGTTTCGACACTGTCATCATCCATGACCCGGACGGCGCGCTGCTGGACGATCGGGCCGTGGTCGTAATGGTTGTCCACAAAGTGAACCGTACAGCCGCTGACCTTGACGCCGTAGTCGATCACCGCTTGATGAACGCGGCGTCCGTAGAAGCCCTGGCCGCAGAACGCGGGGATGAGGGCTGGGTGGATATTCATCACGCGCCCGACAAAGTCGTCCGGAATCAAGACGTGTTTGAGAAAACCTCCCATTACAACCAACTGAACGTCGGCGTCGCGACAGGGCTGAAACACTGCTTGGCAGAACGCCTCTGCATCGTCGGTCGGTTGACGAACTCGGATTTCGAACGGGATGCCCGCACGGCGAGCGAACTCCAGCCCAGCGGCTTGAGAACTGCTGGAGACGACCAGTTTGATCTCGGCGTCCAGTCGGTGCTGCTCGATCCTTTCCATCAGGTTGCGCAGCGTCGTGCCACCGCCGGATATCAAGACCGCTAGTCGCAGGGGCGGCGAAGTTGCAGGTTCCATGAGCTTACGTAGGCTCCACGTCTAGCTTTACCCGAATCTCTTCCCCACCCACGTCATAGCGTTCGCCGTCCACGTGATCAACGACTTTCAGAGCTTGTGCCAATGTCTCGCCGGCAATGTAATCATGGTTCTCACGGATTGCCTGAGACAGTTGTGGCGACTGAGTGGCGATCTGCGCGCGAATGCGATCCGTGAAATCGCAATCCTGATTCTTGCGCTGCTCCTGAATGACACGAATGATGTCGCGAGCTAAACCTGCGCGAATCAATTCGTCGGTCAACTCGGTCGAGAGCACGACGACACATCGCGATCCTTGAGCGGCTGCCCAGCCCTGCTTGGCCTGCAGTCCGATCTGGATATCTTCCTCATCAAGCTCTATCGATTCGTTCCCGACGTCGAGTGAGATCTTTCCCGTCGACTTCAGCTCGGCCAACCGTTGTGCACCGTCCACATTCTGCAGCAACTTCTTTACCGAGGGCATCAGCTTGCCAAGACGAGGGCCGAGGCGTTTGAAGTTCGGCCGAACCTGATAATCGATGTACTGTTCCGCTTCGCTCGTGAACTCAACTTCGCGAACATTCAGTTCCTCTCGAATCAGTGCCGAGTGATTCTTGAGCCAGTCGAGATGAGTCGTGTCGGCGAGAATCACTTCGACTCGCGCAAGCGGTTGGCGGACTTTCAGTTTGGCATTCATGCGAGCACTGCGGCCAAGCGAAGAGATCTCACGAACCGATTCCATTCGCTCGGAAAGCTGGTCGTCGATCGCTCGTGGTTCCGGCTCGGGATAGTCGCACAGATGAACGCTATCGACTTCACACTGCCCAAAGACTTCCGTCAGATGACGCCAGAGGTAATCCGCCAGAAACGGCGTGAACGGCGCGATCAACTTGGCCGACGTCAACAGGCACTCGTACAGCGTCCAATAGGCGTCAAGCTTGTCCGGAGAATCCTTGTCGCTGCTCCAGTAACGGTCTCGCCCTCGGCGCACATACCAGTTGCTAAGCCCATCGACGAACGTATGGAGGTGCCCGCATGCCGCGAAGTTGTCGTAGGCATCCATCGCCTCGATCACGCATTGTGCCGTGCGGTTTAACTCGCTCAAAATCCAGCGATCCAGCTCGCTACGCTCTGAGGCCGGTCGAAAACCCTTGCCCTTAGCAAGCTCGACCGGCGTTAGTTGCGACACGTCGCCCGCGATTCGCTCGCCCGGATCGAATCCGTCGATGTTGGCATAGATCACGAAGAAACTGAAAACATTCCAGAGCCGCAATAGAAACTCAGGGATGCTTTCCTTGATGGCACGTTCGCTGTACCGAATCGACGTCCACGGAGCCTGATTCGCGAAAAAGTACCATCGGAGTGCATCGGCGCCAAAGCGGTCGAAAATCTCCTGAGGCTCGCGATAATTTCGCTTCTGTTTGGACATCTTCTGTCCGTCTTCGCCCAGCATCAGGCCTAAGACGATACAGTTTCGGTAAGGATGCGGAAACGCGTGACGAGGCACGCCGTCGTCGTCGGTTGAGTCGTCGGCGGCTGATTCGTCGGCGGCTGATGATTCATCGTCGGCTGACGACTCGTCGCCGAACATCAGCGTGCTGATGGCCAATAGGCTGTAGAACCATCCACGCGTCTGATCAATCGCCTCACTGATAAAGTCAGCGGGAAATTGCGACTCGAACTCTTCACGCCCTTTGTGTGGATAGCCCCACTGCGCGAACGGCATCGCTCCGGAATCGAACCAGCAGTCAATGACTTCCGAAACGCGGTGCATTCGCGCTCCGACTGCGAACGGCGAATCGTACGTCACCGCGTCGATGTACGGTTTGTGGACTCGCAGATCGTCCGGCAGATCGGGCGCGGCCGCTTTAGCCTTCTCCCAAACGTCGGTCCCTTGCACCCCCGCTTTGCCCAGCAGTTCGTCATAGCTGTTGATCGCCTCCTTTCGATCGGTCTTGTCGCACACCCAGATGGGGAGAGGCGTCCCCCAATACCGCTCACGTGAGAGCGCCCAGTCGACGTTGCTCTCTAAGAAGTTGCCAAACCGGCCGTCGCGAATATGCTCGGGCATCCAGTTGATTTGACGGTTGTTGTTTAACAGCTGATCTCGAAACTGTGTCGTGCGCACAAACCAGCTCCGGCGCGGATACTGGATCAACGGATCCTCGTCGGCGCGCCAGCAGAAGGGATAATCGTGCACGTATTGTTCTTGGTGAAAGAGCAGTTGACGCTGTCTCAGTTCGCGCGATATGTCCTTGTCGCACTCTTTGACCCAGCGGCCCGTGTAGGGAGACGCCTCGTCCGTGAACCGACCGTCTGGCCCCACCGCACAAATCAGCTCGGGTCCCTCGCCCTCTCGGTATCGAGCCTGTTCGCTCTGCAAAACGTCATAGTCGACCTCACCGAATGCCGGCGCTTGGTGGACGATTCCCGTACCGCTGTCCAGCGTCACGAAATCCGCCGAGATCACTCGCCAAGCCGTCGGCTCCTCCGTTCCGTCGATCAAACGCCCGGTCTTCTGTCCGTCTTTCGCATGGTAGTAGTCGAACGGTGGCAAGTAGCGTCGGCCCACCAGATCCTTGCCCGTACAAGTTTCCAGAACGGTGAGTGGGCGCTTGATTTTTTCGGCGAGCGTCTCGACCAGACTTTCGGCCACAATCAGCTTCTGGTTCGTTGACGCGTCCAAGACGGTCGCGTAGTGCAAGTCGGCGTGAACGGCCACAAATTGATTGCTCGGCAGCGTCCATGGCGTCGTCGTCCAAACCAAGAGGCCCTGGTCGCTCGCTCGGCCCTGCGCGTCGGCGAGCGGGAATCGCACATAGACGCTCGGATCGGCCACCTCGCGATACCCTTGGCCCACTTCGCCGGCGCTGAGTGCCGTGCCGCCTTGTGCCCACCACCAGACAATCTTGTGTCCCTGATAGAGCAACCCCCGGTCAAAAAGGTTCTTGAGGCACCACCACACACTCTCGACATAGCTCTGATGGTACGTGACGTAGGCATCGTCCAAGTCCACCCAGAAGCCCAAGCGGTCCGTCAGCCGCTCCCACTGCTGCATGTACCGCCAAACACTCTGTTGGCACTTCTGGATGAACGGCTCGACCCCATAGGCTTCGATCTCTTCCTTCGAATGGATGCCCAGTTCCTTGCAGACCTCCACCTCGACCGGAAGCCCATGCGTGTCCCATCCCGCCTTTCGCACACAAAAATCACCGCGCATCGTGCGATAGCGAGGGAAAAGGTCCTTGATCGAACGCGTCAGGCAGTGGCCCGGATGAGGAAGCCCGTTGGCGGTCGGTGGGCCCTCGTAGAACACAAACTGGCGTCCGCCGCGTCTCTGGTCCTGCGACCGACGATAGATCTTCTGGTCTTGCCAAAAACGTAAAACTTCAGCCTCGAGGTCGGGAAAGCTGACGTTGCTGGGAGCGGGCCGAAACATGAGGTCGTTGCCGTCTGTACCGAGGGGAAGATCATGACAAACCCTGGAGTAGACCACGGTTGCCGCTCGATTTCAATTCCACTCGGCCTCCTAGACGATTCGAGGTGGCTCGTCGTCCGGGACGCGACGACGCACCAGCTTGTTGAAGTCTGGCAAGTCCCGCAGCGGATCCAGATCGGGATCGGAAAGGATCTGCGCGAAATCGTGATACCCCAACTCGATCGCACGAGCCAACGCAGTGATGGCTGAGGTCGAATCGCCACTCATGCTCAAGCTGCAAGCCAGATTATATCGCAAGATGGGGTCATTGGGCTCGCGTTGCGTTAAGAGTCGGTCCAGATGCAACGCACCTTCGTGATCGCCATTGCGCGCGAGCAACCCCGCTTGACGCTTAACAACGTCGATGTTGCTATCGCTCCGCTTCAGGATCTCGCCGAAAAACTCTCGGTCAAATTCTTCCTGCGAAACGCTGCCCCCGAAAGGGACCGCCGATTTGGCGGCGCCGTCTGAGTCATCACCGGGTGAGCCCATGTCGTTGTGCCTTATCTTCGTCGTCTGTTCCTTGTCGTTCGTTGTCTCTTTCTGTCCGGTCTTTGCCCACCCACCGAGTCATCCTTGTTTCTTTCCGGAGCCAGCATCGCCGTTCTGGTCGCCGTCGGCATCCTCATCCAGCCCGGGATTGCCGTAATCGAAGTCTTCTTCCTCTTCCTCTTCAAAGTCGTCGTCAAACTCGTCGTCGAAGTCCTCTTCGTTGAAGTCATCGAACTCGTCGTTCTGATCCGACGCTGCGCGAATCACACCGTGCCGAGTTGGCTCGTCCGCTGCTGGCTCGTCCGCTGCCGGCTCGTCTACGATATTCGAATCCGTCTGCACTTCCATCAACATGACTAAACATCCTATGCGCTTTGTTCCAAAGGGCCAGACCCACTCCGATCTCCCGGCATCGCGAAGAATGGGCCTCATGGCGAACCATTGTAACCCGAAGCATCAGCGATAACGAAGCGGGTAGCCGCCGCATTTCGAGCTGACGGTCATCCCGAAATCGAGGCGGGGCAGACACCCGAGATTCTCGAGATTCGACCCAACGTGCCGCTCCTCGCCCCCTCAGAGATCGTGCAGCTTTTAAGTTGTTTACCAGAGACCGCTTATGACCCTCCCGGCGGGAGGGTGAAGCACGTTCGTAAAGCGTGGAATAACGAGAACTTGTAAGCTGCACGGTCTCTTTGGGGGCGGATGTCTTGAGAGCGGTGATTTCCCCCACTTACGTTGGTTCTTAGAGTTCGATTCTCCAAGTACTGAAGTTCCTCCTCTGCGCGTCTTTGCGTCCTTAGCGCCCTCTGCGTTTAGTCCCCCCGAGTGCGGTCCAACGCTCGCGATAACAAAAAAAAGGCGGGCCCAGACGATTGTCCGGACCCGCCCAACACGGGGGGGGGGTGAGAAAGCCCAGGTGTGGTTGACGTGCGGTGAAGCACGCGCTTTCTAACACCAGATTACGCCAGGACCGCGATGTTGACATGGATAGATTAGTCAAAAAATAGGATTCGAGTAACTTGGCCGGAAGGCCCTATCGCCTACGCTTATTTTTCCGGCTGGATGCCCATTTCGCCGCCTCAGCACACGCACGAAGCGCCTCGCGAAACAGGGCCAAGTGCGTCTTTTTCCTCAAACAAGATAATCCATCAGTTTGGCTTTTTGCTTAATTTCTCTTGACTGGCGTTTTGCTTTTGGTCGATGCGGGAATCAACTACCTCCCATTGTCTTCCTGGACAGTCACTGTCCCTCGGGGTGGTTTCGGGGAGGGATACGGCTGGGCTGAACGCGTGGGCGTTCGGTCGTCGGCCGGTCACGAGTTAGTAACGGCGACGTTCGAAATGTTTCGATTGCGACACGTACTGAAGCTTCGAAGTCTGGTGCGAATCTTCGCGGCGGATCGGACACCTCACCAACTGGCGCTAGCTGTCGCGCTCGGCATGCTGGTCGGTGTGTTGCCAAAGGGTAACCTGCTCACTCTCTTCGCAACCGTTTTGTTGTTCGGATTGCGAGTCAATCTTGGCACGGGGCTAGCCACGGCGTTCCTGATTTCCCTTGCCGGAAGTGATCTTGACCGACTAACGCACGGCATTGGAGTGCGCGTGCTCCAGACGCCGGCAGTGTACGAGGTACTGCGTCGCGGCCATCAGCTACCGCTGATCCCTTGGACTTCGATGAACAATACGGTGGTCGTGGGTAGTCTGGTACTCGGCCTCTTGCTCTTGTACCCAACCTATCACATCAGTCGCTTGTCCGCCGAGGCGTTGATCCCACGGCTGCGTCGATTCCGCCGCAGACGGTCACTTGCGATCGAGTCGGCGTCGATGGAGTAAGCGATGATTCGTTGGAAATATGTGATCCCGCGACTGCTGGCGCTAACGCTCATCACCACCGCGATCTACGTGGGGACAGAGCCCTTGTTGCGATGGCTGTTTCTTCGTTCGGCTCAACAAGTTGCCAGGGCAAGGGTCGAGATCGGAAGTCTTACGGCCGATTTTTGGCGAGGATCGATTCAGATTGAGGATGTGGCGGCGGCCGATTCGAACGTCGAGTTCAAGAACCTATTGCAATTCGACCGTGCACGACTTGACATCGATAGGTATGCGGCGATGCGGCGCAAGCTTGTCGTGCGAGACGGGCTCATTGAAGGCTTGCGGTTCAACACGCAGCGCGGCGACAGCGGATTCCTACCGGACACTTCCGAATCGTCCAAAAGCGATGGTCCGTCCTTGATTCGCTCGAAACTGAATCAAGTGGGTCAGCAGGGTGAGGCATGGTTCAATCACAAGATCGATCGTCTCCAGACCCAAGTCGAAAACGACTTGCAGACCGTCCGGCTGGGCCGCGAGCTGGCCGATCGGTGGCCGGTGGCGTATCAGAGTTTGGAACGACAAGCTGCCAAGATCGAAGCGCAAGGCAGGCAACTGAACCAGCAGATCGAGGCCGTGTCAGAAGACCCGCTTCAGCGACTGGATCAAGTTCAACCTCTTAAGAAATCTGTCGATCGGTTACGACGTGATGTTGTCGCCGCACGCGACCAACTCACGCAGCTCAAACAACAGATGCGCGAGGATCGACGGGCGTTGGCGAGCGCAAAGAAGCAGGACGAGCAGTATGTTCGTGATCGGCTTCGTCTGGACTCGCTGGACGGGGATTCATTGACCGAGTATCTGCTGGGGCCAACCTGGTCGAAGCGAATGGAGATGGCGACGCGTTGGCTTCAGCGAAGCCGCGACGCGGTTCCTGCTGACGTGTCATCATCGGTCGTTCAACCGGCTTCGCGCGGAGTGAGTGTGATCTTTCCCGGTTTTTCGGCGTCTCCCGACTCACTGATTCGTCAACTGAAGCTGGCCGGTGAGGGCGCGATCGACGGCACACCGTTCTTGTTTTCCGGAACGGTCCGAGACATCACGCATCAACCGCGGCGGCACGCCAAACCCACGACCGTAAAGATGGAATCCGATGGAGCGCTTCGCCTGATCGCCTATGGGACTTTGGATCGTCGGCAGCCGGAACCTGTCGATCACTTCGTCGTTGACATTCCTTCGCTACGGCAGGGGAAGCGTCTGTTGGGAGATCCCAGTAAGTTTGCACTCGCTGTGTCGCCGAGTGTGGCAAAAATTCACGTCGATCTGACGTTTCGAGCGGATCGACTCGAGGGACGAGTGACGATGCGGCAAGACGAGGTCCGTTTGGCACCTGCTCTCGGTCCGCAATACTCTAGTATCCTGTCTCCCGAGAATATCGCCTCAGCGGTCCGCGATGTTGATCGTCTGGAAGTCGAAGTGTATCTGTCCGGGACGATCAAGGCGCCTCGTTACCGAGTGAAGTCGGACCTGGGATTGCAGCTTGCCGATGGATTCAATCAGGCGCTGGAGCGTGAAGTGCAACGACGACAACAGGTGCTGCTGAGTCGAGCGAACCGTGAAGCGGAGCAAAAACTGGGTGAACTGCAGAACGAACTGGCGACGAAACACGGGGTGATCCTCAAGCGGCTTGAGGTTGGTGACGAGCAGATCGACGCACTAAAACGCATTTTGCTTTCCCAGGCCAGCGGCGCCGAGGACCTGATGAGCCGAGGGCGCAAGTTGCTATTCAAATGACGTGCACCCAAATGACGGTTGCCTCGTGCATATCCGTTCCGTCGATTGCCATTACCAACTATGATGAGGTTGGATTCAGGTAATCAATGATGGCGACTCCGCGTTTTAATCCGTATCGCAACTGGCTCGGGCTCGACGAGACCCCGAACGACTACTACGAGCTGTTGGGACTGCCGGTTTTTGAATCGGATACCGAGCAGATTCGTACCGCAGCGACGCGCGCATTGTCGACCTTGAGAAGCATCAAGCCGGGACGACGTCAGGGACGCTGGAAGGCGCTTCTCGATCAGCTTGAAACCGCTCGCGATTGTTTGCTATCCGCCGATCATAAACGACGCTACGACGATCGATTACGCCGTAAGTTGGGAGCCTCTCATTCGCCACGACCGGCGATCCCGAGAGATGCGAATCCGGCGAGTGTGAATCCGGCGAGTTCCCGAGATCCGATGACCGATCCGATGGCGCCGGTGGAATTCGTGCGTTCGGTATCCTCGCTGAACGGCGACCCGTCGTCGCATCCGACGCCGCACCCGGCGCCGCACCCGGCGCCGCTTGAATCGGAACATGTTGATCGGTTGAGTCTCGACTCGCTGCCAAACGACACTCGGTCCCGCGACACGGGCGAGGCCTTGGACGCGCGCGTCGCAACGGTTTCGATGAAGCCACAACGTCTTCTCGTCGGACGGCACAAGCGGACGCGTCTGCCCGCGTCGCTCACCCTTGTTTACGCCGTCATGGTGATCTGTTTCGTTGGACTGTTCGCCGTGTTCATTGCGGTGATGCAGTGGCGGATTCTTCCGGCTCGCCAGTATCGCGAACAGCGGCAAGCGGCATTGCCGCAGTCCGCAAGTGATCTGCCTCTTCCGGTCGAGGACGACCTCACAGACCCGGGAAGCCGGGAGCCGCCGGCAACCTCGCAATCGCCGGCGGCGACGAAGACTTCTCTGCCGAATGTCACCGCAGCGCCGATGGATTCGCCGACGGTTGTACCGATGCCAGATCCGGTCATTGAGCTATCGCCATCAACTCGAAATGAAATCAATCGGCACCTCCGGCAAAGCTATTCGGCAATGGCTCAGCGCCGCTGGGAAGAGGCCAAGACATCTCTGAGCGAAGCTAGGACATTGGCAGGCCAGTCGGATCTGAGTGCGCGCGTCGAGCGGTTTACAACGCTTAACGATTACGTCCAACAATACTGCCAAGCGTTTAATGACGGCCTGGAGGGCTTGGCCGGCAGTGAATTGATGCTTCAAGGAGATCGCGTCATGGTTGTGGAAGCCAATCGTGATAATCTCGTGCTCCGCATTCAGGGCAAGAATCAACGCTTCTCATGTGATGACTTGCCGACCGAGGTCGTGATGATGATCGCTGATCGCTGGTTTGATCAGCGAGCGGCAACGACGCGTGCATTTCGTGGCGCGTTCATGTTGATAACGGGAGCGTTCACGGCAGAGGAAGTCAGGCAGGAATGGCGCCAAGCTGAACGTGACGGTGCGAGGCTTGATGACCTTGTGCAGGTCCTCGATGATCTGGAGGCCGTGGGATCTCTGCAGGAGTCGAAAATCGAATGAGCCCTCCACCGACCGTGAATCGCATCACGGCCCGTGATTCGGAGGCCGCGGCCGTCAGTCGTTTTTCAGGACGGCAATGAGCAGTTTTTCGGCACTCTCACGCGCAAGCGTCGTTTCACGTCGGCCGGCCTCGATCGTGACCACGCCCATGTCCGCACGATTTTCGACCACACGACCTTCCACGCCGAGCGGCAGGCCGACTTCGTCCAGGTAACGCAAGAACGGCGGTTCCTGATCCATGACGCGAATCAGGCGAAAACGCGTTCCACGCTCGCATTGAAACAGCGACGAACTGTCGGCTGCCGGCAACGAACCGTCGGATTGAGGAATCGGATCGCCGTGCGGATCTGATTTGGGATAGCCCAGATAGGCGTCGATCCGGTCGATCAACAGATCGCTGACCGCGTGCTCCATGTTTTCTGCCTCGTCATGGACTTCGTCCCACGACAAACGGAGTGTTTTGGCCAAAAAGAGCTCAATCAAGCGATGACGTCTCAGCACTCGCCGAGCCAAGGCGCGACCGGAAGCCGTCAGTCGGACGCCCTCGTAGGGCGTGTACTGGACCATGCCCGAATCGCTCAACGTCTTCAACATACTCGTCACCGTTCCGGGCGAAACCCCCATCGCCGACGCGATCTGCCCGGTGGCCGCCGGGCGACGGGACTGACGTGCACACAGCTCGTGAATCGTTTTGACGTAGTTTTCGATCGTCAGACTTGCCAATACTTACCTCGACTTTCCGCGTTACAGAAGTCTTGCGACTCCTGCGACGATGCGACTCCTGCTACGATGTTGCCCCATTGTACGGGCTCTCGCCTGTTTCGTCACATGATCGGTATACTGGCGACGGACGGGAGTGCCTGTCCTCCTGCCCGGTTTCGACAGTTACCTCCTGGCTATTCCTTAGGTTCCGTTGCGAAGTCAGCATGATGCCAATCAGTTTGAATGGGCGAGCCTGGCGGTTGAGCCAACAACTTGAAGTGTCCGCAGAAAGGCTCCGCGTCGGTTGTCATACGGTTGGCGACACGAAGGTTTGGGATTTCGGCTGCGATGTACTCGGGGGACTCGACGCCGGTGTTCTGCTATCACGACTTTGCCTGGCAGATCTCGCGCGTGTCACGTTGCTGTCGAGTATCGGTCTCCCCGGTACCGGATTATCGGTGCAAGTCGCCACCGATCATCCCGTCTCCGCGTGCATGCGGTCGCAGTACGCTGGCTGGCGGATCGCGGGCGACGATTATTTCGCGATGGGTTCCGGCCCGATGCGCGCGGCGGCGGCCGTTGAGGAATTATTTGAGAGGATCGAACCGGAAACGGCCAACGAGTCGGTGGGCATACTGGAAACGCGGGTCTTTCCACCGCTTGAGATCATCGCGGAGATCGCGAAGCGTTGTCGCGTTCCGTCCGGGCGTCTGGTGTTGATGGTGGCTCCGACGGCGAGTCAGGCCGGGACGGTGCAGATTGTGGCACGTAGCGTCGAAACGACCATTCACAAGCTCCTTAACCTGGGGTTCGATCCCGAGCGAATCGTTAGCGCGTTCGGTACCGCTCCGTTGCCTCCCGTCGCCGCGGATGACCTCGCCGGGATCGGGCGGACGAACGACGCCATTCTTTATGGAGCGCAAGTGACGTTGTGGGTCAACGGCGACGATGCGTCGTTGGATCAAATGGTTTCGCGGATTCCCAGTTGTAGTTCGCGAGATTATGGCGAGCCGTTTTCACAAATTTTTTCCCGCTACGACAACGATTTCTACAAGATCGACCCGCATCTTTTTAGTCCAGCCGAGGTCTGTCTCGTCAATATCGACTCGGGAAAGTCGTTTCGTGCCGGTCAGGTCGATCGTGAAATTCTCGCCGCTTCCTTTGACGCGTGAGCATGGCGATGAAGTTAGGCGTTTTGATCTCGGAAAACAGTTGGTACTGGCAAGACTTATGCCGCGCGGCGGGTCGCGGTATCGAACTGCAAGCCTTGTCGTTCACGAGCTTGACGGCGGCGGTCGGAAGCGAAACGCGAGTTGCCAGTGGCCAGTGTGTCGACCTCTCGACACTCGATGCCGTGCTCGTCCGGAGCATGCCGCCGGGTAGTCTGGAACAGGTCGTGTTTCGTATGAACGCCCTGTACCGACTCGCCGCGAGCGGCGTCGCCGTCGTGAATCCACCGCGCAGTCTTGAAGTGGCGATCGACAAGTATTTGGCTTTGGCCGAGCTTCAGGCGGCCGGGCTGCCCGTTGCCGACACTCGCGTAAGTCAAACTTGGGAAGCGGCCTTGGACGATTTCCGTCAACTTGGTCGCGATGTCGTCGTGAAACCTCTGTTCGGCGGCGAGGGACGGGGCATCGTGCGAGTTGATGACGAGGAAGTGGCGTGGCGCGTCTTCAGAGCCTGTGCGCAGTCGGGGCAAGTTATCTACCAGCAACGATTCGTACCGCACCGTGGACACGATCTGCGCGTGCTGGTCGTCGGCTCTCGTCTGTTCGGCATGCGCCGTCGGAATTCGCTCGACTGGCGAACGAACGTCAGTCGGGGTGCGTCGGCCGAAGCACTGGGAGTGAATGACCGACTTGCGGAACTGAGTCGCACGGCGGCGGCCGCCATCGGTGCTCCGCTCGTCGGCATCGATATTCTGCCTGGGCGGGATGGTCAGTTGTACGTCTCAGAGGCCAACGCGGTCCCCGGGTGGCGCGCCCTGGCAAGGACGCTCGAGACTGACGTCGCGGCGCATATTCTGGAGTGGCTCGAGTCGTACGTGAGAGACCGCTCCTCGTAGCAGGATTCGCAAGAATTCGGGCCGTTGCCGCTCGGCAGAATTCTTGCGAATCCTGCTACGAGTCTTTCTAGATGGCGCTGCGCAGTGTCATCTTGTCGGGCAGCGTGTCGGCCATATCGTCCAATACATGGTGCCAGTTGCCTGGCGAGCCCGGGGTGATCCGCCCAAGAATCCGTGGGGCGTCCGCACCGGTTAACGCCGGTGAATTTGTCGGGACTTGATCGATATGCAGCATGCCCAGGAGCGCCGCCGCGGAAGCACGCCACTCGTCGGTCGTGGCGACCAAGTCCTCCATCGGGATGACATGGACTTCGGGGAGAGTCTGTTTGAGCTGTCGCATCAGAAATGCATGGTGACTGATCGGGCCCCCCAGGATCATTTGCCCAACGGGCAGGGCACGCGGTAGACGCTCTTTGACGCACCGACCAATTTGCTCGACCATCAAATGAATGGCCGAACAAAGAGTGTCCGGAAGCCGAGTCTGCGTTGGACTCGGCCAGTCGCCCAACGCCTCGATAAACGGATCAGGATCGATGCCATACGGCGTCCAGTGCGTCGGATTGCGGTCTAAGTGTTGCTGCCACTGACGGACCAATTTGGGAATGCGACGACCCTGAACGGACAAGTTGTCCTTGACGTCAAAAGGGGGTTGGCCCGGCGCCAGACATCGGATGACCCCGTTGAACAGCGACAAGCCCGGACCCAGTTCGAAGCAGACGAGCTGAGATGGCAACTGGACCGACTGCCGAGGTGGCAGAAGGAACAACCGAACGGTTTCATTGACGTCGACCAGAGCGCGGATGACACGACCTGGTAAGACTCCGCGGTCCGAGAGTAGCAACCACGCACCGGCCGCTTCGCAGGGACCCCCAAGACCACCATGTGCCAGATCACGAGCCGGAAAGTCGTCGATGACGGTCAGTCCCGTTAGCTTCGCCAACATGGCCGTATCGCAGCAGGGCACATAGGTCGCATGGTTCAGTGAATCGACGTACCACTTGCCGAAACCGAGCAAGCTAATGGTGCGCAGCGACGTCGCGTCGGCTGTTAGACGGTGGATCAACGGCGCCACGGCTTCGGCGGCAAGTTCTGCCAAATCCGCTGCCGATCCATGGTGAATCGGCACGCCCGGTTCTGCCGTTTCATGGTCCGTTGCCCAAACCGTACGAATTCGATTGTCCCGACAACAGGAACTGGCAATAACGTCGGTCACGGCCAACAGTCCCCGTCCCCAAACACGGACCAAGGCACCGTAGATGGTGGAGGTGCCTTGGCAGAGCTGCAACCCGATGAAATAGCGAGCGGTCACCGCATACCTCGGGTTTTCATCGGAGCGCTCGGGCCTCCCCTCACGTCGCCTTGCGCGAGGAAAAGCCGCAAGACGGGAGGCCGAGAATGTTGGACCGACAGCCAGCTCAAGCGACCATCCGTACCGCAACGAGTTCACCGCGGATGGCGTAGATGAATTCTTCGAAGATGCGGATGTCCAACGCCGAGGCCGACTCGGCTTCGGGGTGGAACTGAGTCCCCATCGCAAACCAGTCGTCGATACGCGATTCGATCGCTTCAGCCACTCCGTCGGGGCAGCGAGCCGTCACGACGAAGCCCGGAGCGACCTCGTCCACGGCCATGTGGTGCATCGAATTGACGCGAACCTCGCCGTCGCCATAGACTCGCTCCATGACCGAGTCCGGCTCGACCATCAAGCCATGCCGATGAGCTGGATCTTGCAGATCCTTGTGAGGAATCGCCTTCGGTAAGTCCTCGGGGATGTGCAAGAACAGATTGCCGCCCATCGTGACGTTCAACAATTGCATCCCGACGCCGACGCCAAACACGGGCAAACGACGATCGCACAACATGTTGCACAACACCCGGTCGAATTGCTCGCGACGGGCGTCCATCCTGCGTACGCTTGGATGCAACATGAAACCATCGTTTTGTGGATCAAGATCGCGTCCGCCAACGAGTACGAAACCATCAAGGTGGTCCAGCATCGTGGCCAGGTCATCAGCGTCTTCGATCGGTGGCACGACCACGGGAATCCCTCCCGCGTTGGCGATTGCATCATAATAGCCGGCACAAATGATTGAATAGGCGGGACGATCGTGTGTCGCGGCGACGAAATCTGTGCTCAAACCGATCAGCGGCTTTTTGGACATCCGATAACTCCTTTTCGCTCCGGATAAAGAAAGATGTACAGGAACCCATCCTTTGTTTTCCTGCCTGGCAACAGAGTGTTCATCTCCCGGAGACGATGACGGCCGATGAACCTACCAAGACCGCAATAGCCCGCCCGATGATGCCACGATGATCGGGTTTCGATCGGCCAGGGGATGCGGTGGAGCGATGAGTTGAGGAGAACGGCTGCGCTCTTCGCAGCCATCAGCAACCCGTCGTCCCTGACGGTTCATGAGCCGAGACGTTCGGTTGTTGCGGCGCCCGTCACAAGGATCGAGCGCCGTCAGGCCTAGTCTCGGGAAACGTTTTTCCTTGTTGCGATCCGGCATGCCCTCCACGAAGAAGATGTAAGTCTCCCCGAGGTTATCGTGGGAATCCCAAGTAGCAAGAACGAACACATATTTTGCGACTTGATCTCGGATGACCCCAAGATCGTGTGCAAGCACCGCTAGCGGTGCTACGGTTTTGCGCCGTCATTCGCGCATCGAGTAGTAAGGGTGGCGGGTTTACGCTCTGTTCGTGCGGCAGTATGCTGTTTTAGCAAGTTAGGGGACCACCCCGCGTATTTCTCATTGTCCAGTCGAGGCCTCGATGCGGTTCACGCGAACATGCCTGGAATCCTTGGGATACTGTCTTCCCGAGCAGGTGGTAACGAGCGATCAGATCGAGCATCGGCTGCAGCCTCTTTACCAGCGCCTTCGCCTGCCGGAGGGACGGTTGGAGCTGATGACGGGCATTCGGCAGCGTCGCGTTTGGTCGGCGGGCACGTTGCCTGGTGACAAGAGTATCGAGAGCGGTCGATTGGCGATTCAGGCGGCGGGTCTCGACCCCCAGCAGATCGGTGCCCTGATTCATGGTTCGGTCTGTCGCGACCACCTGGAGCCCGCAACGGCCTGCCGCGTTCATCATGAACTGAACTTGCCGCGCGAGTGCGTCATTCACGACGTCTCCAACGCTTGTCTCGGTCTGCTCAGCGGCATGGTCCAGGTGGCCAACATGATTGAGCTCGGCCAAATTCGAGCGGGATTAGTGGTTGGCACCGAGGATAGTCGGCCGCTACTGGAGACGACCATTGCCTCGCTCAATGCCGACACTCAGCTCACTCGAAACCAGATCAAGCTGGCCGTTGCGTCATTGACGATCGGTTCAGGTAGCTGCGCGATCCTCCTGGTGGACGAGCAACTCAGTCGCACGGGCAACCGTTTGATGGCGGCAACTACTCGCGCCAACACGGCTTATCATGCTCTTTGCCAGAGTGGGCGGGACGAGGCGGTTGCAGGCGGCATGCATCCGTTGATGCGAACCGATTCGGAGGCCCTCATGCGCGAGGGTGTCGCCACGGGTGCCGAGACATTTCAGGAGTTTCTCCAAGAGACCGGATGGCAACGCGATGAAATTGATCGTGTCTTCTGTCATCAGGTCGGCTCGGCTCACCGTAAACGAATGCTCGAGTCACTTGGCCTCGGCACACATCTTGACTTTGCGACGCTTCAGTGGCTTGGCAACACCGGCTCGGTGGCGTTGCCGACAACGCTGGCGATCGGCTGCCAAACCGGCTTTGTGAGGGCGGACGACCAAATCGCCATCTTGGGGATCGGGTCGGGGATCAACTGCTTGATGCTGGCCGCACAGTGGCGTGAGAGCCTCATCGGCGGTACGATTCCAGACGACATGGCGGCAGAATGTGTTGTCTAATCGCGTAGGGCCCGGCGCGACGATCGGTTTCGTGAGTTTCGGCTCTGGCGTACTTTGGGTGAGGCAAACGCTTCAAGAGAGACAGAAATAACATGGCGGTCGACAAGCGAGTTTGGATCGGCTTTGACTTGGGCGGCACGAAGATGCTCTGCCAGGTCTTTGACGCTGAGTTTAATTCCCTGGGGCGGCACCGCGAAAAGACGCGTGGCCATGAAGGGGCCGATTCGGGGACGAAACGGATTTCCGAGACGATCCACAGCGCGCTGGAACCTCTGGAAATCGAATCGCATGATATCGCGGGGATCGGCGTGGGCTGTCCCGGTCCGCTCGATTTGGATGCCGGCGTCATCCTCAACGCGCCGAACCTTGGTTGGAGCAACGTCGCGATCAAGGACCTATTGCAAGACGAGTTCAAGTGTCCTGCGTTTATCCTGAACGACGTGGACGCCGGCGTTTACGGCGAGTACCGTTTTGGCGCCGGCCGTGGATCTCGCTGTGTGCTCGGCGTCTTTCCCGGAACCGGCATTGGCGGCGGGTGTGTCTATCAGGACGAAATCATTCGAGGAAAGACCGGGTCATGTATGGAAGTTGGACACATGCAAGTGGCTCCGGGCGGCCCACTGTGTGGTTGTGGTCGGCGAGGTTGTTTAGAGGCGGTCGCAAGTCGTTTGGCGATCTCGGCCGCCGTCGTCCAAGCGGCGTATCGTGGTGAGGCGCCTTACTTGATGGAGCACTATGGAACCGATCTGACGAAGATCCGGAGCAAGGCGTTGCGAGAGTCGATTGCCAATGGTGACGCCCGCATCGAGGATATCGTCCGCAATGCCGCCAGGCAGATCGGTATCGCCATCGGCAATTTGGTCAACCTCTTGTTGCCTGACACGATCGTCCTCGGCGGCGGTCTGGTCGAAGCCATGCCCGAGCTCTTCGTGCAGCCGGCAAAAGCGGCGGCAGAGAAGCGAGTCATGCCGTCCTTCGTGGGCTCGTTCGAAATCACGGCCGCGAAGTTGGGTGACGATTCGGGCGTGATGGGTGCGGCCGCTTGGGCGGAACATCGAGTCACTCGGTCCGGTTCCGCGAAATGACCGCCCATCCGCATGGCCCATGCCGTGACGCCGCCTCGTGAGAGCACCAAGACATGCTGCAAGACAAAGTCGTCATCGTCACGGGGAGCACAACGGGAATCGGCAAGGCGATCGCGCAGGCGTGCGTCGAGCAGGGGGCGCAGGTGGTGGTGCACGGTCGAGATCGAGCGCGCGGCGAGCAACTTCTGGCAGAACTTGGCCAACGTGCGATGCTGGTCTGCGACGACCTGAACGATCCGACGGCGGCAGAGCGAATCGTGCGTGCGGCAGTCGATCGGTTCGGCCGCTTGGATGCCCTCGTCAATAACGCCGCGTGGATTCGACGCTCGGACTTGGACTCGACCTCCATCGAACTCTTTGACGGCATGATGGCCGTCAACGTGCGGGCGCCATTGCTGCTGATCCAAGCCGCTCGGCCCCATCTTCAGGCGACGCAAGGATGCATCGCCAATATCGGTTCGGTCAATGCCCTGGGTGGTGAAGGCAATCTGCTCGCTTACAGCATTTCGAAAGGTGCACTCCTCACACTTTCCATGAACCTTGCCAACGTTCTTGGCACTGAGCGCATTCGAGTTGTGCATTTCAACGTGGGATGGGTGCTCACCGAAAACGAATATCGTTACAAGCTGGACGATGGTTTTCGCGCCGGATGGCCGGATCGATTGGGCATGGATGAAATCCCCAGCGGCCGGATGACTCGACCCGAAGAGGTCGCGTCGGTCGTCACATTTTGGATCAGCGACCGCGCGGCCCCGTTCTCAGGTACGGTCGTCGAACTTGAGCAATACCCCTTTGCCGGTCGCAATCCGACTCGCCAAATACCGAGCTCCTTGACCGATTCTTGATAGAACCTGGATGCGGGACCGAAGTCGTGCGGCGAAGGCGCTCTCCCCCAACACGCCTCGTCTCGTCGTTCCTCCCCTTGGGTTATGCCGGCTGAACGGGTCCGCTTCAGGTCCGGACGACCGTTCTAGCTCGGGCCGGTGGTGCCAACCGCGAGTGCAGCGACGCCGGCCCCGGAGGGCGGGTGCAGGAACGCACTTCACGGCCTGAGCTCTTGTTCCGCACGGCTCGGTCATTCGATAAGGGTAAACCATTCGATCAGGGTAAACGCAGAGGACGCAAAGACGCGCGGAGGGGAGGGATCTTCGTTCTTTTCCTGCATGGGCTCTTTGTTGGGTGGTGGTCTTGAGAGCGGTGATTTTTCCACTTTCGGTGGTTCTTGGAGTTC